>CAVKHY010000055.1:8220-15973 GCA_963656345.1 bacterium | reverse complement strand
ATACTGAGCCGTAGCCACCACATCATTGGCGGTCATGGGCGTACCATCGGAAAAATACACGTTGCTGCGCAGGTGGAACGTCCAGGTTTTTCCATTGCCCGTTTCCTCCCAGCTTTCCGCAAGAGAAGGCTGCGGCAAATAATCATCATCAATGGTCACCAAGCTGTCGTACACCAGGTCATAAACGCTCATGATATCCCGCTCTTGCGGATCCAGGGGACGAATCAGCGTGGTTTTCGTGGATTGGATGCCCACCACCAGGCTTTCCCCAACGTTGGTGGTGGCTGCTTCAGCGATGGGCAGCATCCACAACGTCAGGCACAGCGTCATCATCAGCAGCATCATCCGCCGCATAGTAGAGGGCTTCATATACGCCATAAGCTTTTGTCACTCTCCCTGCATATCTTTTTGTCGGTCCGTCAATCATGTTTTCCAGTTTAATCGTAACCCCATCCTCAGACATACTAGGATCGCTCAGCCAGCCGGTAACTTCCCCCTGACCGGCATGGTAGGCTGCGGATACAAGAATCGGATCCCCTCGGAAAAGCTTGGACAGATAGCCCAAATACCAGGTACCGTACTTGATGTTGGTTTCCGCATCATACATATTATCAAAGCTGTAGCCTGTGTCCTTCAGCTTACCGGCAATCCACTGGGCAGTGTCTGGCATGATCTGCATCAGTCCCCGTGCACCTACGGAAGACTCCGCATCCGTGCGGTAAGAGCTTTCGTTGAGAATAATAGCCTCCACGAAAGCAGGGTGGAGATTGTTTTCCGCCGCATATTGCTCAATGAAATCCTTATAGTAGATAGGATGAGCATCTACCACCCGTTGATAAGCTGCTTCCCGCTCCTGCTGCCGCTGGGTCAGATAGGCCTGCATCAGGGATTGAGCCGTGAACAGTCCGGCAGAGAGAAAAAACAGCACCGCCAGTGAAGCGACCAGCCAGGTGGGCATGCGTTTCCCTGCCCGCTCTTTTTCCCGAACGGCTGCCTTCACGGGGCGTTCCATCTTAGGCGGCGGCATTTGCTCCCGGCTTTCCGCTCGTGAAACAGGGTAAGCCGCAGGGGTCGCAGGTTTCCTCCGCACTTGGGGCACAGTGACAGGCTGCGCAGTTTCGGCCGGTTGAGCAAGCATTGCTTCCACACGATCCGAGCGGTGGCGGTAGCGAACCGGCGGCGTTTCCGCTTCCGTATCCGTAGAAATCGCCTGGCTGCTCGTTTCAGCAGCAACCGGCGTGTTTTCCGCTGCTTGATACCGATCCGATCGGTGGGAAGGTCTGCGGGGTGTTTGTACTTCGGTCATTGCATCCTCCTTCCCCATGAGAGGCTTTCTGCCATTTCCCGGGCATACAGTTGCTTCACCATGTTTTGAGTTTCCTCCAGGGTGCCATCGGTATGAATCACGGTTTGGGCTCTTGCGGCTTTTTCCGCTGCGGGCATTTGGCTTGCGATACGGTTCAGCGCCTGCTGTCGGGTCATGTGGTCCCGTTCCATGAGCCGCTGAAGCTGCATTTCCGGCGGGAGATACACGCACCACACCGTGTCGCACAAGGTATCGTAGCCAAACTCGTACAGCAGGGGCATATCCAGCACGCACGCCTTTGCTCCTTGGCTTTTTGCTTCCTCTATCCGTGCCATGGTCATACTGCGGATCAAGGGCTGCATGATGCCATCCAGCCTGGCCTTCTCCTCCGGGTGCTGAAACACCCGATCTCCCAGCATCCGCCGGTTCAGCGTTCCATCTGCATGGAATACCGAATCCCCGAAGGCCGCGCGAATGGCTTCCAGTCCGCTGCTGCCAGGCGCTGCCGCTTCCCTGGAAAGCAGATCTCCATCAATAATGACCGCTCCCAGGGACGCAAGGGCTGCCGATACATTGCTTTTTCCGCAGGCGATGCCGCCTGTCAGGCCGATGATGCGCATAGTATCCTTTCCTGCATACAGAACGACCCGGAGAGGCCGTTATCCCCTCCGGGCACACGGAAAACAAACTTACAGATTGGTTTGCAGAAGCTTTTGCTTCAGCTCGGTTTCCATCTGTGCCATGGTCTTTTCAGCCTCAATGCGCTTTGTCCGTCCCTCCTGCTGGATGGTCATCACTTCATTGATGGTGTCAATCAGGCTCTGATTGGTCTGTACCAAGGTCTCAATATCAATAATGCCCCGTTCCGCTTCTTTGGCGGTTTCAATGGTGCCCATCTTCAGGGCTTCCGCATTCTTCTTCAGCAATTCGTTGGTCATGTCCGTTACGGCGTTCTGCGCCTTCAGTGCCTGCTGGCTGTGGTGCAGCCCCAGTGCCAGCACCATCTGGCTCTTCCACAGGGGCAGGGTGTTGCTCAGGGTGGACTGAATCCGCTCTACCAGCAGGCTGTCATTGTTCTGCAGCAGGCGAATCTGGGGTGCCATCTGCATGGCCACCTGACGGGTCAGCTTCAGGTCATGAAGCTTCTTTTCAAAGCGGTCGCACTGGGCAGCCAGGTCGTTTGCCTGCTGAGCGTCCATGGCATCGCCGGACTTGGCCGCCTTGTCCTGCATTTCCTTCAGTTCGCCTTCACGAACCTGCTGGAGCTTTTCCTCGCCGGCAATGATGTACAGGGTCAGCTGATGGAAATAGTCGCTGTTCTGATCATACAGCCGGTCGAACATGGCTACGTCCTTCAGCAGCTGTGCCTGATAATTCTCCAAGGAGTCCGCAATGTTTTCCACATTGCCGCTGACCTTGGTATATCGAGCCTTCATCCGCTCCACTGTATCGGTTGGCTTGCTGAACAGCTTCTTCAGTCCCTTGGGCTCTTCCGTGTCTGCTTCAAAGCCCTTCAGCTCCGTTACAAGGTTAATCAGCATATTACCAACCTCGCCGGTGTCCTGGGTCTTCACAGCATCCAGCGCCGTATCGGAAAAGTCGGCAATTTTCTTCTGTGCATCTGCGCCGAACAGCAGCACATGATCGGGATTGGTCACATCCAGCTTGCCCACAAAGTCCGCAATGGCCTTCCGCTCCGCATCCGTCAGCTGGCTGTCATCCAGCCGGGGGGAAGCTTCCGGGGCGGCAGGGGCTGCGGCCGCCGTCTGCTGAATGGAGACTGCAGTGGTTTCTTCCGCCTTTGGGGCAGGGGTATTCAGGGTCAGCAGCGGCATCTGATTGGTTTCGCTCATGGTGATCTTCCTCCTCAGTTTTGCTCTTTCTTGCTCTTTTGCTCGGCGATAAATTCCTTTGCGTCCGGCACCTTCAGCACCGGCACATCAGTTTGCTGCATCTGCTGAGCGGCGGCGGTACGGGCTTCCTGCTTGGGAGTCTCTGTCATGGCGGCCACGCCGTAACCGGCAAAGCCGTCCCGCTTCAGCATTTGTTCCAGCACATCAATATCCGTGGATACATCCAGCATGTTATCCTTATACAGGTTATCCAGCTGCTTCTGGCAGGCAGTTAACACCATATCCATGCCACGGGTCAGGGTTGCATGGGCTTCCTGCATGTCCTTCTCGGATACGCCACGCTGCTGCATGGTGCGGTAGTTGGTCAGCATCTTCAGGGTGGTGGGCAGATAATAATTCATGAACTTGCGAATCTGGGTGGCCTTCCCGGGCTTCTCCGCCACGGTGCGGAAGATCTGCACACACTTCTGGGAAAGCTCGTCCATCTGCTTGGAAAGGGTTTCATCCGGAATGGCGTCGTTCTCCGCACGAATCTGCCGGAGCATTTCCTGTCCCTTGGTAATGACCCCATCCGCTGTTTCGTCCCCGGACAGGGGCAGTTCCTCCACGTCCTTCTTCAGCGTGTTGGCTGCCTGATCCTGCCGGTTATGGGTGGTCAAGTCCAGATCGGTCGCCATAATGGACACCACCTTCCCCACCAACAAGGAAAGACCTGCGCCAATCAAAATGCCGGGCAGCGTCACCGGCGGGAAAATCAAGGAGTACACCACTGCCGTTGCGCCAAAGGCAATGACGCCCGCCTTCAGGGACTTGCCCTTTGCGTCCTTCTTCTTATCCTGACTCATGGTATTCCTTTCTCCTGCCCAAGGCAGTGACAATATCGGAACATCATCATAAGAAACAAGGCACCGCCTTATTTCCTGCTCCATTATAGCATACTTCCCGGCCTGTGAAAAGTGGCGACTTACCCAAAGTACCGCCGTGCGGAGAACTGCTTCATGATTTCAGAGAATTAGGAAACTTCCCCGTACAGTGTCTTCATCCATGGGTTTTCCGGATAAACGATTATTGGGCGTTCTTACTGTACGAAAAATCTCCTTACTTCTTCTTCCTTTTTCCTTGTCCCTTGCCCCGCTGCTTGGCCTGCCATTTGGCTTCCTCTTCCTCCGAAATACGGCGCATTTGGCTGTCCGCATACTGCACGATCCGATCTCGCTCCGCCATGGGGTCATTGTCAGGGTCGTAGGTAATGGGGGGTGCAAAGGTCATGGTGCGCTGTTTCTTGTGGGCATACATGGGCAGGAAGCGGCAGCACTTCCCCGTGCGGTGGTAGTAAATCTGTGCCAGCATGGCAAAGCCGGAGAAGAGAGGCCCCAGTCCTCCCAGCTCATAGCCCTTACCATCCTCAATAGCGTTGGGGTTTTCCGGGAAAATCAGCAGGTTATCCCCTGCCTCCATGGCCTCCACGGATAGGCGGAAGGTCTGCATCAGCTTGCTGGGCTTGTTACGGAACACGGGCACGCACTCCACCTGGTTCATGGCCCACACGGATACCGGGCCGATGATGTGGGTAATCCAGTGCTTCGCCTTTTCCGGCAGCCACGGAATGGGGCCGATGGTATAGCGGTACAGGTACTCGCTGACCTCCTCCGGGTCAATGGACATTTCAGAAATCGTCCATGGGCGAATAGGCACGGGGATGTACAGCATACACACCACCGGACCGTATACTTCCCCGTGATTGCAGAGGAACACGATGGGGTTGTTTTCATCCTGCACAATGTTTTCCGTGCCTTGCAGTTTGTGCCGATAAAAGGGACGCAGCAGTGCCATGACCAGCCGAGTGCCGATGGGATATCGGTGCCGCTTGATGACCACCGTTTCCAGCTGCTTTTCCAGTGCCGGGTTGTCTCCCCCTTCTTCCTTCAGGTGCAGGAAGCGCTGCAGCTTGTCCATGTACCGCTTGGACATGGGAAAGCGCAGGGTTGCGCCAACGGCCACGATGACCAGAATCAATGCCGGAATCACCATGATGGGCTGGAACTGGGGTACAAGAGTCTCCACTTCCGGCCTTTGGCTGCCCATGAACATGAGCAGCGTCAGGGCTGCCAAGGCAAGCATCTGCCCCGCCAGTACCGCCATGCTGCTGCCCATTAAGCGCATGCGATCATAGACAGTTGTCTTCTTTTCCCCGGTAGCAAAGCAGGCCACCTCGTTCATGACGCTTTCCAAGTGGCTCAGGCAAGTGGTGCACACGGTAGACCCTGCGGTGCACAAGCCCATGCACAGGTAAGCGTCACTGAAGGTCATGGTCTTGCTGCGCAGAAAGCGGCTGAAAAGGATCAGCCCATACAGCCAAAGAAACAGGCCAATAAGCAGCAAATTGATAGGCTCCGAAGTCTTCTTTTTCTCCCGGCGTGCCATGATCCATTCTGCCGCTTCCCGGCACACCAGGGTGCACAGCATGGCCAGTGCCATGCTGATAAGCATCTTTTCCGAGGAGATGGCCGGGAAGGTGTACATCACCACAATAGTCATCTGCTGCGCCACGAGGATCAGGCCGGAAATGATCTCATAATTGGCGTAGGCATTGGCCTTCCTGATCTGCTCATGCAGGTGCGCCACGTCCTCCGCTTTCACGCTGCTGCGGAGGCCTGCGTCCCGGCGCTGCTTCAGTTGACCATAGCAAATAGCGACAGTCGCCAGGGCAAGACCGCCTACGGCCATCCAGCCTTCCACTCCGGAGACGCTGCCCAGCAGCAGCCCGGCGCCCACCAGAAAAGGGACCGCCTGCACCGCCGCATACAGAAGGATGAACCGCTTCTCCTCCATGCCCCGGTTCAGGCTGAGGTACACCAGCCGCCAGCCCAGGATATCCCCCACGGTCATGGTCAGGATGGTCGCAAACAGCAGCCACATCATGGAGTTGACTTCCTGCACGGGATAAAAAACCGCCACCAAAACGCTGGCCAGCATCAGCACCGTTAAGCCGATGGCGCTGATGATCCGTGTCCTTTTGCTGATCAGCCGATTATATTCCCCCCAGGAGCCGGAAAAGAGCATGCTGGCCACCCGTCCGCACATATACAGTGCGCCGCCGGGCACCGAAACCCCCACCAACAGATAGGACATCATCAGGCAATAAATGTAGGCATAGGCGTCTCCAAGGTTCAGCCAGGTCGCCCGTGCAGCAGGGCGATCGTTTTTCACTGCGGTCTGCAACGTCTTCGGCCTCCTTCTCCTCGCCCATCATTGTAGCATACTCCCCAAAGGCAGGCAATCCACATTTTTCACATTTTGTTCATCACTTTGCAAAGGCCTTGACTTCCATGGTTTTCTCCATTTTCTCTTTACCAACCTGCCCGTTTCGCCCCTTTACAATCCGGCTGCTTTGCTTCATAATAAATGCAGATTGATTTCCTTTGAAAGAGGAGGTTTCGTCTTGTATTCGGAAAAGGATTTGGATGCGCTGCACGCCCAGCTGAAGCGGCGGAGGGGGATTCTTTTTGCCCTGCTGGCTTTGTTCCTTGCCGGGATTGTCGTTTCCCTGATTATCCGTATCGAAGCTCTGACCATCGGGCTGACCATCGCCGCCGGCATGCTGGCCATTGCGGTGTATGATTTGGCGCTGCGCCCCATCAAGTGTTATATCACCCACGTGGACAACATGCTCCACGGTCGCACCCGGGAGATTGACGGCATTTTCCGCAGCCTCAGCACCGAGGTGTCGCTGGTAGACGGCGTATCCTATCACGCTCTGACCCTGGAAGTGCCGGATGACAAGGGCACCCCCACCGAGCGTCTCTTCTACTTTGATAAGCAGAAGGATTTCCCGGCCTATCAGCCCGGTGATGCGCTGCATGTGGTGTATCACGACCGGGAAATTGCATCTCTTGCTGCAAAAGTGCAGGAATAGATGCACATTCACGGGATGTTTGCCGGGAACGTACGGTTTTTATTGTTTTTCCCTTGACATTCCCTGCCCTATGAATCATAATAGACAAGTGTGTTTCAAGGACTGTCCCGGGATTTTTCCCGCGGCATTGAGGAGGCTTTATCCATGGTTCATACCATCGTAGGCGCTAACTGGGGCGACGAAGGCAAAGGCAAGGTGACCGATCTTCTTGCTGAGAAGAGCGATGTGGTTGTCCGCTTTCAGGGCGGTGCCAACGCAGGCCACACCATTATCAATGAATATGGCAAGTTCTCTCTGCATCTGCTGCCCTCCGGCGTGTTCCATCAGAATGTATACAATGTGATCGGCCCCGGCGTTGCACTGAATATCGAAGCTCTGCTGAAAGAGCTGGATTCCCTGACTTCTCGTGGCGTGCCCATGCCCAAGCTGCTCATCAGCGACCGGGCACAGGTCATGATGCCCTATCATGTTGACTTTGATAAATTCGAGGAGGAGCGGCTGGGCAAGAACTCCTTCGGTTCCACCAAGTCCGGCATTGCGCCCTTCTATTCCGACAAGTATGCCAAGGTTGGCCTGCAGGTGTGCCAGCTGTACGATCATGACATTCTCCGTAAGCGGCTGGAGATTGCCCTGGTGAAGAAGAACTGCCTGCTGGAAAACTTGTATCACAAGCCCGCT
>CAVKHY010000055.1:0-8210 GCA_963656345.1 bacterium | reverse complement strand
CTGGTTGCCTATCTGGAAGGCCTGGCCGAAAAGATCAAGCCCATGGTGTGCGACACCACCCTGTTCCTGCACAAGGCCAACAAGGAAGGCAAGACCATCCTGCTGGAGGGTCAGCTGGGCACCCTGCGTGATCCTGATCACGGCATCTATCCCTATGTTACTTCTTCCTCTCCCCTGGCAGGCTTCGGCTGCGTAGGTGCAGGCGTGACCCCTCGGGATATGACGGATATCTATTGCGTCACGAAAGCTTATTCCAGCTGCGTAGGCGCAGGTCCTTTCGTGACCCGCCTGGAAGGTGCTGAAGGCGATGAGCTCCGCCGCCGGGGCGGTGACGCCGGCGAATTCGGTGCTACCACCGGCCGTGCCCGTGATGTGGGCTGGTTCGATGCTGTCGCCACTCGCTACGGCGTGATGGTGCAGGGCGGTACTCAGGTGGTCATGACCAACCTGGACGTGCTGGGCTACCTGGATGAGATTCCCGTATGCGTAGCCTACGAAGTGGACGGCAAGCAGATTACGGACTTCCCCTCCACCCCCACCCTGATGCGCTGCAAGCCCGTGTATGAAAAGCTCCCCGGCTGGAAGACGGACATTCGGGGCATCAAGAACTACAATGATCTGCCGGAAAATTGCCGGAAGTATGTGGAAACCATCGAGAAGCTGATTGAAGCACCCATCCACATGGTTTCCAACGGTCCTCGCCGGGACGAGATCATCTATCGCTAATCATTGCAGCGGCCGCCTGTACAGGAAAGCACAGGCGGCTGTTTTCTGTTTGGGAGTAAGAGGGACTTTATGATCATTGACGTACACGCACACATCTATCCTGACAAGATTGCCGCAAAGGCCGTTCGCTCCATCGGTGAATTCTATCAATGGTCCCACATGGAAATGGGCGGAACCGTAGAAGGGCTGCTTGCCTCCAGCAAGGAAGCCGGCATTGATCTTTCCATTGTCCACTCTGCCGCCGTAAGCCCGGCGCGGGTTCAAAGCGTTAACGACTTTATTGTTGCAACCGTTGCCGCCCATCCTGACCGGCTGTTGGGCTTCGGTTCCATGCACCCGGATTATCCGGACATTGGGGCGGAGTTGGATCGGATGATGCAGATGGGCTTGCGGGGCATTAAGCTTCACCCAGATACCCAACAATTTCTTTTCGACAGTCCTGCCGCCATTAAAATGCTGGAAGCCATGGAAGAACGCCGCCTGCCGGTGCTGATTCACACCGGGGATACCCGGTATCCCTTCAGCAACCCAGAGCGTGTCGCCCGTGCGCTGGATCATGTACCAAACCTGGTGGCCATCTGTGCCCACTTGGGCGGCTGGTCCATGTGGGGCAACGGGTGGAAAATCCTTGCTGGTCGGGAAGACGTGTATGTGGACTGCTCCTCCAGCCTGTACGCCATTACCCCCGAGGAAGCCGTGAAGGTGATTCACCGCTATGGCGCCCAGCGGGTTTTCTTCGGCACGGATCATCCCATGTGGAACCCGGTGGGCGAAATTGCCCGCTTTCACGCCCTGCCTCTGACGGAGGAAGAACGGGAAATGATCTTGCACCAAAACATCGAAAAGTTATTGAACCTCTAAGCATCGCAAAAGCCACGCCGTTGAAGACGTGGCTTTTGTGACGGAAGCGTTTGACTATCTTCCAGATTCAATATTGTTTTTGGATGATAAAACATTCCGGTGCCCCGGCTCCCGCATTCAGGAAATGTTGGTGGAGCACGTTAAACTCCTGAGGACGCAGGGAGGACAGCAGCGTCATCAATGCCTGCCGTTCCACGTCTCCTGCTGCATGCCCGGGATATGAGCAAATGGTTAATACGCCGCCGGGTACAAGCAGCTTCAGGCAAGCCTCCACCGCCTGCTTGGTGGTAGGCCACAGGGTGGTAATGGTTTTGTTGCCCCCTGGCAGCCAGCCCAGGTTGAAGGTGGCCGTTTTCACAGGCAACTGAACCACTTCCCCGATGTGTTCGTGCCCCATGCAATGCAGCTCGCAGCGATCCAACAGACCCGCTTCTTCCAAGGCGGCACGGGTATGTGCCACTGCATCCGCCTGCACATCAAAGGCAATGACATGACCGGCAGCACCTACCAGCTCCGCCAGCATGGCTGTGTCATGACCGTTGCCCATGGTGGCGTCAATGACCGTATCTCCGGGCTGAATCACCTGACGCAGGCAATCTGCCGCCAGATACCGGGCGGAACGAAGTTCATATGCCATCGATTACAGCTCCTTTAAGCGGCGGACTTCTTCATCCGTCAGATGCCGCCACTGTCCCTTAGGCAGATCCCCCAGGAGAATCGGGCCAAAGGCCACCCGCTTAAGCATTAGGGTTTGATGCCCGATGGCCTCGATCATCCGGCGCACCTGACGATTCCTGCCTTCGTGGATGGTAATGGTCATGATGGTGTCAAAGGCTTCCTGCCGAATGATCCTCACCTTGGCCGGGGAAGTCATGCGTCCGTCGTCCAGTTTCACGCCAGCGGCGAGCCGATGAGCTTCCTCCTGGGTTACGGTATTGCTCACCTTCACCCAATAGGCCTTGCCCACCTCATGGCTGGGATGGAGGAGAGCGTTCATCATGTCCCCATCGTTCGTCAGCAGGATCAGACCTTCGCTTTCATAGTCCAGCCGACCCACCGTATACAGACGCACCGGATAGTCCTTAAATTTATCCATCACCGTTGCCCGGCCTTCCGGGTCGGAGGCGGTGCACATTTCCCCTACCGGCTTATTGTAGGCGATGTAGTGCTTCTCTTCCTGAATGGCAACCGGCTTGCCATCCACCGTTACCCGGTCCCCATCCTGCACCTGAACGCCCATTTCCGTCACGACCTGACCGTTCACCGCCACGTGACCTTCGCTGATCAGCTTCTCCGACGCACGGCGAGAGGCAACGCCGCTAAGGGCAAGATATTTCTGCAAGCGCATTGGCATGAATTCATCAACAACCTTTCTTCAGCACATGGTAAAAAAACAGAGCGCAGGCACGGCGCATCATGGGCTTCTGCCGCTCTTCCGGGGTCATGGCAAGTGCCAACCGGTCCATGCCGCCAATGGTATAACCTCGTTTTTCCAGAAAGCGGCACAGGATGGGATGTTGGTCGCTGACCTCCACCCGAATGCCCCAAGCACCTTGATGCAAAGCAAACTGTTCTGCCGCCTCCAGCAGAGCCGTGGCAATGCCGTGGCGGCGGTACAGCACATCCACCCGAATATCCTCCAGCTGCATCCATGCGTCATCAGGACGGAGAGCGGCACAGCCCACATAGCAATCGTCCTCATAAGCAAGGAAAAGCGCGGCCTGCCGATCCGCGCACAAAGCTGAGGGTGTATAGGCCGCCTTGGGCGGAAAAACTCGCCACTCCGCCCTCTCAAGGGGCGCATAGGCAAGTGAAAAGCCGCTCCGACTGACCCTGAGCAGGGTTTCCTCCCCGATCAGGCACTCTGCATGAATCGGCGTGCGGGGTATGTTTTTTTCCGACAGACACCGGCGAATGGTCAGCATACCGTCACACTCCTCCCCTGCAATGGCTTAAGTATAGCAGATTCCACGATTGATGACAAGGGAGCACTGGCAGAACGGGCGAAAATGTGGTACACTACCCATGCTATGTTTTCATCAACGAGGTGAATGAAATGAACCGAAAGGATCTTTCCGAAATCAAGCGCCGCCTGAACCCTGACAAGCGTTATCCTTCTGTACTCCGGGGCTGCTATCTGGGGGCAGACGGGCATGTCATTGCCGAGTTTGCCAAGTCCGTGGGCGCACTGGCCCAGGAGGAATGCGAGAAGTATATGGCCATCTTCCGCAAATGCCTTTCCGGCACAGAAGGGCAGAATCTGCTGAACCTGGATTTCACTCCGGAACAAATGGAAGCCGATGCGCACCACCTGCTGACGGGGCTGTGTGATACCGGTCTGCAGGACGTGCAGATCGTGGAGGACTTCTTTCGCCGCGCCATTGCCTGGCGGCAGGAGGAATTCGTCCACCTGCAGTCGGTAGACGATCAGCAGGCGGCGGATAACTATCTGGTGCTGCTGCTGCACGACGGGTACGATGTGCCTTATCGGGATGATAACGGTGACTTGGATAAAGAACGTTCCGAATCCATCCTGAATTATATTCTGTGCGCCGTGTGCCCCGTGAAGCAGTTGAAGCCTGCCCTTCGCTATTTTGAAGGCGACAGCGAATTCCACGCCGGAGCTTCCGACCAGGTGGTGGGCATGCCGGAAATGGGCTTTATGTTCCCGGCTTTTGAGGAAAGGAGCGCCAACATTCACCGTGCCCTGTACTACACCCGGGACACAGGTGATCTGCACGCATCCTTCATTGAAGGCATGCTGAACGCCGACGTGCAGATGACTGCACAGGAGCAGAAGGAAACCTTCCAGTCCATTTTAACAGAAACTTTGGCGGAAGAATGCAGCATGGATCTGATACAGAACGTGCATGAAACCATCAGCACCATGATTGAGGAACAGAAAGCAGATAAGACTGCCGAGGCACTCTGCATGGATAAGCAGGATGTAAAGCGCGTGCTGGAGGATTGCGGCGTTTCTGAAGAAAAAACAGAGGCGTTTGCCGCCCGGTATGAAGAATCCTTCGGCGAGCAGGCTGCCATTCCTGCCGTGAACATGATTGCCCCTAAGCAATTCAAAGTGGATACTCCCAGTGTGACCATTCGGGTGGATCCCCAGCACTCTGACCTGATCCAGACCCGCATTTTGGATGGGAAAAGCTACATCGTCATCCTTGCCGATGGGGATGTGGAAGTGAACGGTGTGAAAATCACCTGCTAAGATACAGGAGGTTCTGTCATGCAGCGACGCTTGTTGTGTTTTCTTCTTTGCTTCATGCTGATTTGCCCTGCCGCACTGGCGGAGAAGACCATTCGGATGACCTTCACCGGAGATGTGACCTTGGGCAGTGAGGAATCCAAGAAGAATCAGCCCACATCCTTTGTCACCAAAGCAGCAGAAGAAGGGTATGCCTACTTCTTCGCACAGGTGAAAGATCTTTTTTTACAGGATGATCTGACCGTGGTCAATCTGGAAGGTCCCCTGACGGATAAAAGCACTCAGGAAAACACGAAGAAGTACTATCGCTTCCGGGGTCCTACGGATTATGTCAACATTTTGCTGGAAGGAAGTGTGGAAGCCTGCAACCTGGCCAACAACCACACCTACGATTTCGGCAAACAAGGCTATGAATCCACCCGAGCCACTCTGGATGCTGCCGGCATTGGCTACTTCGGTCAGCAGACCACCTACATTTATGAAAAAGACGACGTGAAGATTGCCTTCTTCGGCCTGAACTCCACCCAGTTTAACGGCAACCGCAACTGGGCACGGGATGAAATCGCCAGGCTGAAAGCCGATGAAGGCGTGAACGCAGTGGTGTTTGTTTTCCACGGCGGACAGGAATACGGCAAGAAGCACAACAAAAATCAGGAAACCTACGCTCACTTTGCCATTGATGCCGGTGCCGATCTGGTCATCATGCATCATCCCCATGTGGTGCAGGGCATTGAAATCTGCAATAACCGCACCATCTGTTACTCGTTGGGCAATTTCTGCTTCGGCGGCAACAAGGATGTACGGGCGCTGGAGGCACTGGTTGCCGGCGTGACCATGACTTTCTCCGACAGCGGCGAATACCTGGGACAGCAAATCGATCTGTATCCTGCCAATATTTCCGGCACCAACCCATCTAACAACTTCCAGCCTCTTTTCGTAACGGGGGAAGCTGCGCAAGCAGTCATGGCCTTGGTGCAGAAGGACACGAAATTCGACCTGCCGGAGGTGGATGATGCAACCGGCTGTGCCGCTCTGCCTTATTTGGCAGCGACCGCTACGGATTTAGGGGAATAACGAAAGGCACTCAATAAAAATAGCGAAGCCTGCTTCATCGGCTTCGCTATTTTTGTTATCATCAAGGTCAGATTTCAATCGTTCCTTCAAAGTCCGTCTGAGCGTCGCCGGTAAGCCACACCCTGCCGTTCTTTTCGTAGCGAACCACCATCATGCCGCCGGGCAAGCGCATATCCAAATCCACCCCACGGGTGCACAGGCCGTTTTCCACTGCTGCAACAGCTGCAGCACAGGCACCCGTACCACAGGCAGCCGTTTCACCAATGCCCTTTTCCCAGGTGCGCATCTTGATACTGCTGGAATCCAGCACCTGAGCAAAGGACGCCGTAACGTGCTGCGGGAACAGGGGATCCTGCTCGATGGACGGGCCAATCCGCTTTAGGTCAATGCGATCCACATCCTGCACGAAAATGACCACGTGCGGGTTGCCCATGGAAACGCAGCTGATTTCTCGCTCTTCGCCTGCCAGCAGCACCTTCCGCATCATGACCCGGTCGCCATCCAATTTGACAGGAATCTTCGCCGGAGCAAATTCCGGCGTGCCCATATCCACCAGGACGGAGAACACCGTATCCTCACGAATGAACAATTCCACGCTCTTAATGCCGGTCATCAGCTCCAGGGTCATGTGCTCCTTCCGGGTGCGGCCGGATTCGTAAAGGTACTTTGCCACGCAGCGGATAGCATTGCCGGAAACCTGACCCTCACTGCCGTCCGCATTAAACATGCGCATTTTGGCATCTGCCCGGGTGCTGGGCAGAATCAGTACAATGCCGTCCGCGCCCACCGAGCATCGACGGTCGCTGAGGCGAACCGCCAAGGATTCCGGGCTTTCCACCGTCTGTTCAAAGCAGTCGAAGTACAGGTAATCGTTGCCCGTTCCCCGCATCTTCACGAAGGACAGTTTCTTCCGCTTCACCCGCATGTCGTTGATATCCACCAGTTCTACATTCTGCAGGGAGTACCGGGAAGTCAACGCCTGAGCAAGGGCATTGGCCGTATCCAGGCTGGTAAACAGCGGAATGCCCCGCTCCACCGCCTTCCGGCGCATGCGGACGGAATCCAGCCGAGGATTGCGTCCCTTGGCAGAAGTGGAAATCACATACTGTACGTGATCCATCTCCAGCATTTTCTCCATGGCCTCGTGCTTCACCGTAGCGGCGTAAAGTCCATGTGCCGCAAGCGCCTTGGCCGTGCCGGGGGTAGCGAACAGGTTGAAGCCCAGTTCCGCAAAGCGTCTTGCGCAGGCAACAGCCTCATTTTTATCCACATCTCGGACAGAAACCAGCACGCCGCCGCTGTGGCTCATCTTGTAGCCTGCGGCCACCAAGCCCTTGTACACAGCCTCCTGCAAGTTGGTACCGATGCCCAGCACCTCGCCGGTGGACTTCATTTCCGGTCCCAGATGGGTATCCACGTCCGCCAGCTTTTCAAAAGAGAAGCAAGGCACCTTCACCGCAAAGTAGGGGCTTTGCCGGTACAGCCCTGTGCCGTAGCCCATATCTTTCAGTTTCTCACCCAGCATGGCACGAACCGCCAAGTCCACCATGGGGACGCCCGTTACCTTGCTGATGTAAGGCACGGTACGGCTTGCCCTGGGATTAGCCTCGATGACGTACACTTCATTGCGGTACACAATGTACTGGATGTTAATCAGTCCCACTGTGCCTAGCTCCAGGGCAATATTCCTCGTTACGTCAATAAGCCGCTTGGTAATGGTGCCTGTCAGGTTCCATGCAGGATAAACAGCGATGGAGTCGCCGGAGTGAACACCGGAACGCTCCACATGCTCCATAATGCCGGGAATCAGCACTTCTTCCCCATCGCAGATAGCATCCGTTTCCGCTTCAATGCCCATCAGGTACTGGTCTATCAGGATCGGATTCTCGATCCCCTGTGCCAGAATAATCTTCATGTACTCAATAATATCGCTGTCCTGATAGGCGATGATCATATTCTGACCGCCAAGCACGTAGCTGGGACGCACCAGCACAGGATATCCCAGGGAATTCGCTGCCTGCAGGGCTTCCTCCGTGGTCATCACCGTACAGCCCTGAGGCCGCTTGATGCCATACTTTTCCATAGCTGCATCGAAGCGTTCCCGATCCTCTGCGGCGTCAATGGCATCGGCAGAGGTGCCCAAGATGCGTACTCCGGCTTCGCTGAGGGCATGGGTCAGCTTAATGGCCGTCTGTCCGCCGAAGGCTGCCACAACGCCTACCGGTTTTTCCGTGGCAATGACGCCCATGACATCTTCCACCGTCAGGGGCTCGAAGTACAGGCGATCCGCCGTGTCAAAGTCCGTGGAAACGGTTTCCGGGTTGTTATTGAT
>CAVKHY010000054.1:0-16081 GCA_963656345.1 bacterium | reverse complement strand
GCACAGAAAAGATAGCTTCCTGCCGGAACGCAGTAAAAAAGCCTGTCGTCTGCATAACACAGACGACAGGCACCTTCAAACTTTGATGCAGCATGGACGCTCACTTACGGAGTGACCATGAACCTTTTTACTCCTCCGTGCGGCGGCGACGGCGGCGGGCATAGCTGTCTGCCGTAGCAGGAGCGTCAGCGGCGGACTCATCGGCGGCAGGCTCCTCCGCATCAGCAGGAGCTTCCTCATCGTTCTCTTCGGGCAGAGGCTCTTCCTCAGGCTGCTCTTCCTGATCCTCTTCGATGGTTACATCCGCATCGGCGGCTTTCTTCCGGTTGGGGTAAAGCCGAGCCAGGGTTTCAGCCATGATGTCCCCTTCTTCGGCCACCGGGGCTTCCTGCTCGTCTTCTGCTTCATCACCGTCATCAGGGGCTTCAGCATCTTCCCCAATGGGACGGGTCACAGGATCATCTGCCTTGCTGACGGGCTGCTCTTCCTCGTCCGCAGGCTGGCTGTAATCCCGGTAAGCGCCCAGCTCCAGGTGATCCAGGGCCTGGTCGGATTCATGCTTGAGCTGCTTCCGGCGGACAAAGGCAACAGCAACCAGGGCAGCGCCGGCAGCCGCCAGCACAATGCAGATCCACTTGATCACCGCCAAAGCACTCTGGATGCCGTCCACATAGGAAGGCAGACCGTCGGTTGTGGGGATTTCTTCGTGCACAGGTTCCGGCGGGGTCACAATGGGGGCTTCCGTGGGCACGGCCGTGGGGGTTTCATAGGTGATGGGCACCGTGTTACTGGTGAAGGTGACGGTTTCGTCCAGCTGGTCCCGACAGCGTGCGTTAAAGGCGAACTGACCGGCCATGGAGATGTTCACATCCCGGACGAAGCTGCGGGTTTCCCCGGCAAGAATGCTGGGGAAGGAATACAGCTGGGTATCCACGGCGTACACCGTTACGTTGGATACATCGATCTGGCTGTTGTTGGTAACGCTGACGGTGAAACGCACCGTGCCGGGGATGGTATACACCACGCTGCGGTCGGCTACGGCTTCCACGGTCAGGTCAATCACCTTGGCAGGGTCGGCCGCCGTGACCGTAACGCGGCCGGACACGGTTTCCGCATCGGTGCCGTCCGAGGTTTGTGCCTTAATGGTGAATTGATAGTCCGTCGTCTGGTCGATGGTAATGTCTTTTTCCAGGGTCAGGGTTTTCCCGGCAGCCACGGTTTGGCCGCTGAAAACTTCTCCCAGGGTGGCGTCGGTCACGGTGACGTTCTGATAATCCACCTTGCCGGTGTTCTTAATCTTCAGGGTCAGCTTCACCGTGTCCCCGGGCACGCCGCCTTTTTTATCGGCGGTCAGTCCGGCGGTCATGTTCACCTGACCATACTTGATGGTGGCGGCATCCTTCTTCACCGTCTGGGTTTTGCCGTCCGCTTTATAGGTAATGGTGGGCTGGCTGGTCAGGTTCTTCGTGCCCATCTTCACGGTGAAGGTGTAGCTTTCCTTTGTGCCGGCGGCCACTTTGTCGATCTTGCCGGACTTGGAGGAAATGCTGCTGTTCTCCTTAATGGTCACGTCCGTTACGTCCACGTTGCCGGAGTTGACAATGTCATAGGTAATGGTGACTTCCTGCCCCTTCTGTGCCGTGGTGGGAGCAATGGTCCGGTTGATCTCCAGGCTGGCGGCAGCTCCTTCATAGATGATCTTCTTGGAGAAGCTGTAGCTCTTGTTGACCAGTTCCCCGGCATCGTTGTACATGGGGTATTTCAGCTTGAAGGTGATCTTTCCCGCATCCAGCTGCGCCTGGGTCACTTTCCAGGTGCCGCTCCAGGTCTTGGAGGTGCCTACGGACAGCACGGGGGCGCCGAATTCCTCCACCTGCTTGCCGTTGGGGTAATAAAGGGTGCAGGCACCGGGCATATCGCCTTCACCGGTGTTGGACACCTGAATGGATACGGTGATGGTCTTAGGCTCTGTGAAGGTGTTGGAGCTCAGCTCCATGCTGACCTTCAGGGGGCTGGTTTCTGCAGAGGCAAAGGCACACAGGCACACCAGTGCCGCCGCCGCAAGCAGCATCATCAATAGCCGTCGTTTCATCTTATACATCGGGCAGCACAGGGCTGTCCTTCCTCCTTCCGTTCCCGGCAGGTATTCCGATCACACAGCGGTGATGTGGATTCTACATGTATCCGATTCTATTTTACTCGGGGTACGGCCTGTCTGTCAAGCGGGAGGAAAGGAGGGGCAAAGAAATCAAAGTGAATTCCCAAAGTAAATGCCACAGCTGCATTTAACAGTGGCATTTAGTCTGGGAATTCACGGGAGAGAGATGCCGCAGCGATGGTAAGGCATGACAGGTACATCGGCTTGTTACCATTCCCTCATGGAGAATTCCATGGTTGTTCTTTCCCGGCTGATATGGTATAATAAACGCTGTGCCGTGTAACACTGCACGCACGGTCTCGTAGCTCAGCAGGATAGAGCGGCTGCCTCCTAAGCAGCAGGTCGTGGGTTCGACTCCCGCCGGGATCACCACTCCAGCTTCCGTTTTTTCCCATAGCAGGAATCGGAGGCTTTTTTGTTTGGGCATTTTCCGCTTTGCGTATTTGACGATGTTCGGCTTCTCCCTTGATCATTGAATCCTTGGTTCATAAGCTTTTTTGCGCGATCCGTCGGTTCCTGCCTGCTCCCGTGAAGAGCGATCCCTTTGCGTTGCGCTGCGGCGGCAAGCGTTCCTTCATGCCGCAAATGAAAAACCCATGCCGAACATTCCTGCCATTCCACTTGCAGGCTTTGTTCGGCATGGGCGTTATGCGATGGATCGGTTCATTCAGTAAAGCAACGAACCTTTAGTCAACGACGTATCCCGTCAGGTAGCAGTTGAATCTGCGTGCCAGCTTCTTTGCTTCTTCAGGGTCGGCCATGCGTTCAGGCTCCCGCTTGCACAAAGCGGTGTACTCCTCCAGCATGTCGTTCAGGTAGCAGCTGCAGCCGAGGTGGATGATTTCCGTGTCATCCGCCAGCACTTCCACGGAATGCTTCGCATACGGAGGAACCTTCACATAGCAGTCGCCTGTTGCATCAAACTCCTCATCAAGAACCTTCCAGTGGGTCTTGCCCTTCACAACCAGGAAAATCTCCGATGCGCCGTAAGGATCGTTCCACTCCAGCTTTACACCCTTACCGGCATGCATCTGCCAAACTTCCTTCACGCCGTGGGTCTCCCAGCGGCCCACCTTCTGCTTCAGGGTCAGCTTGCCAAACTGGTAAACAGACATGCCGAAGTCATAAGGCCGGATTTCAGGCACCTGCTCCTTGGGCACATCCACGGGTTCCGGCGCAGTGCGGGCAATGTCGCCGTTAGCCGCCAGGTAACGCTTGCGGAACTCAGGCTCGTAGTAGAGTTCATCACCGTAGTTGTCCTTAATGCGGCACTTGCGTTCGATGCCGCCGGACATGTCGATCTCCTGGAAGGTTTCACGCCACACCATGCCTTCGCCGTCATCATAGTGGATGAAGCCATGGCCTTCATAGGGCTGGATCAGAATGATGTCGCCCTTGTCCACCATCGTGCGCTTGTTGCGAATGGTAGCCTCCACATGACCCCTGGAGATGAGGAACACCTCCACCCCGTGGGTGTGCTCATGATAGGGGGTCACGGTGGCATTGTCATAGATGGTATCGCTGCACTCGTTCTTCATCATGGGACCTTCCGGCCAGGTGAACTGGTGCACATGCTCGCCGCCGTCGCTCAGGTTATACAGCCAGCAGTCAGGATTGAATGCTTCAATCAGAAATTTGCTCATGTTTCCTCTGTCTCCTTACTCTGCCCAAGACCAGTCGACCACGTGATAGTCCTTCAGGCTCCTGGCCTTCACGCCCTGCAGGTTTGCCTTGGCGGCAATGCCGGTGTAAGACGCATAGATCGGAACGATCAGTGCTTTGTCCCCCATGATCTTCTGAATGGTATTGCAGGCAGTGATGCGGGTCGCGGTGTCCACGGAGTTGTGCTCCAGATCCCATGCTTCGTTCAGCTCCGGATCGTTCATGTTGCCGAAGTTCTGTCCTTCGCCGCCGCGGTACAGGGCATAGTTCTCATCAAAGTCGTTCATGCTCATGGAGAAGGAGACCACATTCAGATCGTAGTCAGCGCCCTTGAACACATCGCTGAACCAGGCGTTGCTCTCCAGCTTTTCAATGGTGCAGTGGATGCCGATGGCTTCCAGCTGATTCTGGATGATCTCCATGGGCTTGTAGTAAGAAGCGCCGTTAGAGCAGCTGACCTTCAGCGTCAGGCCGGTTTCCGCATACGCCGTCTTGGCCATGTACTCCTTGGCCAGTTCCAGGTCATAGGAAGGTGCTTCATAGGTGGTGTCATAGCCCGGAACGAAGGTGGGATACATGGTGGTGATCACTTCGCCGTATCCGTCCAGCGCACCGGCAAGGACATCGTCCTTGTTGATGGCATGCGCCACAGCAAGGCGCAGGTTCTCATCTGCAAACACCCCGTTGAAGTTGAAGATGACCCAGGTGCAGGTGGTGCTCATGGTTTCATCATATTGCAGATTCTTGTTATTCTTCAGGTTCTGAACGTCTGCGGCCGGGGGGTTGATATGCACGTCAATCTCGCCGCTTTCCAGGGCAAGGGTGCCGGAGGAGGAATCTTCGAACACCTTGAAGGTCACATTCTTGATCGAAGGTGCACCCTTCCAGTAATTTTCATTGGCCGTCATCACAATCTTATTGCCGGCATCCCACTGCACAAACTTATAAGCGCCGGTGCCGCAGGGATTGCGGGTGAAGCCGTCCGGATCCTTTTCATAGTATGCCTTGGGGAAAACAGACAGATAATCTGTTGCGCAGGCTTCCAGGGCAGGGCCGTATTCCTGCTTGAAGTGCAGCACCACGTGGGTGTCATCCAGCACTTCCATGGAGTCCATGGCGCTGGTGGCGCAGTCCGCATAGCCGGCGTTGATGATCGTGTTGTAAGAGAAGGCAACGTCCTCAGCGGTCATCTTTTCACCGTTGTGGAAATACACATCGTCACGGAGCGTGAACACCAGATCCTTGTTGTCATTCTGGAATTCCCACGCCGTGGCCAGGCAGGGCTCGTAGGTGGAATAGTCAGCGCTTCTGCTGATCAGCGTGTCAAACATCTGGGAAGATACCAGGCTTACCACCACACTGGCAGCAAAGCCTGCATGCAATGAGGAAGGCTCGCTCCAGATGCTGACCGTGACGCTGTCCTTTGCGCTGGTGCTGGTGCTCGTGCCGGTGCTGCCGGAGCTGCTGCAGCCGGAAAGGGCGACCAGTGCCAGAACCAAAACCGTCACAAGGGCAACGACTCTCTTTTTCATACCATTTCCTCCGTTCTTGTTTGGAAAGCGAATGGGCTTTCTATATGATATTACGGGGGATCCCCGCAAAATCCGTTTGGGTGGCGTCCGTCAGATTTCCTGCCAGCGGCGGCAGGCGACGCGATGGTTTTCACCGCAGGATTCCAGGGGAACATCTGCGGCGGTGCACTGTTCACAGGCATAGGGGCAGCGGGCGGCAAAGCGGCAGCCGGGCTTGGGATCAATCGGGCTCGTGACCTCGCCCTTGATGATTTTCCGTTCCCGATTGCGGAAAGCCAGATCCGGCACGGGGATCGCACTGAGCAGTGCCCGGGTGTAAGGATGAGCGGGATGGGCAAACAGTTCTCTGGCCTCGCCTTCCTCCACGCAAGTGCCCAGGTACATCACGGCAATCTTATCGGAAATGTGACGCACCACGGACAGGTCGTGGGTAATGAACATGTAGGTCAGCTTCTTTTCCTCCTGCAAGTCCATCAACAGATTCAGGATCTGTGCCTGAATGGATACGTCCAGGGCGGATACGGGCTCGTCACACACAACGAACTCCGGCTCCATCACAAGGGCCCGGGCAATGCCGATGCGCTGGCGGCGGCCGCCATCCATTTCGTGGGGATAGGTGTTGACCATTCTCGCAGCCAAGCCCACCATATCCATGGCTCGGAACACAGCCGCATCAATATCTGCGGAATGCTTGTAGAGCTTGCTGACAATGAGGGGCTCCGCAATGATTTCGCTGACCGTCATTCTGGGATTCAGGCTTGCGTAGGGATCCTGAAAGATGATCTGCGCCTTCTGGCGGAAGTGATTCAGCTCACGATGATTCATCCTGCCCACATCCTGACCATGGAACAGAATCTGGCCGGAGGTGGACTCCAAGAGGCGAAGCACGACCCGGCCCAGCGTGGATTTTCCGCAGCCGGATTCGCCCACAACCCCCAGCGTCATGCTGGCATCCAGGGACAGATTCACATGATCAACGGCATGGAGCTTTCCTCTGGGCGTGTCGAAGTACTTGACGAGATCCTTCGTTTCCAGCAAGGTACTCACGGGTTCTCCTCCTTTCCGTACAGATGGCAGCGGATGCGGTGCCCGTTTTCTTCATACACGGGCGGCGCCATGGTCTTGCACTTTTCCGTGCAATGGGGGCAGCGGGGATGGAATTTGCACCCCTGGGGCAGCATGGTCGGGTCTGCGATCAGGCCTTCAATGGGCTGAAGGCGCCTTGATTCGCTGTCCAGGCGGGGAATTGAACGGAACAGGCCGGTGGTGTAGGGATGATGCTTTTCCCCGAGGAAAATATCCTCCACCGTGCCGTCCTCCACGATTTCCCCTGCATACATGACGGCCACCGTGTCGCACATCTGGGCAATGATGCCCAGATCGTGGGTGATCATGATCATGGAGGTGCCCATCTTTTCCTTCAGTTCCTCCATCATGGCCAGCACCTGCGCCTGAATGGTCACATCCAGTGCGGTGGTGGGTTCGTCCGCAATCAGCAGTTCAGGATTCAGCGCCAGGGAAATGGCAATGACCACACGCTGCTTCATGCCGCCGGAAAACTGATGGGGATATTCCGTCTTCCGGTTCGCAGGAATGCCCACCAGCTCGAACATTTCGTCCACCCGCTTGCTGATCTGCTCCTTCGTCAGGCCGGCGTCGTTGTGAAGCTCCAAGATTTCCGCCACCTGCTTGCCCACGGGAATCACGGGATTCAAGCTGGTCATGGGATCCTGAAAGATCATGGAGATCGTTTTGCCCCGATAGGCGCGCATCTCTGCATCGCTCAGCTTGGTCAGTTCGTTTCCTTCAAAGGAGATCTTTCCGGAGGTCATTTTGCCCACATGCTTGGGCAGCAGCCGTAAAATGCTTAGGGCAAGGGTCGTCTTGCCTGCGCCTGTTTCTCCGACCAGCCCCAGGGTTTCACGTTTATTCAGGTGAAGGGAAACGTCATTAACCGCCTTCACAACGCTTTCTTCGGTTTTGTACTCAACACTGAGGTGTTCGATCTCCAGCATTTTTTCCTTGTCCACGTTGCTTCCCTCCTTACTTCTTCAGTTTGGGATCCAGCGCATCCCGCAGTCCGTCACCCACCAGGTTAAGCGACAAGGCGCTGATCAGAATGGCAAGACCGGGGAAAATCACAAGATACGGATAGTTGCGCATGGATTCCCTGCCTTCGGAAAGCATGGCGCCCCATTCAGGCGTGGGGGATTCAATGCCGAGGCCGATGTAGCTCAGGCCTGCAATGGCAAGGATCGTAATGGCAAGGTTCAATGTTGCCTGTACGATGATGGGTCCCAGGGCATTGGGAATGATGTGCTTCATCAGGATTCTTCCCGTGCCGGTTCCGCAGGCCCGTGCCGCCTCCACATATTCCTGATCACGGATCGGCAGGATGGCGGAACGGAAGATTCTCGTAAAGCCGGGAACAACGCCCACAACGCAGGCAATGCCCAGATTCACAATGCCGCCGCCGATGGAGGCGACAATGCAGATGGCCATCAGGTTGAAGGGAAGGGCATAGAAGACGTCCATTACCCGCATGATCACATTATCCACCCAGCTGCCGTAATAGGCGGCAATGGATCCGAACAATGCGCCCAGGATTGTGGATACGGTAATAATGCATAATGATGCAACCAGGGAAATGCGGGCGCCGTACACAATCCGTGCCAGCACATCCCGTCCGTATTGATCGGTGCCGAAGGGATGCTCCCAGGAAGGACCCTGAAACCGATCGGAAATGTGCTGCGTAATCGCGTCTTCCTGATAGTCAAAGAACAAATCGCAGGTGATCACCATCAGCAGCAGGAGAATGAAGATCACAAGCCCCACCATGGCCATTTTGTTCTTCGCGAAACGTTTGCAAATGCCGCCCAGCTGGCTTCTTTTGCGGTAGACCTCGCCGGTTGTGGGCGATACGATGACTTTTGCCATGGCTTATGCCTCCTTCTTCCGACGCTTTGCGACATACTGGGATTTCAGCCTGGGATCAATGTAGACATACAGCACATCCACCACCAGATTGGTGAGACCCACGGCAATGGCGATGAACAGCACCTCCCCCATGACCATGGGAACATCCAGCTGGCGCAGAGACGTTACTGCCAGAGAACCCAAGCCGGGAATGGTGAACACGTTTTCCGTGATGACCGTGCCGCCGATCAGTCCTGCGAAATCCATGCCGATCACCGTGATAATAGGAAGCAATGCATTGCGCAGGGAATGGCGGAGAATGACCTGCTTTTCCGTGCAGCCCTTGGCACGAGCCATTTTAATATAATCAGCGCCGATCACGTCCAGCATGCTGGAGCGGGTCATTCGGACAAGGGAGGCAACCGATGTGGCAGCCATTGTCACCCAGGGAAGGATATAGCCCTTTACGGAGCCTGCCCCGGTGGCCGGCAGCCAATGCAGCGTCAGCGAGAAGAAGAGGATCAGCATGGTGCCCAGCCAGAATCCCGGAATGGAGGAAAGCACCAGGGCGCCGACCTGTGTCACATTGTCCAGCGTGGAGTACTGCTTCACGGCGGAGATCACGCCAATGGGCAGCCCCACCAGAATCGTCAGGATCATGGAACCCAGCGCCAGGGTCATGGTCTGCGGAAGCCGGGACATCAATTCATCCACCACCGACAGCTTCGTGCGCCACGAGGTACCGAAGTCGCCGCGCACGGCGTTGCTGATGTAGTTGATGTAGCGTGTCCAGAACGGCTGATCCAGTCCCATTTCATGCCGAAGTGATGCAAGTGCTTCCGGGGTGGCCTTGGTGCCCAGAATAATTTCGGCGGCGTCACCCGGAGACAGATCCAGCAATGCGAAGACCAGCAGGGAAATCCCTAAAATCACCGGTATCATCAGCAGCAATCTCTTTCCAATG
Source organism: bacterium (assembly GCA_963656345.1). Taxonomy (GTDB): domain Bacteria; phylum Bacillota; class Clostridia; order Christensenellales; family Aristaeellaceae; genus CAKUFA01. Next base: position 6,849 of record CAVKHY010000054.1, on the reverse strand, counting down.
TACTTCAGCATGTTGATTCCTCCTACGGATTCCTGTTGACATAGCAGCATAAAATCAGTACACTATGTCTGTCAATGTTGAACACGTTCAATATTGAACATGTTCAACATTATAACGACGGATTGGAAAATGTCAATCATACCTGTGCATAAATACACGATAAATACAAAAAATGAGGGAACTGCAATGACGCACATCGCCCACATGCCCCCCGCCGCGGAATCCATTTTCGTGGCGGCCATGGATCTCTTTCAAAAAAACGGCTACTCCAACACGAATGTCCGGCAAATTGCGGAACAGTCGAGCCTAAGCCTGGGTCTGGTCAATCACTACTTTGAAAGCAAGCGCAATCTGGGCTATTTGGTGCTGAAGGCGTTGATCAGCTACGTATCCTCTCAGACAGTGAACTACCTGAAAGAAAGTTCCGACGACCTCCTGCTGATGGACGCTACGGCAACACGAACGGTCAATCATTACCTGAACCTGGGCGCGTTTCATCAATTTTATCTGGATTCGCTGGAAGAAGACATTTTCTTTCACTATCTGGAGAATCTTCCCTCATGCATTCTGGAGCAGCTGCAACCGGTCTACGGATTCAGCATTTCCCACGACATGGCCTTGCTGTACGGCCGCTATGTTCCCTATATGGTGGAAAAAACGCTGGTCCTGAAAAAAGAGAAAGGCCTTTTTTCAGGCATTGCCGACGATGATGTACCTTATCACATTTTTGCATCCTCCTATGCCGGATATATTCCCCAGGACGTTTTGACGGCTGCCGACCAACAAGCAAGGCAGGCTGCACCCCGAATCCTGGAAAAGCTGGATCCCATTCCATCCATGGACACGTTGAAGGCCCTCGACCTTTCCGGCCTGAGCACGTGAATCGATTGCCATTTGAAATGACCGGGGCATCCGCCGTCTGCCGCCCCCAATTCCAACCTTGACATAACAGGTGCAAACAGGTACAATAGAAGTGATCGGCTGGTGAAGGCATTTTCGCCTTCTGGCTGTTTTCGATAGACATTTCCTGTTGCTTCGACGTGTATGCCCCTTTGGGGCTTGTGCGCTTATGCTATTTTGTGTCTGCATCCCGGGCTCTTCCTTTTTATGTGGGCAGGTGTGCCCGTTTGAAGGACGGGGCTTTTGCAGCTTTTCCGCAAATTTCAACGGCTTGAGGTCGAGGGAATCTGTTAGGCTGCGCCTGAAAGGGCGGTTTTTGCCGTGCTTTCGCAGCAGTCATCCAGCATGACAACATGAATCGCTCCATCCAAAGCAGTCTGCCGCGTGAACCTACGGGTTCGGGCGGCTTTTGTCGATTTGAACACATAATGAAATGAGATTTTTTTGAAAGAAGGAGGGGATTACGGATCATGATGTGGTTATGGAACATACTCATTGCGCTGCTCATTGCCGCCGTGTGCGCCCTGGGCGGCTACACATACCGCAAAAACGAGGCCGAGAAGAAAATCGGCCGAACGGAAGAGTATGCCAAGCGGCTGTATGACGACGCTGTCCGCAAGGCAGATGAGTACAAGAAGGAAAAGGTGCTGGAGGCCAAGGAGGAGATCCTGAAGGCCAAGGCGGAAAACGACCGGGAAAAAGCGGAAAACGATAAGGAAATCCGCGACCGCCGGGCGGAGGTTCAGCGGAACGAGCGCCGGCTGCTCCAGCGGGAAGAAACCCTGGACAAGAAGGCTGACAACATGGAAGCCCGGGAAACCAGCCTGAACAAAAAGGCTGCGGACATCCAGAAGATGCAGGAAGAAGCCGAGGCCCTGACCGAGAAGCAGAACGCCGAGCTGGAGCGGATCGCCGCCATGACCCAGGACGAGGCACGGCAGATCATTGTGGAGCGTGTGCAGAAGGAAGCCTATCACGACGCCGCCGCCATGGTGCGGGAAATCGAAACCCGTGCCAAGGAAGAGGGCGAAAAGAAGGCTCGCAACATCATCGCCCTGGCCATTCAGAAGTGCGCTGCCGATCATGTGGCGGAAAGCACCGTGTCGGTGATTTCCCTGCCCAATGACGACATGAAGGGGCGGATCATCGGCCGTGAAGGCCGCAACATCCGTGCCCTGGAGACCGCTACCGGCGTGGATCTGATCATTGACGACACCCCCGAGGCCGTCATCGTATCCGCCTTCGACCCTGTCCGCCGTGAAATCGCCCGCATTGCCGTGGAGAAGCTGATCATGGACGGCCGCATCCACCCTGCCCGCATTGAGGAAACGGTGGAAAAGGCTCGCAAGGAAGTGGAAAACCAGATCCGGGAAGCCGGCGAGAACGCTGTGTTTGAAACCAATCAGCACGGCATCCATCATGAGCTGGTGAAGCTGCTGGGTCGGTTGAAGTACCGTACCAGCTACGGTCAGAACGTGCTGAAGCACTCCATTGAGGTCAGCCACCTGGCCGGCATGATGGCGGCAGAGCTGGGCGCAGACGTGCAGCTGGCCAAGCGCGCCGGTCTGCTCCATGACATCGGCAAGGCCGTTGACCATGAGGCGGAAGGCACCCACGTGACCCTGGGCGCCGAGCTGGCACGGAAGTATCACGAAAGCCCGGATGTGGTGCACGCCATTCTGGCGCACCACAACGATGTGGAGCCTCAAACCGTGGAAGCCGTGCTGGTGCAGGCTGCCGACGCCATCTCCGCCGCTCGTCCCGGCGCACGCCGTGAGAGCCTGGAGAACTACATCAAGCGGCTGGAGAAGCTGGAGGAGATCGCCAACAGCTTCGACGGTGTGGAGAAGTGCTACGCCATCCAGTCCGGCCGCGAGGTGCGCATTATGGTGAAGCCGGACGACGTGACCGACGAGGGCACCAAGATCCTGGCCAAGGAAATCGCCAAGCGCATCGAAAAGGAAATGGAGTATCCGGGACAGATTCGGGTCAACGTTATTCGGGAAACCCGGAGCACCGAGTACGCCAAGTAAGGCACGTAATCAAAAGAACCCGCCGCTCAGCACGGTGGGTTCTTTTTTGTATGCCGTTGATTACATGGTCCGCTTTTCGATTTTGCCGTCCTTGATGACCAGCTTCACGTGATCCGCATGGGTCAGGCACTCGATGTCCTCCAGGGGATTGCCGTCCACCAGCACAATGTCCGCCAGCTTGCCGGCTTCCAGGGAACCCACCTGATCCTCCATCCGCATGACCTTGGCGGCGTTGATGGTGCCTGCCTGGAGGGATTCCAGGTTGGTCATGCCTGCCTTCACCATGGCGCGGAACTCGCTGCCGTTGGCCAGGTAAGGGGAATTCTTGGAATTGGAGAAGTCCGTGCCTAGGGCGATGCAGATGCCTGCCTTCCGAGCCATGGCAATGGTATTGATGCTGGCCTGTGCGCAGGCCACAGCCTTTTCGTGCATCCAGTCCGGCAGGCCGGGAATATTGGCCACCCCCAGGGATACGGCCAGGGTGGTGACCAGGGGCACGTGCTTTTCCGCCATCAGGTCAATTTCCCGCTGGGTCAGGAACACGCCGTGCTCGATGCATTCCACTCCGGCCAGCAGGGCCTGATAAGCGCCTTCGTAGCCGGTGCAGTGGGCGGTTACGTAGGAATGATGCCGCCTGGCTTCGTTCACCATGGCACGAAGCTCCTCCGGGGAAAACTGCACGTCATCGATCCGATCCGTGGGGGAAGAAACCCCGCCGGTGGCGCAGATCTTAATGAATTTCGCCCCGGAACGGAACTGTTCCCGCACTGCCTGAACGCAGCCGTCCACCCCATCGCAGCACATGGACAGGTGATCATGGGCGTTGTAATAGGCAATGGTCTGTTCCGGCCGAAGATCCACATGGCCGGAGGTGATGCCCAGCACCTTGCCCCCGGGCACGATCCGGGGGCCCCGGATAACGCCCCGTTCAACGCCCCGGCTTACGTACAGCCCGGCTTCGCTCATGTCCCTCAGGCCGGTAAAGCCGGCATCCAGCAGCAGTCCTGCCTGATACACCGCCCCAACCACCTGGTCGCCCAGCAGCGCTCCATCGGCAAAGGAGCCTGCGTCCTCACTGCCCATCAAATGAGCGTGCACATCCATGAAGCCGGGCAGCAGGGTGCCTTCCCCCGCCTCCAGCACCTGGGCGTCATTCGCTGGGCAGCCAGAGGCTTCCCCTGCATAAATAATCTTCTTTTCCTGCACCAGCACGGCGGCGTTCTCGATGACCCGGCCGGTCTTGACGTCGATCATCCGCCCCTTCAGCATGAGTTCAGCCATAAGCAACCTCCTTGCATCAAAAGCAACATTTCTCCTGTATTCCATTGGATTACGGGTTTCATCTTAGCAAAGCTTCAGAGGAATTGTCAATGCTTCATGGTAACACAAAAGAGGCAAAGCATGTGTTCTTTCTCTGTATTTTCGTTCTGCAAGAACATGCAGACCATTGACATACTTTTTCAATATGGTTATCTTATCATAGGAAACAGCTGAGTAGGAATGCTTTGTGCGCAATCCACACGCAGGCGCTGTTTACATTCACGGAGGTGCGCAACATGAAGAAACTTGTCTCTCTCTTGCTGGCTCTGGCCATGCTCCTGACCTCGGTCGCTGCCCTGGCAGATGGTTCCCTGACCATCAAGTCCACCGAGCCCAACACCCTGAACTGGACCCAGGCGCAGTCCAACCTGGACAGCGACGTATTCTATCTGATCAACTGCTTCCTGTACCGCCCGTATAACGGCACCGCTTATGCCGAAGCGGCGGAAGGCTACACCGTGTCCGACGACGGCCTGACCTACACCTACACCCTGAAGGACGGCCTGGTATACAGCGATGGCACCCCCGTGACCGCCGACGACTTTGCTTACGGCCTGCTGACCAAGATCGGCCTGAACTCCACCGCCAACTTCTACCTGAACGGCGAAGCCTATGTGAACGGCGAAGCGGACGAAAGCGAAGTCGGCATTAAGGCCCTGGACGACAAGACCCTGCAGATCACCCTGGCCAGCTACAACGCTGACTTTGACCCGGAACTGGATGCCTGTCCCCTGAACCGTGCCTTTGCAGAGGCACAGGGCAATGCCCTGGGCGGCACTCCTGATAACCTGATGTATTCCGGCCCCTACATCCTCACCGAGTGGGTGTACGGCTCCTACCTGACCTTCGAAAAGAATCCTTCCTACATTTATGCGGACGACAGCTTCCAGATCAGCCATGTGAAGCTCCTGTCCTCCACCGACACTTCCGCTTCCACGGCCTACTCCATGTTTGAGACCGGCGAGGTGGACGTGATCATCTCCGCCAAGAGCGAGCTGGTGGAGCTGGTGGGCGAGCAGTATGCTCATCACTACGATTCCTCCGCCATGCAGATGCTGGAGTTCAACACCACCGGCTACTATTTCGCAGATGGCAGCTTCCAGACCCGTGACGAGGCTGTGACCGCCCTGCTGGCCAACAAGAATTTCCGCCTTGCCCTGTCCTGGGCCCTGAACCGTGAAGCCATCGTAGGCGCTGTGAACGAATCCGGCTCCCCCACCGCCCGGTACTATGGCTCCACCTGCCTGGGCTCCACCGATGATACGGCCTACATTGACGAGTACCCCGTGGAAACCGTGTCCATCACCGGGGATGAAGCAAAGGCGCAGGCTTACCTGGCTGCCGCCCTGGAAGAGCTGGGCTACAGCAGCGTGGACGAGCTGCCCACCGTGAAGTACCTGACCTTCGATTCCGAAATGTACCGCCTCATGGCTGAAACCATTCAGTCCGAGTGGAAGCGGGTGCTGGGCATCAACAACATCGAGATTGAGCTGCAGCCTGTGCAGAGCGCCATCATGAGCATGGTGTACATGGACTATGACATTTACTATCAGTCCCTGAGCGTGACCCCCACTGCCATGGTGACCAGCCTGAACTGCTGGATGACCGGCGGCACCGTGTCCGACGTGATGGGCGCCGGTGCTCCCTTCTCCTCCATTTACAGCAACAGCGAGTTTGACGAGCTGGTGACCAAGGCCGGCGCTGAGCCCGACCGTGCCACCCGCCTGTCCCTGCTGGCTCAGGCTGAGCAGATCATCATTGACGACGCGGTGATCCTGCCCATTCAGTTCAACGGCAGCTACTACATTGTGAACGACCGTGTCCATGGCTTTGTGCAGGTTGACAGCCAGGAAGGCCTGATGATCAACTACGCCACGGTAGACTGACGGCATCGCAAACGTAGCTTCGACCCGTTGGAACGCCCCAAAGAGGCTTTCCTGGTTTCTATCTTCAGTCGTCGGGCTTCCGAACCCGACCACAGAATGCTCATTTTGTTAACGGTCTTGCGGGAGCGGGATGCATTCCTGCTCCCGCAAGTTTATTTTCTGAAGGAGACAAGCCAATGGTTAAGTATATTGCCAAGCGACTGCTGATCTCGGTGCTGACGATTTGGGCCATTGCCACCGTATGCTTCTTTTTGCTGCGGCTTTTGCCCGGCAATCCCTTCATCCTGAAGGATCCCCTGCACATGAAAAACGCAGAGCGGATGATGGCCTACTACGGACTGGATCGGCCGCTGCTTGAACAGTATGCCTCCTATATGTGGAATCTGCTCCATCTGGACTTCGGCTATTCCCTGACCTATATCGGCCGAAGCGTGAATGACGTGATTGCCACCTACTTCCCCATTACCGCACAGCTGGGCATCCAGGCGCTGCTGGTGGGCATTCCCCTGGGGATGCTGCTGGGGGTGCTGTCCGCCGTGTTCCGCGGGGGCAAGCTGGACTACACCTGCCAGGTGACCACCATCCTGCTGACGGCGCTGCCCTCCTTCGTGCTGGCGGCGCTGCTGCAGCTGCTTTTCTGCGTGAAGCTGAAATGGTTTCCTGCCAGTCAGTGGCTGTCCTTTAAGCACACCATTCTGCCCACCTTCATC
>CAVKHY010000053.1:0-16356 GCA_963656345.1 bacterium | reverse complement strand
CGGATTCGGGTCTTTCACCCTTTAGAAACGGGCGCCGCCGGGCGCACACAAAAAAACTGCCCGAATCATCGAGCAGTTTCAGCATCATTCCACACCGATTCGGGTACATGGTACCCGTCCATTCACCAAATCGGAAAGCCGATACCGTGCATGACCGATTATGACCGTCGTTCCTCCCCGCACCGATTCCAGCGCATAGGCCAGCTTTGCCTTGGCGCCGTTGGCGCCTGCCCGACTGGCACCGATGCAATGGGTCTGCAGCTCATGCACCTTTTGCTCCACTTCCTCCACCGACTTGCCCAGCACCTCCCGTACCAGGGTAGCCGGATCCTTGGGATCCTGATAAATTCCGTCAGCCGAAGTCATCAGTACCAAGTTTTTTGCATGCACCAGGGATGCAATCACTGCTGCCGTTTCGTCGTTATCCACACACTCGTGCACAGTCTCCCCCTGACTGCGCCGAGCTGCCAATTCCAATTTGCGGTTCTCCTCGTCGCTCACCGGGTCGTTATAGTTCACAATGGGGATGGTCTTCTGCTGTGCCGCCCGAATTAACAGCCTGCGAATGTGCTCTCTTTTTTCCGCATCATTGAAATGGGTGTGCTCCACCAGCAGCTGGCGGACACCGTATTCCGGGGCAATAAACTGCCGATAATTCTGCATGAGGATGCTCTGCCCCTGGGCAGCATAGTCTGCCTTATCCTGCTCCGGGTCGCCGCACAGCTCACAGCCCGTGCGCTTGATGTAATCCAGTCGGCCAATTTCCGTTGCGCCGCTGGTGACCCAAATCATTCCCGGACGAAGCTCCGCACCCAAGCGGGAGAAAATATTGTAGTCAATGTCCTGATCTTCTTTGCGGATCAGCGCCATGGATCCAATCTTGCCAACCAATTCAAACTGATACTCCACTTCAAGCACCCCTTCATCATCCGCTTGCTGAACCTACCTGCTGGCACCTATTATAGCATACTTTTCTTGCTGCCGCTGTACTTTTTGCGGCTTCTTCGAACAAGCATGAAATATGCATTTGCGTCCGCGCTCCACCTATGGTAAAATAGCCTCATCCTATGGAAGGAGCATCCATTATGTTGAACTTTGAATTTCGTGTACGCGCCAGAAAGGCATTGCAAAATCATTGGCAGATTGCGCTGTTGGTTGGACTGATTGCTGCCCTGCCGGAGCTGCTCAGTCAGCTGGTCAGTGCGCTGACAGGCGGCAGTGCCGTTCAGCGGCTGACGGTTTTGGTCGAAAATGACATGAACATTCTTTATTCCAATGAGCAGCTGGCCAGCGAATTGCAATCCATCCTGAATGACCAAGGTTTTCAGTGGTCTGCCATTCTTCGGGTTGTTGCCTGGCTTGTTGCCCCGGCTCTGTCCCTGGGCATGACGGCTTATCTGCTGGGTCTGCTCCGGATGCAAGCCGGCTCGGTGTCCTCTGTCTTCTCCCGCATGAAGATCTGGTACAAGAGCATTGGTCTGCACATCATGACATCCCTGAAGGCGTTCCTTTGGGCGCTGCCCGGCATCGCCGTTACCACTGCAGCCGCTTTCCTCTTGGCTTATAACGTCAGCAGTACGAACCTGAATCGCATGATTTCCTGGTTCAATTTCCTCGCTTACGCAGGCACGCTGGCCGCCATCATCCCCATGGTGCTGGCACTGCTCCGCTACGCCATGGCTTCCATGGTGCTGGCAGATGACCCCTCCACCGGCGTGATGCAGGCCATCCGCCGCAGCAAAGAGTTGATGAAGCATCAGAAGGGCAACTACTTCCTGCTCATGCTCTCCTTTGTGGGCTGGTACCTGCTCCTCCTGCTGCTGGAAACCCTTCTGGTGACCATGGTAGGTTATGTGCTGGCATCCACGATTTACATGGTGCTGAACCTGGCGCTGACCATTTATATCAGCACCGCTGCCTGTGCCTTCTACCTGAATGCCAAGGGAGAATCCCCGGTAATTGTGCTGCAAAACAACGCATCCATCTAATTCCCGCTTTTTATCAGATGAATCGAGTTCCCTCCTTGACATCCTTTCCGGCCGGTTTTATAATGGTGTTGCCTCGGTTAGACATACAAAACTGCGAGTGTTCTGCCGGGCACTGTGTCGATGAAAGGATGAATTTCCATGATGAAAATCACGGTCAAGGTAGATGGTATGATGTGCGGCATGTGCGAGAGCCACATCAATGATGCGATTCGCCGTGCCTTTCCCGAAATCAAGAAAGTTTCTTCTTCCCGGAGCAAGGGCGAAACCGTGATCCTTACGGAAACCGATTTACCGGATGAAAAGCTGCAGAAAGTAATTGGCGACACCGGCTACAAGGTAGGTCCTATCACCCGGGGCGAGGAGGAAGCTAAGAAGGGATTCTTCAGCTTCCTGCACAAGTAAGTTTCATTGCAGGTCCAAGGCGAAGTGACGGCATAAAGGTCACTTCGCCTTTTTGCTTGCAAAGGACAGGCCGTGGCTCCATCGTCCTTTTTGCAAAATGGTTGCGGAAAAAAGTTGGATATGGTAAAATTGGAAGGTCATTTTGCCCGACGCCCCATGGCGAAATGATGTGAATACAAGAGAAATGAAGGAACACCATGACCTTTCAACAATTAGACTTAATGCCTCAGCTGCTGGAAAACGTCCGCCGCAGCGGTTATGAAACCCCTACCCCCATTCAGCAGGCAACCATCCCCTTAGTGCTCCAGAAAAAGGACGTGCTGGGCTGTGCCCAAACCGGCACCGGCAAGACAGCCGCCTTTGCCCTGCCAATTTTGCAAAACCTGGCCAAGGAGCCTCGCAAAAGCGATGCGCCCCGGGTGATTCGTGCTTTGATTCTCACCCCCACCAGAGAACTGGCGCTGCAAATTTATGAAAACTTCGTGGCTTATGGGAAGAAAGTGCCGGTAAACGCCTGCGTTATTTTCGGCGGCGTGAACCAGCAGAGTCAAATCGAAGCCCTGCACCGGGGAGCCGACGTGGTTGTAGCCTGCCCCGGACGGCTTTGCGACCTGATGAATCAGGGCTATGTTCGTCTGGATTGGGTGAACACCTTTGTGCTGGATGAAGCGGACCGTATGCTGGATATGGGCTTCATCCATGACGTGCGCCGCATTGCAGGCAAGTTGCCTCAGAAGCATCAGACTTTGCTCTTTTCCGCTACCATGCCCGCAGAAGTCGAAAAGCTGGCCATGGAAATGCTGCATGATCCGGAAACGGTGAAGGTAGACCCGGTATCCAGCCCGGTGGAAGCCATTGACCAGTGCCTGTACTATGTGGACAAGGCAAACAAGAAGCACCTGCTGGCGCATCTGCTGAAGGATCCCGCCGTGGAGAATGCCCTTGTGTTCTCCAGAACACGCCACGGGGCAGATCGGATCGTCCGTGATTTAAGCAGAGCCGGTATCGACGCTGTTGCCATTCACGGTGATAAGAGCCAGAATGCCCGCCAGGTAGCGCTGAACCGCTTCAAAACCGGCGACTGCAAGGTGCTGGTGGCAACGGATATTGCCGCACGCGGTCTGGACATTGCTGGGCTCAGCCACGTATTCAATTATGATATGCCCATGGAGCCGGAAGCCTATGTGCACCGTATTGGGCGCACAGGCCGTGCCGGGCATACAGGCAACGCCGTCAGTTTCTGCTGCATTGATGAAGTCAAGCAGCTGAATCAGGTGGAGAAGCTCATCGGCCGCCGCTTGCCCACCCGAGAAAGCGACTGGCCCATGGAAATCACCACCCCGTCGGAGCCGAAGCCGCGTCAACCCATACCGGCCAAGGTAAATATGCGAGGCGAAGCCATGCCAGAGCGGAAGCCTCGGCCTCTCATGCCGGCAAAATCCCTGCCTCCTCGCCGCAGCGGGCAGAGCATCACCATTGGCAAGGATGGAAAAATGCAGGTGCAGCCTGCCAAGCCCAGCCATCCTGTCAATCCAGCCAAGAAGGGCTTAGCCAAGCCCGTGCAGCGTGTTAATCGTCATCGAAAAGGATGACGCGCCGCTGCGCCCAGCGGCCGTGAAACTCCACGCAGTCCGTTTTTTTTAAGCATGAATGCCTTCCCTGCTGAAATGCATGGACATTCATGCTTTTTCATTTTTTCCCGTGATGGCAGCCTGCGTTTGCAGACTTTCCTTCCTCATTGTTTTCGAAATTGTTACAGCTTTGCGTCAATTTTTGTGATACAATAGATGAGGAGGGGATGCACATGAAACTTTGGCGAAGCGTGCTGCCGTTTTTCTTTGCCGCCTTGTTGGCCTGCACAGCAGCCCATGCGGAATTGGATGAGACTGTGCTGACGGATGGGCTTGCCTGCACCGTGCAGCTGGATACCAACGGCATCGACACGGTCATCCGTCCGGACAATCAGCCCTATGTCGCCGTCTGCGAGGACGCAAGCCACGAGATGATCGTCTATGTGGACTTTGTGGAAATGCCCAACCTGAACGGTACCTTTCTCCGGCTTACCTGCTCCTTGATCTCCAGCAGCATGACCGACATAGACACCCTGCGGATCGATGCATCCTCCGGCAGCTGGATCTTCGATACCAGCAGAGAAGTCAGCGAATATGACGATATGTATTATGAGGACTATACCGCTTTGCTGGGGACGGATGGCATGGCCATGGTGAAGGCTCTGACCCGGAAGGATCTTCCCCTCACCATCACCTTGGAAGGCGACAACGCCTGCATCACCGCTATCCTGACCCTGCCCAGCGAGGATATGAAGCTCCTCTATGACCGATTTGTTTCCGCCGGCGGCTTGGAGCAGGATTTTACCCCGGTGGATTGATTTGAATTTTTCTTATTGGGAGGCATCATGCAAAAGACTCGTCTTTTCGCCCTGCTTGTTTCCGGGCTTACACTGTTCAGCTCCGTTTCTCTTGCCGGCGACAGTCCCATTTGGGTGGATGGCAACGGCAACATCATCAGCGGTCCGGACAGCAGCTCAAGTTCAAGCACCACCGATACGGTCATTACGCCCATCATCACCCCGGAAGAGGATACAGAGGAAGATGTGGATGAAGACTTGACCCCTGATGAAGGCAGCGATGCGGATACTGATACCGACACCGATGACAGCAGTAATCAGAAATGGGTCTATGAATCACAAACCTTGACGGCTACCCTGGACGGCGAAACCGTGGAAGTACTGGCCGTGGGCACACGGGTCAGCATCATTAAGCGAAACGGTACCCGGGAAGAAGTCTACACCGACACCCTCCGTTTTGCAGACGATGTGGAAGCAGGCAAGCAGCTGGCCATTATCACCGCCCCCAAAAGCGGCCAGGCAAGCATGTTCAAGAAGGCTTCCGGCAAATCCGCCATTATCATGAAGTGCCAGACAGGGCGTATCGTACCCGTTCTAGCCGTCACGAAAAATTTTGCTCTGGTTCAGTACAAGGATGCGGTTGGTTACGTCAAGTGTTCCTCCCTGACCTTCCTGGATGCTGACAGCGGCGAGGCCTCCTTTGCCTACATCGCCTACAAGGGGAAGACCAGCAGCAACAATACCGTGAAGGTGCGGCAAAAGGCTTCCTCCAATGGACGGATTCTGGATGAATTCCCTTGCGGACAGCGGGTTACCGTCATTACTCCCGGAGAAAAGTGGACGGAAATTGAAGTGGAAAATCTGCGGTGCTACATCCTGTCCGAATTTCTCACTACCGTGGATGAGGCTGATGCCGTCAACCTGCCGGTGCGGGGCATTGGCAGCACCGTTCATGCGGTTCGGGAAGCTTCCGCCTCTCCAGCCACAGGAACCGACTTGAACGAATAAGAAATCTATGCAGAAAGGAAGGTCGTTCTCATGGCCTACAGTACAGATGTTACCGCAGCACGCAGACTTGCCGAGAAGATGCATGATGGCGCAGTGGACAAAGCAGGCGCCGCTTACATTCATCATCCCGAACGTGTAGCAAGCCGTCTTCATACGCCAGAAGAGCAGGTGGTAGGCTGGCTTCACGACGTGGTGGAGGACACGGAAGAAACCCTGGCAGACATTGAGGGGCTTTTCGGTGCAGAGACGGCCGCTGTCCTGAACGCCGTATCACGCCGGGAAGGCGAAGATTGGCAGGCCTACCTGATGCGGGTCAAGGCCAATCCTGTTGCCCGGGCAGTAAAGATTTCCGACCTGATTGATAACAGCAATCTTTCCCGGCTGCCCTGTGTCACCATGAAGGACGTCAAGCGGCAGGAGAAGTACAACAAGGCGCTGCAATTCCTGCTGGAAGATGCATAAAATCAGTATGCCATCCATATCGTACAATGAGCCGTGCAGATTACCGTCTGGACAATCTGCGCGGCTCAGCGTATAATAAAACCAGTGATTCAACAAAACAGCATGGGAGGAATCCACTGTGGCGGATCGACCGCAAAACTTTCTGGCACCGGAAGCGCAACCCTTCTTCTTTGAAGGGGATGAACACGGTGTGCTGCTGATTCATGGCTTTACCGGTTCCGTCAGTCATATGCGCCTGCTGGGAGAGCACCTGCACGACCAGGGCTTTACCGTCATGGGCATCAACCTTCCCGGCCATGCCACTTCGGTGGAAAACATGGCTAATTATGGCTGGAAGGATTGGCTGAAGGCCTCCATCGGCGCATACAAGGAACTGCGCAGCAAATGCAAATATGTCAGCGTGTCCGGCCTGAGCATGGGCGGCGTGTTGACGCTGATTCTGGCAGAGCAGGCGGATCTGACGGCAGCCGCCCCCATTTCCGCCCCCATGGCGGTGCAGAACAAGGCCATGGCCTTTGCCGGACCGGCTTCCCTGTTTATGAAAACCGTCAATTGGAGCAGTGACCCGGAACGGCAGAACATGCTCATTCCGCAATACGACCATGGCTACACAGGCTTTCCCACCAAGTGTGCGGTGGATCTTTCCCACCTGATCAAAATGGCTCGGAGGAACCTGGACAAGGTAATCTGCCCCGTACTGGCCGTGCAGTCCCATGGGGATGAAACCATTTCAGCCGACAGTGCGGAAGTCATTGTAAACGGAGTATCCAGCACCAGGAAGGAAATTCTGTGGCTGAATGACGTTCCTCACGTATGTACGATTTCCAAGGAGCATGAACATATTGCAGACGAAATCGCCCGGCATTTGCGGAGTGCGGAAAAGCAATAAAGGAGCATACAGGCAGAATGCGTGAAAAACGGGATCGGCTGCATACAGGCATGTTCCTGATCGCCTTTGGTGTGTGTCTGTATTGCCTGCTGCAAAACATTAACGAAGTTGCCTCCTTCATGGGACGGCTTCATGCCATTTTCTATCCTCTGCTGCTGGGCTTGGCACTGGCCTTTGTGTTCAATGTGCTGATGAGCCCCTTGGAGCAGCTCCTGAAGCGTATCCCCTTCCTGAAGGAGCAGACCAGAACCACCCGAGTGCTTGCCTTGGTGCTGACCCTTTTGGGTGCTGCTGCCTTGGTGACGCTGATGGTGCTGGTGATTGTCCCCCGTCTCGGGGAAACAGTCAGCATGTTTGTTAACGTGCTGCCCCAGTCTGCGGCGGATTTGAGCAATGCCCTGCAGAGCTTCCTCCAGCGCTTCCGTGTGCCGGACGAAACCATGCAGAGCATCAGCGCCTATATCAGCGGTCTGGCACAGCAGGTGGTAACCATGATCAAGGAATCCACCGGCACCATTGCCAACTATGTGCTGAGCACGGTAGTATCTGCCTTCAGCACCATCATGAACATTGTGTTTGCCGTGATTGTGGCCATTTATGTGCTTTACGGCAAGGAGAAAAACGGCGCCTTCGTCCGCAAGCTGATGCTACGCTTCCTGCCGGAGAAGACCACGAAGAAAATCATCCGTGTGGCTGAGCTTTCCTTTACCACCTTTGCAAATTTCGTTCGTGGGCAGCTGCTGCAGGCACTGATTCTGGGTGTGATGTGCTTCCTGGGCATGCTTCTCTTTGGCTTCCCCTATGCGGCAGTGGTGTCCCTGCTTATCGGCGTTACCTCCCTAATTCCCTTCCTGGGGGCATGGATCGGCGGCGGCATTGCGGCCATCCTTGTGGCGGCCATCGATCCTTTCAAGGGATTGATGCTGGTGATTTTTCTGGTGGTGCTGCAGCAGTTCTCCGGCAGTGTGGTCTATCCCAGGGTGGTTGGTTCCACCATCGGCCTGCCGGGATTGCTGGTGATGGCGGCCATTATCATCGGTCAAGGCTTAATGGGCATGTTCGGCATTCTGATTGCCGTGCCCCTGTGCGCCGTGTGTTATACGCTGCTGAAGCAAAAGCTGGAAGACGCGCCTAGCACGGAAACACAGGAATCTCAAACCCATACGAATCCCTGAAGTTCATTGCAAACAAAATGGGGGCAGGCATGATCGCCTGTCCCTTTTATGATGGTTCTCTCTCATCCCCGCTTAACGCCCAGCTTCTCCGCCGCTTCATCCATATCCAAGGTAGCAAAATAATCCTGAGGGGTTTCTGCTCGGCGAATCATGCGATAGGTGCCGTCCTCGCCGTAAAGAATTTCAGCAGAACGCAAGCGGCCATTGTAATTGTAGCCCATCGAAAAGCCATGGGCGCCTGTGTCGTGGATCACCACCAGATCCCCGTCCTTGATTTCCGGCAATGCCCGGTCAATGGCAAACTTATCGTTATTTTCGCAAAGGGAGCCGGTGACATCATAGACGTGGTCGCAGGGGGCGTTTCTCTTCCCACACACCGTGATATGATGATACGCCCCATACATGGCCGGCCGCATCAGGTTGGCGGCGCAGGCATCCAACCCCACATAATGCTTATACGTGTCCTTATGATGGGTCGCATGTGTAACCAGCCATCCGTTGGGACCGGTCATCCAGCGGCCAAGCTCGGTCTTAATGGCCACGCCGCCATCCGGGAAAACCTCCTCGTAGGCCTTGCGAACCCCTTCTCCTACCAGGGCAATATCCGTCTTTTTCTGCTCCAGCCGGTAAGGAATGCCCACGCCGCCGGAAAGGTTGGCAAAAGCGAAGGTCAGCCCGGTTTCCGCTGCCAGCTCCTTACCGCAGGTAAAAAGAATCTTTGCCAGTGCCGGATAATAGGCATTGTCAATGGTATTGGAAGACAGGAAGGCATGGAGGCCAAACTTCTTTGCGCCCAAAGCCTTCAGCCTTTTCAATCCTTCCTGCAGCTGGGGATAGGTGAAGCCATACTTTGCTTCCCCGGGATTGCCCATAATGGTGCCGCTGATCTGGAAATCTCCACCCGGATTATACCGGCAGCAGACACATTCCGGAACACCGCCGTGCTTTTCCAGAATGTCAATGTGGGTGATGTCATCCAGATTCACATACGCACCCAGTGCCCGTGCATGGTCGAATTCCTCATCGGGCATCGCATTAGCTGAAAACATGATATCCCGGCCATGGAAGCCACAGGCCTCCGCCAGGGTCAATTCCGTATCGCTGGAGCAGTCCACGCCGCAGCCTTCCTCCTTGAGGATGCGCAGAATGGTTGGATTCGGTAGGGCCTTGACGGCAAAATACTCCTGAAAATCCTGACACCATGAAAAGGCTTTGTTCAGTGCCCGGGCATTCTCCCGAATGCCATGCTCATCATAAAGATGAAAAGGGGTGGGGTACTTGGCCGCCGCTCCTTCAAAGACTTCATCCGATAGGGAAAAATTAGGCATACATCCATCTCCGATCTTCCTCTGTGAGATCCTGTACCAATGTAGCACATTCGGCATAGGGGTGCAAGTTTTTTCCCTGTTCTTGCAAAAAGAAGGCCCTGCAGCGCTTGCCAGAAAAAGCGCCTGTATGATACAATAACTGTCAGTTCCAACTGTGGAGGAGGCCGTACCATGTCGCTGAAACCCTTCCGATTTGACGGAAGCAAAAAGCTGAACCTGAAGGATTTTGATACCGGTGCCGGAGAAGCACGCAGCCATAAGGCAGAGCTTGTGGCAAAGACTGCCGAAAATTTGCGGGAAGCTGCCTTATTGCAGGAGAAGCTTTACGCAGCCGGGCAGGAAGGCCTCATCATTGCCATTCAGGCGCGGGATGCTGCCGGCAAGGACAGCTTGATCAAGCATGTGTTTTCCGGCCTGAACCCGGCAGCGTTGGAAATTCATTCTTTCAAGTCCCCCAGCAAAACGGAGCTGGCGCATGATTACCTGTGGCGCATCAATCAGGCGCTGCCGCCCCGGGGCACCATCGGCGTGTTCAATCGTTCCCAGTATGAAGATGTGCTGGTGGTACGGGTGCATCATATGGAGAAGGACTATGCCCTGGCGCCCCGCTGCCTGACGGAGGATTTCTTCCCTCGCCGCTATACCCAGCTGATGAACTGGGAACAGTACCTGTATGAAAACGGCTACCGGATGGTCAAGCTTTTCTTGCATGTCAGCAAGGAAGAGCAAAAGGAACGTTTCCTTGACCGGCTGGAGCGGGAGGACAAGCACTGGAAGCTTTCCCTGGCTGATATGGTGGAGCGGAAGCTGTGGGATGCTTACGATGAAGCCTTCGAGGATGCCATCAACGCCACCGGCACGCCGGAGAGCCCCTGGTATGTCATTCCTGCGGACAACAAATGGTACACCCGCTACCTGACCAGCGAAATTCTCCTGGAAACGCTGAAGGATATGGATCCCCAGTATCCTGCCCTGAACAGTGCCGATGCGGCCAAAGTGCCTGCCGCCATTGAGCAGCTTGAAAACGAATCTTGATGCTTTCCATAAAGCAAGGAGCTGTGAAGACACGGTCCTCACAGCTCCTTGTTTCGACAAAGTGGCAAAGCCACTTTGTCGAGTTTTGCACTCGCTCACTGGTCGAACGACTTCGTCGTTCTCCCGGCCGTTCGTTCGTGTAAGGAAACGATTTCTTGCGAAATCGTTCGAAAATCGCCGCACATGTCGCCGATTTTCGATCTAGAGTTGAAGGGCTTGCGAGCCCTCCAACGCCACCCCAGGTTCGTTGATGGTCTGAGCTGTGAAGACACAGTCCTCACAGCTCTTCTTTTTTTGATTTATCAGCTGCCCAGGTAGGCCTTTTTCACTGCATCATTATGCAGCAGGTCGTCAGCAGGGCCTTCCATACTGATGTTGCCGGTTTCCAGCACATATGCGCGATCCGCAACGGACAGCGCCATTTGGGCGTTCTGTTCCACCAGCAGGATGGTGGTGCCTGCCTTGTGCAGGGTCTTCACAATGTCGAAGATCTGCTCCACCAGAATAGGCGCCAAGCCCATGGAGGGCTCATCCAGCATCAGCAGCTTGGGCTTGCTCATGAGGGCACGTGCCATGGCCAGCATCTGCTGTTCGCCGCCGGAAAGGGTACCGGCAATCTGCTTTTCTCTTTCCTTCAGCCGGGGATACAGGGTATACATTTCTTCAATGGAAGCTTCAATCTCCCCTGCCGGACGAGTATAGCCGCCCATTTCCAGGTTCTCTCGAACGGTCATCTGCTGGAAGATCCGTCGTCCTTCCGGGCAAAGAGCAATGCCCTGAGACACCACCTTGAAGGAAGGCATGGCCAGCAGACTCTTGCCGTCGAAGGTGATGGATCCGCTGCGGGGATGAAGCAGGCCTGCCACCGTGTTCAGCGTGGTGGACTTGCCTGCGCCGTTGGCGCCGATCAGCGTCACCACTTCGTCCTCATACACTTCAAAGCTGATGCCCTTAATGGCATGGATGGCGCCGTAATATACGTGGATATCCTCAACCTTCAGCAGGGGCTTACGGTTCTCACTCATTAGGCTCCCTCCTTCTGCTTGCCCAGGTAAGCTTCAATTACCACAGGGTTCTGCTGAATCTCTTCTGCGGTGCCCTTGGCAATAACCTTACCATAGTTCAGCACGCAGATGCCTTCGCAGATGCCCATGACCAGATTCATATCATGCTCAATCAGCATGACAGCGATCTGGAACTTATCCCGAATTTTGATGATGTTGTCCATCAATTCTTCCGTTTCATGGGGGTTCATGCCGGCTGCCGGCTCATCAAGCAGCAGCAGGGAAGGATTGGTAGCCAAGGCACGTACGATCTCCAGCCTGCGCTGTGCGCCATAGGGCAGGGATCCGGCCTTCATCTCCGCCATGTCCTGCATATCGAAGATGCTCAGCAGATCCATGGCCTTTTCATGTTGCACCCGCTCCTGTTTCCAGAAAGCCGGCAGGCGGAAAATGCCGGTAAACATGCCGTACTTCACCTGATTGTGCAGGCCGATACGCACGTTATCTTCCACGGACATTTGGCTGAACAGGCGAATATTCTGGAAAGTACGGGCAATACCAAGCTTGTTGGCCTGCACTGTATTCATACCAGCGGTATCACGACCGTTGATCAGCACGGTGCCGGTGGTGGGCTGATACACCTTGGTCAGCAGGTTGAAAACCGTTGTTTTGCCGGCGCCGTTAGGACCGATCAAACCGGCAATTTCCGTTCTGCCAATGGTCAGGTTAAAGTCTTCCACAGCCTTCAGGCCGCCGAATTCAATGCCCAGGTGGCGAGCTTCCAGTACGGGTGCCTTGTCAATATCCCGCTCGGGCACAATGGATTCGCTGGGAACAGGCACCATCTTGGTGTTGGACTTTCGCTTCAACTGCGTCATGCCGCTTCGCCCTCCTTCTTTTTCTGCTTTTCACGGTGGAAAATGCTGTTGGCCAAGTTCTTCAGGAAGGGATTGTTGGTCGCCAGCATCACCAGAATCAGCACCACGGCGTACACCAGCATCCGGTAATCAGCAAAGGCACGGAGCATTTCAGGCAGCACGGTCAGCAGCGTGGCTGCAATCACAGAGCCGCGGATGTTGCCGATGCCGCCCAGCACCACAAACACCAGCACCAGAATGGACGTATCAAACTTGAACTTGCTGGCTACGGTGGTGGAAGCATTCAAGCCGTACAAGGCACCGGCCATGCCGGCCAGCACGGCTGCCACCACGAAGGCGATCATTTTGTACTTGGTTACGGCAATGCCCACAGACTCGGCAGCGATTCGGTTATCACGGGTAGCCATAATGGCACGGCCTGTGCGGCTGTTGATCAGGTTCAGCACCACAAAGAGGGCGAACAGCACCAGCACAAAACCCATGGTAAAGGTAGCAATCTTCGTAATGCCGGTTGCACCTGCAGGGCCATTAACGAAAATCTTGCCCGGTAGGTTGGGATCATTGAAAGACACATAGATTCTCCCGCCGTCCACGGAGAAATACAGGCAGTTCAGCACGTTACGGATGATCTCGCCAAAGGCCAGGGTCACAATGGCCAAATAGTCGCCCCGAAGGCGAAGGACGGGGATGCCGATCAGCACGCCTGCCACACCGGCCATGACGCCGCCGAATACCATGGACAGGATCAGCCGCACCACGGTGTTTTCCATATTAAAGGAATTCAGCAGCCAAGTGGATGCCACAATGCCGGAGAATGCGCCGATGCTCATGAATCCTGCATGACCAAGGCTCAATTCGCCGGAAATGCCTACCGTCAGGTTCAGCGACACAGCCATGACGATGTACACGCAAATGGGCACCAGCTGTCCCTTGAAGGAGCGGCTCATGCTGCCGTTCTGCACCATGACCTGGCAGATGATAAAGGCAATCACCACCATGCCATAGGTAATGAGATTGCTGAGGAATCGTTTTTTGCTCTGTTTCATGCCGCTCACCTCACACTTTCTCGTGCACTGCTTTGCCAAGCAGACCAGTCGGCTTCACCAGCAGCACAACAATCAGCACAGCGAACACCAGTGCATCGCTCAGCTCGGTAGAAACGTATGCCTTGCCAAGGATTTCGATGACGCCCAGCAACAAGCCGCCGATCAGGGCGCCGGGGATGGAGCCGATGCCTCCGAACACGGCAGCAGTAAAGGCCTTAATACCGGGCATGGAGCCGGTAGTAGGCTGCAGCACGGGATAAGAGGAGCACAGCAGCACGCCGGCTACGGCAGCCAGTGCACTGCCGATGGCAAAGGTCATGGAAATGGTGAAGTTCACGTTAATGCCCATGAGCTCTGCAGCGCCTCTGTCCTCAGAAACCCCTCGCATGGCCTTGCCCATCTTCGTCTTATTGGTGAACAGGGTCAAGGCAACCATGATCACAATGTTCGCAAACACCGTCACCATGGTCTCGCCGGAAATAACCATCTGCCCGTCAAACAGGAAAATGGAAGGAATGGAGACCACGGAAGGGAAGCTCTTGGGGTTCGCTCCCCAAATGATCTGGGCAATGTTTTGCAGGAAGTAGCTGACACCAATGGCCGTAATCAGCACAGCCAGAGAGGTTGCCTGGCGAAGGGGCTTGTAGGCCAATCCTTCGATCACCACGCCAAGCACCGTACAGACCACAATGGACAGCAGTATCCCCAGCAAAGGCGACATGCCCCAATATTGGGTCGCACAGAAGCAAATATAGCCACCGACCATGATAACATCGCCATGGGCGAAGTTCAGCATTTTTGCAATGCCATACACCATGGAGTATCCCAAGGCAATAATGGCGTAAACGCTGCCCAGGCTCAGTCCATTGACCAAGTGGGAAAGGAATGTAATCATTTGCCGCACCCTCTCCTATCTCTTTTTCATCCAGTGCAGATACCAGCCAAAAGTGCGCATAAGGTAATCAGCATAAAGCGCCCCACGTTGGACGTGCCTTATGCCGGTTACCTTATGCCATGCGGTGTGCCGTTCCGTCTGCCCTGCCTTGCGGCAGGGCAGACGGCTGAAAAGAATCCGATTCTCTTCGAGCGCTTAGGCTTACTTGTTTGCGCTAACGTACACGCCGTCCTTGATAACGACAGCCATAGGAGTCTTGGTAACTTCGCCGGTAGCAGCCCAGGTCATGGTGCCGGTCACGCCATCCACCGTGATTTCCTGGAAAGCTGCAATCAGCAGATCGCAGGCATCAGCATAAGAGGTTTCAGCGGTGATGCCGGCAGCCTGGATTGCGGTGTACAGCGCATAGATGCCGTCATAAGCATCAGCAGCGAACTGGTTCGGCACTTCGCCGTACAGGCTCTCATAGGTGCTTACGAACTTCTGGGTCTTCTCATCCTCAGCGTCAGCAGAGAAGGGGGTCAGCAGCATAACGCCCTCAGCCAGAGAGGTATCGAAGCCTTCCAGGCTCAGGATGCCGTCCATGCCGTCCACACCGAAGAAGGTGGGCTCATAGCCAACAGAAGCAGCCTGCTTGAGGATCATGGAAGCGGGGGTGTAGTAGATGGGCAGGAACACCAGGTCAGCGCCGGCATCCTTCATAGCAGCAACCTGCACGGAGAAGTCGCTGTTGTCATCAGAGGTGAAAGCCTGCTTGGCTACGACTTCCAGACCCAGCTCAGTAGCTTTCTCTTCGAAGGTCTGGGTGATGCCGGTGGAGTAGTCAGAGCCGCTGTTGTAGATGATGCCCACCTTGGTAGCCAGGGCATTGTCCACAATGTACTGTGCAGAAGCAGAGCCCTGAGCAGGGTCAGTGAAGCACACCTGGTACATGTTATCCTTGCCCTCAATGACCTTGGTAGAGGAAGCAGAGGGGGTCAGCATGAACACGCGCTCAGCATAAGCTTCGGCAGACACGGCAATGCAGGGAGTGGTGGTCACGGTGCTCAGCATCATCTGTGCGCCCTTGTCCAGCAGGGTGTTGAAAGCGTTGATGCCCTTCTCGGCGTCGTTCTCATCGTCTTCTGCCAGCAGCTCAAGCTGTACGCCGCCCAGTGCGTTGATTTCATCAACGGCGATCTGTGCACCATGCTCAACAGCCAGGCCATAAACAGCAGCGCCGCCGGTCAGGGGGCCGCTCATACCAATCTTAATGGTGTCCTCAGCAGATGCGAAAGCGCACAGGCTCATCGCCATGGCAAGTGCCAGAACAGCTGCAACCAATTTGCGGAACTTCATGGTCATTCCTCCTAAAAGAAAATAGATGCGAGAACCACTGCCGCAGCAGAAGATTCTTGCGCTCTATCTTACGCCTGTAAAAAACTTGCGTCAAGGGTAATTATGTTTTTTTCATGCACTTTTCAGGAACATTTATGCATTTTGTGTCGTATGGACATTTTTAAGCCAGATTGTGCAAATGTTCGTTTTGCTACATACTGCACAGGTTTAGCAATAGGTTCACATCCCCGTACACCCGCACATTGCCGAACAGCAGTGCTTCCATGGGCTTTGTCTTGCCCCGAATCACGCTCAGCAGTACGCCTTCCTTCGTCCGAATGATGCATGAAGGATATTCATCATAGCTTTTCGTTACCCGAACATGGCCATCTTCCAGATGAATGAACGCAACGTGAGAGCCCCATTCCAGGCGGATGGTTTTGTTGATTCCCTGAAGCCTTGTCCGATAAGGCTCCGCAAGACGGGGCAGCTCAGCAAGGAACTGATCCACCGCCGATTCTCTTGCCATACTGCCTCGCCTTCCTTTCTACGATGGTATCG
>CAVKHY010000052.1:8077-16413 GCA_963656345.1 bacterium | reverse complement strand
AAGGTATCCTCCTCGCCCTGCTCCAGCGCATCAGCAACCTGCGCCCATTCCTGATCGGTCGCAGAAGTAACATCCACCAATGTTAATCCCTCTTCCTGCATAAAAGGTTCTGCCGATTGAAGCGTTGCCACCACAGAGATCGCTTTCGTTCCGTTTATTTTTTCCGTCAAGGTCACTTCCCCTGACGAAAAATCCTTCCCCATATAACCGGACAAGTTCGTGTCCAACACAAGGGAAGCTGCACCTTCCTCGAAGGATGAGGATGCAATCTGTGACAAGCTTCCAGTATAACCATCGTCTTCTTCCTTCACGTCTGCTGTCCAGCAGGCAGAAAACGTCTTCCACTGGTTCGTTTGTACAGCTTCTTGGTAGGACACGCTGGTTTCACACTGGTAGGCCGTGAAGGTCATCCCCTCTTCATCCATCTGCAATGTGAGATAGCAATTACTGTCGTCGAGTGGAATGGTAAGCACCGCCGTATCAGCGGCATTGCTGCTTCCAACAGAAAGCGTCCAAACCGGGCTGTCTCCCAGATAGGTTGCCCAATCCAGGCCAATGACCGATGTCTCGTCCTCCACGATGGTTAGTTGATACGAATAGGTGCTGGACAAACCTGCATTCAGTATGCTCCGACGAACCTGATGCATCAGCTGGCTGCTGCTTTCCCCAAGGCTGTTTTCCAGCCAGGTCATCAAGTCATTATCATCTTCCAGGCAAAGGAGCAAACCATCCAGCAGCAGTGCAACATCCTGATCGGTTATGGTTACATAAGTGGCCTTCGTGCCCCCGGCATAGGCAGTTCCGGAGAAGCTTCCTGTTACTTCTTGGCTGGAAATCGAGGCACTCCATTGAAAGCATTCTTCAAGAAGGTCTTCCGCCAAATCCTCCCAGTCCACCTGAGCAAGTTCTGAAACATCCATGACGGTATAAGGCATGGTCAGGCCATAGCCTGGTATCAAGGAAGAGGAAAGCACCAGTCCATTCTCCGTTGCCACCAGTGCTGCAGAAGCCGCTTCTTTCTCGCCCAGCAGCCAGGACAGGCGGCATCCATCCTCCTGCCACTGCAAGCGAACAGCACTTGCCTTGATGAAGTCTTCCGCCAGCTCGCCGCCCTTGCGTACTAGACTAATGAAAGCTTCGTCCTCTTCATCAAAGAGTTCCTCTTGGAATGCATCCAGATAAGCCGCCACATCGATGGATGAAAAGCGCAGGTCGATCGCCCGGCTCTCTGCCAGTGCCGTCAAGGGTAGGCAAGCCATGACGATGATCAGCATCCAGGCTATCAGCTTTCGCATGCGGATTACCTCCTTAGGGCAGATCGGTGCTGGTGGCAACATCTGTTGTTGTTGCCAAATCGGTGGCTGTCGCTTCCGGCAGGGGCAGTTCCTCAGGCTGATCGGCAGATGCAGTCTTTGCTGCCAGTGTCAACGCACTGTTCCAGTATGCATTCAGCAGTTCTGTTTTCTGTTCCTCGGTCATGGTTGCCAAGTTCAGCGCATTCGTCATGTCCATGGGCTGAACCACCCAAGGTGACGTGCTCTTTAAGGTCACTTGCAGGGACAACGTCGCATCCCCGAAGTCCATATCTGCCTCCACTTCCATGGTGGTTGGGCTGGACTGAGCATTTTTGCTGTGGAAGTGCACGCGAATCTTCCCGGTAATGGGTTCAAAGTCCTGATAGTAAGCACAGTTTACGTCATCAGCCTCCAAATGACTGAGATCCGGCTGAACTGTTACTTCCCAGGTAGTAACATCATGTTCACGAGCATCGCTGTCAATGGAATTCGAGTGAAGCATCTTCAGTGTAAAGCCTACAGACCAAGCCTTATTCTCTTCATTCAAGTCGTTCGGAATCACCTGTACCGTTTCCTGCCAGGTGCCGCTGTCATCGCTTACAGATGATTCCACGCTGGCCAAGTGAAGGGTCTGCACATCGCCGCTCAAGGTCAGTGCCGTTTCTCCATTTTCCTGCTTCAGGTGCAGCTGTGTATAGCCCTGTTCATTTTCAGGCAAAGGCAGCGTGATCTCCGTACGGACACTTTCACCCAAGGTGGTCAGCTGGCGTTCAAGCACCAGTGTGCCATCCAGCTTCAGAGACCGAACCATCTCTGCATAGTAATACATCAGGTTGGGATTCAGATAAGCATCCTGCTGTGCCTGGGACAGCTGTCCGCGCAGTAAGCCCTGCAAGGTATCATCACCAAGCAAATCCGCCCACAGCAGCAGCAGTTCTTCCTTGGCTTCGTTGACCGGCACTTCATAGCGAATCAGCATGGTGGTCTCGCCTTGATCCCCTTTTTGAATGGTGGGTGCTGCACCGAAGCTGCTGAGCCACACTTCCAGCTTGTTGTAGTAGGGCTCCAGCGCAGGCGTCCAGCTCGTTTCCCATGTGTCAGCAGAAATGAAAAGAAAATTTAGTGCCGCAGAGTACAAAGAGGGATTCTCGCTGTCCTTAATGCCGAGCAGAGCATTGAGTGCATCCCCTGCCACTGGCATGGTCAGCACCTTGTCGTCAAGGAGTGCGCTGCGAATCCCCATGGCTTGACCATCAACGTAGACTTCCGTCAGCCCCTGCTGTTCTTCCCCATTCAGCATATACAGCTGAAGCTGCATGGTATCATCCGTATGAATCCCACGCAGTTGGATATTTGCACCATTCAAGGGCGACAAAAGCTGTGCCCATGGGGCGTCACCGTTCACCGACATGGTCACGCTGCCCTTCAGGCCGCTGCCAAAGTCCAGCTGCCGCATCAGCTTCTCCGGCAGGGTATACTCCGCCGCCAAGGAAGCAACGGGCAACAGACACAGGCACAGCAACAGACACAGAAATTTCTTCATTGAGCAGCCTCCTTTTCCATGGCGGCTTTGGCAGCATCCACAATGGACTGCCACACAGCCTCATCCAAGTCAGCAGACAGGTATTGAGTATCTTCTTCAGGCAGCAGCACCAGCGGGCGAACCAGAGCCGTGGCTACAGCGCTCTGCACTTCCGCCTGCAAGTTAGTCAATTGGGTATCATCCATGGCAGACAAGTCTACCACCGTATCATTCAGTTCCCAATCAAAGTAAGAACCACGATTCACGCTAATGTAGATGGTTCCGCTTTGTTCCACACGCTTCAGATTTGTGCCAGCCTTCTTTTCCACCGTCACCGCACCATCAACATAGCAGTCCGTGGCAGAGGCATCGGCAAGGCGCAGCGTAGGCGTCAGCACCAGCTGCGTCTTGTCCTCGTCTTCTTCCGGGGCGTTCTTGATACTAAGCGTACCGGTCAGCATGGTCGTGCCGTCGTCCTCAGTGTTTGTCTTCAAGTCTGCATCAATGGTCAGCACATTTTTCACGCCATCCAGTTTCGTATCCACCTTCATCGTGCTTTCCAGCGTTACGCTGCCATCGTTTTTTTCCTTCGTCAGGCGTGTAAAGGTAATGGTGTTATGATCCTTGCCGGTTACCGCAGGAGACTTCATGGTGAAATCATCCCGTACTTCAGTATCCGTGCGTTTCATGCTCCAATTGATTGTTACCTTCCGGAGATGCTCCGCATCCACACCGCACTCGCCGCTGTAACTCACCTTGATCAGGGCATCGTCCTCGGTGTAGTATGCAACAAACTGCTGCTTACCGCTGAAGACAAGGCTGCTGATCAGATTTTGCATCTTACCCGCTACACAAAGACCACTAAGCGAGGAAGAAAGCGTTTCTGCGCTTTCCTTGGGCACTGTATAAGTAACTTTCTTCCGTGCCGTGCCCATCTTCCCGATAGTCGTCTTGATGGATTTTTCCTCTGCATAATCCTTCAGGGCCACATCCAGTCCGCAAGCCAAGTCGTAGGCATCGGTCAACCAGGAAGTTTCCGTGCCATCGATCCCGGCAAAAGAAACCCCGGTGCTGTCACCCAGCACCAGCCCGGCAATATCTGCGTCTGCTGACGCAACGTAGTTCGTTCCCGAAACGGCGGAGAGGAGCAGCTGGGATTCGCTGTCGCCATCCCGCTGCTTCAGGGTCAAGGCCGATGTACCATCCACCAGTACATCCACGCTGCTCCAGCTTTCCCCTTCCAGCTGCTGATAGCCAAGCTTCAGCGTCACGTGCTTCACCAGGTCATTCAGCCAACCGGTACGGGTATCGTCCAGGGGCATCCAGGCGTTCACGTTCGCCGTTAAGGTGACGCTGAGCGGCTGTTTTTCCAGCTGCCATGCATTCACCTGCGGCAGCAGCGACACCTCTGCCTGAGCCAGCGAGCAAGTCATTGCCAGCAGCAAGGTCAGGCACAGAAACCGTTTAAGCCATTTCATCCGTCGTATCCTCCCTTTTGCCCCGTTCAACCAACCGAGTTTATTCAGCTTCCTGCCCTCCAAGACAGAAATCATTCAACGCATCGAAGATTTCCTCCGGCTTTGTCAGGGTGTTGATTTTTGTGCGCATTTGCGCCGCCCCCCGCAGCCCATGGAGATACCAAGCAATGTGCTTGCGCATTTCCCGCACAGCGACGTATTCTTCCTTCCATTCGAGGAGCATGTGATAATGCCGCAGAATCATCTGCAGCCTTTCCTCATTGGTCGGCATAGGCGCTTCAAGGCCGTTCATGCGAGCCTTGATCTGCCGGAAAATCCACGGATTGCCCATGGAACCTCTGGCAATCATCACGCCGTCCACTTGCGTTTCTTCCATGCGCCGGATGGCATCCTGCGCAGTAAAAATATCGCCATTGCCGATGACCGGAATATGCACCGCCTGCTTTACTTTACCAATCATGTCCCAGTCAGCTTCGCCACTGTACTGCTGCTGCCGTGTGCGGCCGTGAACGGCAATTTCCTGCACGCCGGCTTCTTCCGCACGACGTGCCATTTCCAGTACGTTGATGGAATCGCTGTCCCACCCAAGACGCATTTTCACGCTGACAGGCAGTGCGCTGGCCTTCACCACCTGTTCCATGATCGCAGAGGCGACTTCCGGCGTACGCATCAGCCCGCTGCCTTCTCCGGAGCAAGCCACTTTATGCGCCGGACATCCCATGTTGATGTCAATGCCGTCGTATTTGCCGCAACGAGAAAGCTCTGCTGCGGCCTTGGCCATGATTTCCGGTTCCTTGCCAAACAGCTGAAGGATCAGTTTCGGCTCTCTCGCATCCCGAATCAGCAGATTTTCCGTTGCAGGTTGTCCCTTAGGCGCGCAAAGATAGCCCATGGCACTGACCATTTCCGTGTAGGCGCAGTCACAGCCCTGCTCAAAACAGAGAACTCGAAAAGGCCAATCCGTTACCCCCGCAAGAGGTGCCAGACGAATGGTCTTCATGCCTTACCAACCTGGGGCAGCATGGCCATCCGGGCAGCTGTTTCCCCGTAGGGAACCAGTTCCGCTTCAAAAGCTTCTCCCTCCGCAGCAGGCCGCACAGGCACGTCTCCGGGCACTGCGCCTGCAGCCTTCCAGCCAGGTACAGTGACCAGCTGTGCTACAATCTTGTCATCCTTCATGGCAGGAGCACCCTTCAATGCAACCGCCCACCGGTCATCTTCCGGCACGTAAGCCATCACCTTGGCCCCGTAGTGAACCACTGCGGACTGGTGATAGCCTTCCGTTACAAACAAAGCCGGCACATAGGAAGCATGGATGCGATCCCCGTTCTTCCAGGTACGTTCCAGCGTCAAATACGTACCAGGATGGCCTTCGTCACCGCCTTCATCATTCACTTGCACACAGGCATCCTTTGTCCATGCAGGAATCATCAAAGCCAGCGCAGCCTTTACCTCTTCCTTCATTTCCAAGGTAATGGTATAATCCCCATCCGTTCCTTCGATGAGAAGCTTCACCATTTGGCCGTTCATCTTCATGCTGTAGCTTCCCTGCAGGTACAGATTGACCCGTGCACCCTCAGGCGTTACGGTAACAGCATGCTCTACAGCTGCCGCCCATCCTCTTGCAAGACGTTCCACCGCACGAGGTTTCTGCTGACTTGCAAGGCCAACCCGGTACAGATCCTTTGTGCCGCAGTCCGCAGCCAAGCTGTTGCACCGCTGGAAGGCAATCACCTTATCCCCCATTACGGCGGCAGGCATGCCATTTTCCAGCAGCTTCTCCAATTCAGCCGCTGCCCAAGCACTATCCGGGTCGATTTCCAGTTGCTTGGCAAAGGTTTCCGCCCATGCGCCAAGGCTTGCCGCATCCACACCGGCAGAGGCGGACAATCCGGCCAGGGTTTCATCTGCCGTTACGCCGCCGCACACTGCGCCATGCCAGCGACTGATCTTCTCCCAGCCCACCTTGGCGGCCCGGCTTTCAGGGCCGTTACCGCTATAGACGGAACTTTCCAAGCAGGCACGTGCACCATCCGCCAGCGTTTCACCATGGCACAGCAGGTACTGCCGGGTGTAAAAGCCTGCGCCGTTGCCTTCCTCCGCTGCCATGCCTTCTTCCAGTGTCCTCCGATCCATGATCTTCTTCATGGGTCGCTGCACAGAGAAGGTATGCAATGCGCCGCTCCAGTCAATGCTCATCTGCCGTAGCTTTTCGCAAAGGGTCGTCAAGCCCTTCCGCCCGGTTACACGGTACAGATTGCACAGCAACGACATCAAGTCCGCTGTGCCCGTACGAATAGCCGTGCAATCCTCCACCTGCTCCCAATGAGCAGCCAAGTAGGCGCACCAGCGCATCATGCTTTCCAGCAGCTGCTTATCGGGCTTTATCGCATACAGCACCCATGCGGCATTCATCACCTGCACCGCTTCGGTAAGGGGCATGGGTAGCTCCCCGTTTTCCTTCTGCTCCGCCAAGGCGGTGCGAACCCGTGCAGCAATCTTTGTTTGCCCGGTTACGTCTTGCAGGGCATAGGACAGCTTTAGAGCACTTGCCCACAGTGCCTTGTCTTCTTCCGCAACGCCTTTCAGCAGGGCGTTGACAGCTACCAGATGCTCTTTCTTCACATGAACCTGCCCGGGATACAGGGGCAGTGCTTTCATTTCAGTTAAGGGGGTTTTCCCATAAATCGGCTTTAGCGGCACAGTATTCCCTCCATCGTTACCTTATGCATAATGTTCCAGAATGATTATACGACATCCATCGCTGTTTCGCAAGAAAAACGCCGGATTTCTCCGTGATTTTCCCCGCCTTAGGAAACCGCCGAAAACTCTCTCAAGCAGTTCTGTTTCCTGCATGTCAATGGGTGCTTTTTCGGCTTCTTGGGGCTCTTGAACGCCGCTGCTGGACATCCGGCTTCATCGGTGCCTCTCCTCGCAGGGCAAGCAGCTGATCCCGCAGCTTGGCCGCCTGCTCAAATTCCAAATTCTTTGCAGCAGACAACATCTGCTCCTCAATCTGACGCATGAGTGCAGCTCTTTCATCCTCATCCAGGGGCTTGGCAGATGTTGTTTCTACCTGCTTGGTAATCTCCAGCACATCACGGATAGCATTTCGCACCGTTTCCGGAGTAATGCCGTGCGCCTCATTGTAGGCCTGCTGAATGGCACGGCGGCGGTTGGTCTCTGTAACAGCCTTTTCCATGCTTTCCGTCATAATGTCGCCATACATGATGACCCGGCCATCCACGTTCCGGGCAGCACGGCCAATGGTCTGCACCAGGGAAGTTTCACTGCGCAGGAAGCCTTCCTTATCCGCATCCAGAATGGCCACCAAGGACACTTCCGGCAGATCCAAACCTTCCCGCAGCAGGTTAATGCCCACCAGCACGTCATACTCCCCCAGCCGCAAGTCACGAATCAGCTGCATCCGCTCCATGGTCTGGATATCGCTGTGCAGATAGCGCACACGAATTTCCAGCTCCTTCAGATAATCGGTCAGGCTTTCCGCCATGCGCTTGGTCAGAGTAGTGACCAGCACCCGTTCTCCCTTGGCCACCACCTTGCGGATCTCACCCACCAAATCATCCACCTGACCGGTTGCCTTTTTCAGCAGAATTTCCGGATCCAGCAATCCGGTGGGGCGGATGATCTGTTCCACTACCTGCTCAGCTTTGCCTAATTCATAAGGTCCCGGTGTTGCAGAAACATAGATGGTCTGATGAATCCTCTGCTCAAACTCCTGAAAAAGCAAAGGTCGATTGTCATAAGCAGAAGGCAAACGGAAACCGTAGTCAATCAGGGTTGTTTTTCTGGCACGATCCCCATTGTACATGGCGCGAATCTGAGGCACCGTTACGTGGCTTTCATCAATGAAGCAGAGAAAATCCTTAGGGAAGTAGTCCAGCAAAGAATAGGGAGCATCCCCCGGCTTACGGCCGTCAAAATACCGTGAATAGTTTTCAATCCCCTGACAGTAGCCGATTTCCCGCATCATTTCCATGTCATAATTAGTGCGCTGGGCGATGCGCTGGGCTTCCAGCA
>CAVKHY010000052.1:2000-8067 GCA_963656345.1 bacterium | reverse complement strand
GTCCTTTTCAAATTCCGCAATCCGCTTCTGCAAGTCCTGCTCGATAACCGCCAGGTTTTCTTCCAGGTGACTTCGATCCGTAGCGTAATGGGTTGCAGGAAAAACGCTGGCATGTTCCAGCACAGAAAGCACATGGCCGCTGACAACATCAATTTCACTGATGCGATCGATTTCATCACCGAAGAATTCAATCCTCAAGGCGTGTTCATGCTCCCCTGCCGGAATGATCTCCACGGTGTCTCCCCGGACACGGAAGGTACCTCGGCTGAAGTCCACATCGTTCCGTTCATATTGAATATCGATCAGATTGCGGAGCAGCTTTTCACGGCTCATGGTCATTCCGGGGCGAAGGGAGATCATCTGCCCTTCATACTCGCTGGGGTCCCCCATAGAATAGATGCAGCTTACGGATGCTACAATGATGACATCATTTCGCTCCCGCAGGGCAGCGGTAGCGCTGTGGCGCAGCCGGTCGATCTCTTCATTGATGGAGGCATCTTTCTCAATATATGTGTCGGAAGAGGCAATGTAGGCCTCCGGCTGATAGTAATCGTAGTAAGAGACAAAGTATTCCACCCGGCTGTCCGGAAAGAAGGCCTTCAGTTCACTGCACAGCTGCGCAGCGAGGGTTTTGTTGTGGGCAATTACCAGAGTGGGCTTCTGCACTTTTTCAATCACGGAGGCCATGGTAAAGGTTTTGCCGGAGCCTGTTACACCCAGCAGCACCTGACTTTGCATTCCCTCCTGGACGCCTCGACTCAGAGCTTCAATGGCTTGCGGCTGGTCTCCGCTGGCCTTGTAGGGTGCTTTCAATACAAACTTATTCATATGGCCTCCTGTATCGTCAAAAAAGCAATGATCGTTCACAGCACTGCCATCCTGCTGCCCTGGTGGAACATCCCCTGCATCATAACACATCCTGCAGAAAATGAAAAGCATGGGCACATCACGGCCAAGCACGAAAGCAAGTATCCATAAGCAAAGGCGTCACCTGCCCAATACAGATGACGCCTTTCGAGTGCATTGAAGATTTACTCAATATGGGCAAACTGGCTTTCATACAGCTGCTTGTAAAAGCCGCCCTTGGCAAGCAATTCCTCATGATTGCCCTGCTCGATCACATGACCGTCCCGCATCACAAGGATCACGTCGCTTTCCTTGATTGTGGAAAGCCGGTGCGCCACCACAAAGCTGGTTCTGCCCTTGACCATGGCAGCAAAGGCACGCTGTACATTCAGCTCAGTACGGGTATCAATGTTGCTGGTTGCTTCGTCCAGAATCAGCATCGGCGGATCCATCAGCATGACACGAGCAATGCACAGCAGCTGTTTCTGTCCCTGAGACAGGTTGTCGCCCTGCTCGGTCAGCACCGTATCGTACCCGTCTGCCAGGCGGCGGATAAAACCATCTGCATGGGCAGCCTTTGCTGCAGCAACGATTTCTTCTCTGGTTGCCCCAGGCTTGCCATAGGCGATGTTTTCGGCCACAGTGGCCTGGGTCAGCCAGGTATCCTGCAGCACCATGCCGAAGTGAGCTCGCAAATCATCCCGGGTCATGTCCCGCACATCCACGCCGCCTAGGGTAATCTTGCCCTCCGTCACGTCATAGAAGCGCATCAGCAGGTTAATCAGCGTGGTTTTGCCGCAGCCCGTAGGCCCGACAACAGCAATTCTTTGGCCGGGCTGCACAGTCAAGTTAAAATGCTCAATCAGCGGACGATCCGGCACATACTGGAACGAAACATCTTCGAAAGCAATAACCGCCCGATCCGGCACCTTCTTGGGATGGTCGCATTCCTTTTCCGTAGGCTCGTCCATCAGCTCCATAAGCCGCCGAGCAGAAGCCATTGCCGTTTGCAGCTGCGCCATAATGCCGGTGACTTCGTTAAAGGGCTTGGTATACTGGTTGGCATAACTGAGGAAGCAGGACAGCTGACCTACCGTCATGCTGCCGTTCACCGCCGCCAATGCGCCGGCAATGCCCACTGACGCATAGACCAGACCGTTAACAAAGCGGGTCAATGGATTGGTGAACGCCGGATAAATCTGTGCCTTGTAACCCCACGTATACAGCCGGTCGTTGATTTCTCCCAGCTTTTCTTCACTTTCTTTTTCATGGCCGAAGAGCTTGACCAGCTTCTGTCCTGCTACCATTTCTTCCACATGGCCGCCCAATTCGCCCTGAATCTGGCTTTGTTTGATGAAGGTTTTGTGGGTGCCCCGAGCAATCAAGGTGGCAATGATCATAGACACAGGGGTCAGCGCCACCACTACCAGTGCAATAAGGGGATGGATGGAAATCATGAACCCCAGCGTGCCGATAATGGTCACCACGCCGGTAAACAGCTGCGTGAAACCTTGCAGAAGGCCGTCGCTGACAGCATCCACATCGCTGACCACACGGTTAATAATATTGCCGTGAGCCGTAGTATCAATAAAGCGCAGCGGCACCCGAATCAGCTTGGAAAACACGTTGACCCGCAGGTCGCTAACCGTTTTATAACTGACCGTGTTGGTGCACATGCTCATGATCCACTGGAACACTGCGCCCACTGCAATCACAATCAGCAGCAGCATTGCCGTATGTCCGATGGATGCAAAATCCACCTGATCCTTGCCGATGATTTGGTCGACTGCATCGCCAATCAGCACCGGGCACAGCAGGCTCATCACCACATAGATGATAGCGCATACCAGTGCCAGCAGCAGGTAACCGGAATAGGGTTTCACAAAGCGCATGAGGCGCTTGAACACTTCACTGTTTTTCATGCCTGTGCCTCCTGCATGCTCATCTGCGAATAGCAAATTTCCTGATAGGTGGTGCAATCCTTCAGCAGCGCATCGTGCTTGCCGTCCCCTACGATTTCTCCCTCGTCCATCACCAGGATGCGATCGCACCGTTTGACAGTGGATACCCGCTGAGACACAATAATGACCGTCGGCATGGGTTTCATGTGATGGATGGCGCGCTGGAGAGCCGCATCCGTTGCGTAGTCCAGTGCGCTAGAAGAATCGTCCAGAATCAGAATTTCAGGATGGCCAACCAAAGCTCGTGCAATGGTCAGTCGCTGCTTTTGACCACCGGAGAAGTTTGCACCTCCCTGGGATACAGGAGCGTTCAGTCCTAAAGGCAGCTGCCGCACAAATTCAGCAGCCTGAGCCGTTTCCAGTGCAGCCCAAAGCTGTTCATCCGTTGCGCCCGGCATACGCCACTGCAGATTTTCCCGAATGGTGCCGGAAAACAGCAGATTGCCTTGCGGCACCATGCCGATCTTTTGATGGAGCTGCCAAAGGGGATAGTCCTTCACATCCACACCGTCCACAAGGACCGTTCCCTTATTGGCATCGTACAGTCTGGGAATCAGCTGCACGAGGGTGGACTTAGAACTGCCGGTACCACCGATAATGCCCACGCTTTCCCCTGTGGTCACGTCAAAATCAATGTTCTTCAGTGCTTCTGCCGCACCTTCATAATAATTGAAGGACACGTTGCGGAAGCTGATTCTGGGAGCACCGGCCACATCCTTTACCTGTGCTTCGCTACCATCCTCCACGCTGGGCTTCGTATCAAAAACCTCGTTGATTCGAGCAGCGGAGGCAGCGGCCTTGGTAAACACAACCACCAGGTTGGCCACCACCACCAGAGCCAGCAGGATCTGATTCATGTAGTTGACAAAAGCGACCACTTCGCCCTGGGTCATGCTGCCTGCGTTTACGCGAACGCCGCCAAACCAGAGGATGACCACAATGCCAAGGTTCAGAATCAGGAAACTGAAAGGCGCAAGAATGGCATTCAGCTTGCCGATGTGGATGGTGTTCCGTGCCAGGTCGTCACAGGCTTCGTCAAACCGTGCCTGCTCCGCCTCCTGCTTGCGGAAGGCTCGAACCACACGAGCACCGGAAAGGTTCTCCCGAGTGATCAGGCTTACGCGATCCGTCTTCTTCTGAATGGTCTTGAAGAAAGGAACGGACTTGCTCATGACCAGATACAGCACCAGTGCTACCAGAGGAACGATGGCCAGGAACACCAGCGACAGAGTCAGGTCAATGCGCATGGCCATGATCACTGCGCCGATTACCAGGAAAGGCGCACGAACCACCAAGCGAATCAGCATGGCCACGGCAGTCTGCATCTGGTTAATGTCCGAGGTCATGCGGGTGATCAGCGTAGGCGTACCGAAGCGATCCAGTTCCTTCCATGAAAGGGTATTGATATGGTGGAACACTTCCCGCCGCAGATCTGTGCCCACGCCCTGAGAAGCACGGGAGGCCATGGTTTGGCAGGTGAGCGAAGAAGCAAGACCAACAACGCCCAACAGCACCAGCAGACCGCCCCGCTGCCAAATGTAGGATACGTCATGCTGTGCCACACCAACGTCAATCATATCCGCCATGACAAGGGGCACGATCAGTTCGAAAATAGCTTCGATCAGCTTGAACATGGGGCCCAGAATCACCTGCAGCTTGTATGGCTTCAAAAACCTGGCAAGCTTCCTCATTTTTTCTTCCGTCCTTTTCCTTTGTGAATTTAGTTGAGCGCAATCTTTTGCGTATAATGCTTTGCAGCTTCCTGTTCCACCTGCTGCCGTGCCTGAAGAAGGGAAGGATCCTCCCGAAGCTGCTTCATGCATTGACAGGCTTCTTCCAGCAGCTGAACATCTCCATCCAGCAGAAAGTCCGCCATTGATTCGCCGGACTGTCTTGTACCCATGAGATCCCCGGGACCTCGCAGTTCCAGATCCTTCTGCGCCACCAGAAAACCGTCATTGGTTTGCGTCATGATGCGCAGCCGCTCCGTTGCACCTGCCAGCAGAAAGCACCAGCTTTCGGCACTTCCCCGGCCAACACGGCCACGTAACTGATGAAGCTGGGACAGACCGAAACGCTCGGCATTTTCAATGACCATCACGGTGGCATTGGGCACATTGACGCCGACCTCGATCACCGTGGTAGACACAAGCACATCCAATTCGCCGCCAGCAAACTGGTGCAGCACGTTATCCTTTTCCTCCGGCCGCTGATCGCCCCAGGTAAGCCCTACTCGAAGCCCTTTCAGTTCCTCTTCCATCAGCGCCTGATAGGTAGCCTTGGCCGAACGGACGTTATCCAGGGTTTCGCTGTCCTCCACCAATGGACAGACCACGTAAGCCTGATGTCCCTTGCCGATCTCCCCTCGAAGAAACGCATACATGCCGCTGCGTTTTTCTTCCGGCACAATCCGTGTTTTCACAGGCTGCCGTCCCGGGGGAAGTTCATCCACCACGGTAATATCCAAGTCCCCATATAGGATCAGTGCCAAAGTTCTCGGAATGGGCGTGGCCGACATGACCAGCACATGAGGAGCCTTCTCCTGGTCGTTCCCTTTATCCTGCAAAATCGATCGCTGCTGCACCCCGAACCGGTGCTGCTCATCCGTAATGACAAGCCCCACATGGTGATAGGTCACCTTTTCGCTGATTAAGGCATGGGTGCCGAAAACCGCCTGCCACTTCCCTGTCGCCAATGCCTCATGAGCTTTTCGCTTCTCCGAGGCCTTCAGCGTCCCGGTCAGCAGGCCGCAGGTAATACCAAGGGGCTCCAGCATGGCTACGGCAGACTCATAGTGCTGCCTGGCAAGGATCTCCGTCGGTGCCATCATGGTTGCCTGATAGCCGCAGCCGCAGACCAGTGCAATGGCGCCGAAGGCAATGGCTGTTTTACCGCACCCAACGTCGCCCTGCACCAGCCGCGACATGGCTGTGGGCTTACGCAAATCCTCTGCAATATCCTGCAGCGCCTTTTTCTGTGCCCCTGTAGGTGCAAAAGGCAGGTGCTTCCAAAAAGCATCCGCCGCATCGGCAGCAATCGCCATCGGGAAGCCCGGTTGATGCCTGTCTCCTGCCAGCCCAATGGCTGCCTGATACATGAGCATCTGTTCAAAGGCAAACCGGCGCCGTGCCATCTTCAGGTCTTCCATAGAATCCGGAAAGTGTGCCTGACGAATAGCGAAGTTTGTTTCGCAGAGATGATGCTGAAGCCGAACTTCCCTCGGCAGGGTTTCCGGACAACAATCATCCACTTCTTCCAGT
>CAVKHY010000052.1:0-1990 GCA_963656345.1 bacterium | reverse complement strand
TCCCTCGGCAGGGTTTCCGTACATCATTCGTCGACTTCTTCCAGTGCCCGCTTCATCATTTCCCGGTAAGACTTGGCCGGTATTCCCTTTATGGCACGATAAACCGGCAGAATGCACCGCTCCGTTACCTTTTGCGGATTTTGCAGCACTCGCCTGCCATTCTTATCCCCTACACGACCGTAAAGGAGGATCTCCTCATCAGGTACCAGCTGCTGACAGATCCATGGCTGGTTATACCAGACTGCCGGCAACTTGCCGCTTTCATCCCACAGCGCTGCAGTCACACGGGTCATGCCACCAAAGCGGTTCAGCTTCGGTGTTTCCCGCACCTGGCATTGAACCAGCACCGTCATGCCGGGCTTGCACTCGCTGCAGGGTGTCACAGCCGTCATATCCTCATAGCGAACAGGAAGCCGATACAAAAGATCGCGCAGTGAGCAAATGCCCGCTGCGCGCAAATTTTCCAAGCGTGTAGGACCTATGCCCTTGAGCATGGACAGTTCCATCATTACTCCACAGAAATCAGGTAGTAGTACAGAGGCTGACCGCCGCGATGACATTCCACATCACAGTTAGGATAGGCATCTGCAATCTCTGCCGTTACTGCTTCTGCGTCTTCCTGGGTGGTCTCTGCACCGTAGTAGACAGTAATCAGTTCGTCCTCATCGGTGATAATGGCCTTCATCATTTCCATCACCACATCATGAAGGGACTGACCGGAGTACTCAATCTGACCGTTATGCAGACCAATGATGTCACCTTCCTTGATCTGCACCCCGTTGTACTCGCTATCCCGCACGGCGTAGGTTACCGTACCAGTCTTCACATGCTGAGCAGCCTCTTCCATGCGCACGGCATTTTCTTCCCCGGACACTTCCGGCTGGAAGGCAACTGCCGCAGCGATGCCCATGGCCACATTCTTGGTGGGAATCACATGGACTTCCTTTTCGGACAATTCTGCCGCCTGCTGAGCAGCCAGCACCACATTGCCGTTATTGGGGAAGACAAAAACGCACTTGGCATTCACCTGATTGATGGCTGTCAGAATATCGTCAATGGAGGGATTCATGGTCTGCCCGCCTTCAACGATCACGTCCACCGTCAAGTCACGGAAAATCTGGGAGAAGCCATCACCCAGAGACACTGCCACCATGCCGAAATCCTTGGCGGGTTCAGCAGGTGCTTCCGCCTTAGCTTCCTCAGTAGCGCCCTCTCCCTGATTCTCTTCATGCCGAAGTTGATCCAGGTTGTCTACCTTCAGGTTCACCAATTCGCCCAGTTCAATGCCGTATTCGATGGCGTTGCCTGGGTTATTGGTGTGCACATGGGTCTTCACCAGCTTCATGTCGCCACTGACCTGCACGCAGTCGCCAATCCGGTTCAGCCGGCGTCGGAAGGAGTCAATATCCCCTTCGGACACATCGTCCCGCAGGTTGCGAATATCGAAAGAAGTGCAGTACAGGTACTTAGGATCTCCCATCAGGGTGTGATCATTGGTCGCTTCCTGATTGCCGTCTTCTGTCATGCAGGGAGCAGAATCGTTAATATCTTCCCCACGAAGCACTGCGGCATAACCCATGTAGATCAGCAACAGACCCCGTCCGCCGGAGTCCACCACACCGGCCTGCTTCAGTGCCGGCAGCATATCAGGGGTACGCTTCAAAATTGCTTCGCCGCTGCGCAGCATCACGGTGATCAGTCCATCGTAATCGTCCGGGGCGGCATTAGCCTGCTTCACTGCATCTTCAGCCACCACACGAGCCACTGTCAGAATGGTGCCTTCCTTAGGCTTCATCACAGCCTTATAGGCAAGTTCAGCACCCTTCTTCAGTGCTTCTGCAAACTGAACAGGCGTGATCTTTTCTACACCGTTCAAGGCCTTGGCAAAGCCGCGGAAAAGCTGGCTGGTGATGACGCCGGAGTTACCCCGAGCGCCACGAAGAGCACCCTTGGCCAGCGCAGCGGCAGCCTCATCTGCCCGGAGATATTC
>CAVKHY010000051.1:0-16541 GCA_963656345.1 bacterium | reverse complement strand
GCACTCTCGAGGATACGTTGCTTGTCAAATTCGCCGCACTGGGGCTAAGGAGGCACGAGGATGATTCTCTATTTTTCAGCAACCGGCAACAGCCGCTATGTAGCTGAACGGATTGCAGCTGCAACGGGCGACACGTCTGTTTCCATGATAGGGCAGGAACCTTCCTGCACGGAGGATGTGCTGGGCATTGTCAGCCCCACCTACGCCTGGGGTTTGCCTGCTGTCGTGACTCAGTTCTTGCAAAACTTCACCATGAGCCAACAGCCACAGTATCTGTTTTTCATTGCCACCTATGGCACCACCCCGGGGCAGACCGGCCGGTTTGTGTCAGAACTGCTTGCCCCTAAAGGGGTGACAGTATCCGCAACCTTCAGCGTGAAAATGCCGGATACCTGGACCCCCATCTTTGACCTGAGCGATGAAGAAAAAGTCCACCGCATCAACACCCGTGCCGAGCTTGCGATCGATGCCATCATCCGGCAAATCAAAAGTCGGGCAACCGGCAACTTCATGAAAAACCGGATGCCTTACCTGATGGCGAAGTGGATGCAGGCCCTCGCGTATGACGCTATGCGAAAAACGAAGCACTTCTCGGTGGAAAGTACCTGCATCGGTTGCGGACTGTGCGCAAGGAACTGCCCTGTTTCCGCCATTGAGCTTCACCACCGGAGGCCGGCATGGGTGAAAGAACAGTGCGTCATGTGCCTGTCCTGTCTGCATCACTGCCCTAAGTTTGCCATCCAGTATGGCAGCCATACGAAAAGGCACGGACAGTATACCCATCTGTCCTTTCGCCCATCCGTTGGTGATAACAAAAGTGAATAACCAGGCACAAAAAGATCGTTAATTATTTATTTCACAATCTTCCTTCTTTTCGTTATACTTGCATCAGTACCTGAAAGGCAAGAAGGAGGAACGTTTATCATGAGGAAGATCCTGAAGCATCTTACATCTCTGATGCTGGCAGCTACGCTGATGACCCTGCCTGTAGGCGTGGGCGCACTGGCGGAGGACAACGGCGTCAGCGGCGTATTCAGTGGCGAAGGCACGGGCTACGGCGGCACCATCGCTGTGAATGTGACCCTGGAAAACAGCGTCGTGACTGCCATTGAAGTCACCAGCAGCAACGAAACCCAGGGCATTGGCACGGTAGCCATTGACAAGCTGATTCCCGAAATCATCGAGACCCAGAGTGTGGCGCTGGACGCCGTATCCGGCGCAACCCGTGCCAGCGAAGGCCTGCTGGCCGCTGTCACTGCCGCCCTGGAAAGCAGCGGTGCAGACATGACCAGCTTCCAGACCGCTCCCGAAAAGGCTGCCGCCGGGGAAACCGTGGTGCAGCACCGGGATATCGTGGTGGTTGGCGCAGGCCCTGCAGGCATGACCGCCGGCATCTATGCGGCGGAAGGCGACGCTGACGTGCTGGTGCTGGAAAAGATGTCCACCGTGGGCGGCGCAGGTGCCATCAGCAGCGGCGCAACCGATTCCTATGGCTCCGAGTTCGCGAAGGAAAAGGGCATTGAAGACAGCGCCGAGCAGCTGAAGGCGGACATGACCACCGCAGGTCACGGCTACAATCAGGAAGACCTGGTGGATCTGTTCATCGAAAACGCCGGCGAAACCTTCGACTGGCTGGTGAGCCTGGGTGTGAATTATGAGAATCCCACCCCCAGCGAGGAGCACTCGGTGAACCGTGTTTTCCTGGCGACGGGCAGCGGCGTCAGCATTACCAATGCCATTGAAAAGCGCTGCGAGGAAGCCGGCGTGGAAATTCTGCTGGAAACCAAAGCCACGGAGCTGATCACCGAGGACGGCAAGGTCACCGGCGTGAAGGCGGAGGGCAGCGACGGCACGGCGTATGAAATCTATGCGGACGCCGTGGTGCTGGCCACCGGCGGCTACGGCGCCAACAGCGACTTGCTGACGGATTCCCTGGCAGCCACCCCCTACTACGGCGCAGCGTGCAGCACCGGCGACGGTCACCTGATGGCCCAGGCCGTGGGCGCAGAGCTGGTGCACATGGACTTTGGCAAGGTGTACCCCGGCGGCTGGGAATATGAGGACGGCAAGGCCAAGATTTCTCTGGGTTACACCCTGCTGGCCGTGCAGCAGGAGGGCGCCATTATCGTCAATTCCGATGGTGTGCGTACCTTCCGTGAGGGCGGCCTGAACTATGAATTCAAGAACGCCATTCGTTCCGATAAGAACAACGTGAACTACCTGGTGCTGGACGCCGCCGCCTTTGATGTATGGAAGACTGCTGTGAACAGCAAGCAGCGGGGCAACCTGGGCAGTGAGGAAGACATTGAGAACGCCATTGCCGCCAACGGCACCAGCAAGCCTGTGATTTATCACGCCGACACCCTGGAAGAGGTGGCCGCTCTGGCCGGCATGGACGGGGAAACCCTGAAGGCTACCGTGGAAAAGTGGAACACCTACGTAGAGAACGGCGTGGATGAGGACTTCGGCCGCACCACCCTGAGCCGGAAGATCGGCGAGGGCCCCTACTACCTGATTGCGGAAAAGACCCGGTTCGCTACCACCCTGGGCGGTGTGGTGATCAACACCAACTTCGAGGTGCATACCGCAGAAGGCAATGTGATTCCCGGCCTGTATGCCATCGGTGAAATCACCTTTGGCGTCAATGGCGATGACACCATTCAGGGCACGCCTCTGACCTGGGCCATTTCCTCCGGTCGGCTGGTTGGTCAGCAGCTGACGGCCAAGTAAAACCCTTTGCAAAGGACAATGTTTCGGGAGGGGCTTCGATGGAAGCTCCTCCTTTTTTTGCAAAACAGCAGGGAAGCATCAGCTCTTGCTGGTGAAGGTGGTTAAGGCGCACGCTCCCTTGTGCTTATCCCT
Source organism: bacterium (assembly GCA_963656345.1). Lineage (GTDB taxonomy): Bacteria > Bacillota > Clostridia > Christensenellales > Aristaeellaceae > CAKUFA01. The sequence goes on along the minus strand of CAVKHY010000051.1, from coordinate 13,679 downwards.
TTCCCTATGGTATGATACACGTCGGGTGAATGATCATGAACATGCAAGCCATTCAAATGTTTGTTGCCGTGGCGGAGGAGCTGAACTTCTCCCGGGCGGCAGAAAAGCTTTTTGTGTCCCAGCCTGCCATCAGCCGGCAGATTCAGCAGCTGGAGCGGGAGATGGGCACTACCCTGCTGCATCGGGATCGGCATCAGGTGGCGCTGACCCCGGCAGGAACGGCCTGCCTGCCCATTTTCCGGCAGATGCTGGGGGATTGGGAGCGGATCCGCCGCATCGCCCGCCGCTTTGATACGGACGTGCAGGGGGAGGTGCGCATCGCCTACCCCAACATTACCACCCTGTCCCTGCTTTCCGGCGCCATGGAGGGGCTGAAGGATCAGCATCCCCTGCTGAAGCTGCTGCCGGTGAAGGTGCCTGCCCTGCAGCTGGTGGCCTCCATGGATGAGGGAGCCACTGCCATGGCCATTGTGTTTCATGAAATGATTCGCCACCGCACCGATGTGTCCTATGTGCTGCTTCGTCACGCCCGGATGTGCGCCCTGGTGCCCAAGGGGCATGCCCTGGCCGACCGCGCTTCCCTGGACTATGCCGCTCTCCGTTCCTATCCCCTGATTCTCCACGAAATGAGCGATGATCAGCTGAAAATGACCGGCATGATGGCGGAGCTCAGCGCCCACGGCATTGACTACTATGCCTGCCGCCGGGAGCGGAGTGCGGAGAGTATTCTTCTTTCTGCCGCCGCTGGGGAGGGCATCGGTCTCATGCCGGATGGGTTCCTGTGCTATCGGGTGGATGCACTAAAGGCGCTGCCCGTGGTGGACAGCGCCCTGGAAAACGATGTGGTACTGGCATGGCTGACGGCGGACACTTCCCCCGCCATCCGTGCCATTGTGCAGGCCGTGGAGAAAGCTGCGGAGGCGTGATCGTCACTTTCCGCAGCACTGCTTGTATTTCTTTCCGCTGCCGCAGGGGCAAGGATCATTCCGCCCCACCTTTTTCGGTTCCTCCTTCCGGGGAGCAGAAGACTTAATATCAGCAAGCTGTTTCAGCAGATCAGCGCGCAGGGCTTCACTGGGCATGTCCATGGTAAGAACCTGCTTGCGGAAATCCTCAAGATCCATTTCACCATTTTGCAGAGATTTACGAATGTTCGGCCCCAGGGAAAGGGACTTGAAGCGTTCTTCCGGAGGAATGGTCCGCATGATTTCGTCCGGCGTAAAGCCCCGGTTGCAGGGCATTCGTGTGTTATTGCTGAAGTTGCTGTAAAGCTCGACGAACCGGTTCAATTCCCACTCAGACCGGAAGCTGATGCCTGCCTGTTCGAAGCCGGACATGGCTTTTTCCAGACTGCCGGTAACAGAACGGATGTCACAGAGAAGAGACACCAAGGCGTTTTCCAGCTTCTTATCGCTCAAGCCAAGCTGTTTTTCCATAAAACGGAGGAGCGCAGCCTTTTCCGGCGTGTTCTCACAGTAGTAGGGATCTTCATAGGCCAACAGGTGCTCTTTGTCAGGCATGTAATAAGGTTTGCCCTGCTGGCATTGCCTTGTCTCCGCAAAAAGATCAACGGAAGGGTTTGAATCCTCCAGCAGGTCAACGTGAATGATCTCCAGCTCACGAGATTCTGTGGGCGGGACTTTTGTGTAAATCTCATCCAAGCGCAGGATGTAGTAATGCTCGCATTCATGCCGGGCAATCTCCACGAAGGCAGCAAACTCATCCTCCGTGACCAGCTTCGGGCTGAGGGAGAAGATAATCTCCTTTGCCTTAGGTATCGAAATGATCCCGTAGAGGTTTGCCATGGCGCCGAAATACTTGCGCAGCAGTCGTGAAGTTGTGGCTTTCAACGGGATTGCCCGATACTGGGCATTCAGCTCCCGGCGTGTATACACCTCCGGGAATGGTGTGCACTCTTCATGGCTCATGGCGCTTCCTCCTTGCAATCAGATTGTTTTCATGGCATCAACAAAGTGACCCATCTGCCGCTTCATGCTGTTTGGGGCAGAATGGGGTATTCGGATAGAAGAAAAAGCCCTCGTACCTGTTACGGTGCAAGGGCTTCTTCACGCGGAGAAGCCGGGATTTGAACCCGGGCTGCGCTTATCGCACACTACTCCCTTAGCAGGGGAGCCCCTTCGGCCTCTTGGGTACTTCTCCATGTCAAGCAAGTATGAAAGTGGCGGAGAGAGAGGGATTCGAACCCCCGGTGCCTTTGGGGCATCACCGGTTTTCAAGACCGGCGCCATCAACCGCTCGGCCATCTCTCCAAACAGAACCAGCGAACCTACTATAGCACGTTTTCCCTTTCCCGTCAAGGTTTTTGCATATTTTGCGCAAGGCAGGCGGCCATGGGATGAATTTTCCACCCATGCTATCTCCTTATCGATGAAAAAACCGCCGCTCAGTTTTGCCCGGACGGCGGCGCACCTCGCACTTACAGGGAGAACTGCCACTTCAGGAACTGTTCCAGGGCGATCATGGCATTGTGATACCCATGACTGTTGCGCAGCACCACATCCGCCATGCTGCGGTAGATGCCGATCCGCTCGTGGTACAGCCGCTCCACTTCTCCCAGACCCTTTTCCGCCAGCAGGGGACGGCGATCCAACTTAATATCACTCATAATGTCCTCCAGGGGACGGTCAATCAGGAGAATGAGCCCATTGGCACGCATAATGGCTCGGTTTTCATCCCGGAGAATCATGCCGCCGCCGGTGGATACAATGGCAGGGGTTTCCCCCGCCAGCTGAATCAGCACATTGGTTTCCGCATGGCGGAAGGCATCCTGCCCGTACAGGGCAAAGATGTCCGTTACCTGACAGCCGGTGCTGGCCGTAATTCGTCCGTCCGTATCTACAAAGGGAAGCCCCAGATCATTGGCGGCACGGCGTCCCAGGCTGCTTTTGCCGCTGCCGGGCATGCCGATGATAAACACATGCCGTTCCATCATGGCTGTCCGCCCTCCTTCAGCAGCTTTTCCTGCACGCTCCGGCTAAGCCGCATGATTTCCTGATAGAGGGCTCGAGTCTCCGCCGTCAGGGAAGCATCCGTCAGGTAGCCGCACCGGGAGGTCAGTACCTGTTCTTCCCGGCTTTGATCCAGCACGGGAAGCCCCTGAGCCTTCTTCGTTTCGGCGACTCTGCGGCTGATGTCCATCCGCTTTTCAAACAGCGCCACCATGTCCCGGTCAATGTCATCCAGCTTTGCCCGCAGATCCTTCAAGTCCTCCATTGTCTTACGCCTCCTTGCTTGCACCCTTCTTCATGGTGAAGGTGAAAGCTGATCCTTCCTTGGTATCCTCCAGATAGATTTGTTCGCCGTGCATCTGCATAATCCTTTGACAAATGCTGAGCCCCAGCCCGGTGCCCTTGCCGGAAGTGTGGGCCCGATCTGCCGTGAAGAAGCGGTCGAACACCTTGTCCCGATCCTCCGGCAGAATGCCCACCCCGTTATCTGCCACGGTGATGTGCTCTTTCCCATCCCGGTCATGGACGGAGAGAGTGATCTGCCCCCCGTCGGGGGTAAACTTCAAGGCGTTGTCCAGCAGGTTCACCACCACCTGTTCAATCCGGTCGCTGTCTCCGTGGACGAATACGTTGTCCGCATCAAAGTCGCACACCACGTTCAGGTGCTTGCTGTCCAGGTCGTTCATCCGGCGGATGATGGCTCGGCGGAGCATTTCGCAGATGTCGAAATCCGTTTCCGTCAGGGCGGCGTCGTCCCGCTCCAGCCGGCTGAGGGCCAGCAGCTGACCGATGAGCTTGCTGAGCCGCTTGGTTTCATCCCCCACAATGGACAGGTAATGGGTGTGTTCCTCCGGGGGAATGGTGCCGTCCTCCATGCCCTGCACAAAACCGCTGATGCTGGTAATGGGGCTGCGCAGCTCATGGCTTACGTTGGCCACAAATTCCCGGCGGCTGCTTTCCGTTTCGCTGATCTTGTCTGCCATGGTATTGAAGGAGCGGGAAAGTTCCTCCACCTCCGGGGTGCCGTGGGTCACTTCCACCCGGGCGTTAAAGTCCCCGTCCGCCATTTGCTTGGCGGCAGCCGTCACCTGCTTCAGGGGCTTCAGAATGGAGCGGACATACAGGAAGGCCAGCACCACGGCGCACACAAGCACCGCCAGGGCAAACAGCGCCACTTGCAGCATCAGGGTATCGATGCCGCTTTCGATGTATTGCACTTCCGTTTGAATCAGCACGGCGCCCAGCACCGTATCGTTCTGCACAAAGGGCACGCCTACGGTAAAGGTGGGGGAACCGTCCACCATGGTGCGCAGAGAAATCTCCTCGCCTCCCAGCACCTTCACTAGGGCTTCGGACAGTTCCTTGCCGTTCAGGGAGGACGCCAGGGCGGAATCCTGGGAACTAATGGTCTTCATGTTGTCCATGACCTGACCGGAACGGTTCACCACCAGAATGTACGCCCCAAACTCATCATTGACCTCGGCAGCCTTCCAGTTCAGGTACTTCTGCCAGCTTTGGGCGGTGGAAAACAGGTGTCCGCTGATGGATATGGCAGTGTTCTGCCCTGCCAGGTAGGCGATTTCCCGGGCTTCCTTCTTCAGTTCATCCAGTCGGCTGTTGATCTGCTGATTTTTCAGGGTACTGCAGCAGATGCCGGCCAGCACCACGGTGATGACCACCACCACCGACACAATCAGGGAAATGATTCGCTTAAACATGCTGATTCCTCAGATTTACTGAACCTCGAATTTATACCCCACACCCCAAATGGTGCGGATCATCCAGCCGTGCTTTTCACAGTCGGGCATCTTTTCCCGCAGGCGCTTAATGTGCACATCCACCGTCCGGGAGGAATCCCCGGCAAAGTTGTATCCCCACACCTGCTCCAGCAGCTGATCCCGGGTGAACACCTGATTGGGATGGCTGGCCAGGAAGTACAGCACTTCCAGCTCCTTGGGGGGCATGTCCAGCTTCTGCCCTTCGTAGAATACTTCGTACTGGCTCAGGCTCACAGAGAGTCCGGGGAAGGACAGGGTGTCCGTTTTCTCCTCTTCGGAGGATTGACTCCGGCGGAGCACCGCCTTGGCCCTGGCCACCAGCTCCTTGTTGTCAAAGGGCTTGGTGATGTAATCGTCTGCCCCCAGCTCCAGCCCCAACACCTTGTCGAAGGTTTCGTCCTTGGCGGTCAGCATAATGATGGGAATGGAAGATGTCTTGCGGATTGTCTTAAGCACGGACCAGCCGTCCATGCCGGGAAGCATTACGTCCAACAGCATCAGATCCGGCGGATCCTTGCGGAAAATGGCCAGGGCATCGTCTCCCCGATCGGCGCAGACTACCCGGAAACCTTCCTTCTCCAAATACAGCTGCACCAGACGGCTGATGTTGGGATCATCGTCTACCAGCAGGATATAAGGCTTGTCTGCCATGGTTCATGCCTCCTCTTATTTCAATGTAACCACCGTGACGCCGCTTTCGCCCTCGCCGTATACGCCCAGGCGGAAGCTCTTCACGTGGGGATGATGCCGCAGGTGCTGCTGAATCCCGGAACGGAGCACCCCTGTGCCCTTGCCGTGAATCACCGATACCTCGTTCAGTGCGGACAGCACCGCCTCATCCAGGAACTGGTCTACCACCGGGATGGCCTCGTCCACCGCCATGCCCCGAATGTCGCATTCCGTGCGCACGGCTCGGGTCATGCTGCCGGTCTGCGCATGGACGACGGTTTTCACCTTGGGCTTTTCTTCCTTCACCAGCCGCAGCTGGGAAAGGTGGGCTTTCAGCTTCAGGATGCCTGCCTGCAGCTGCACTTCTCCCTTGGCGTCCGGGGGAGCAAGCACCGTGCCCCGGGTGCTCAGGGTCAGGATCTCCACCTCATCCCCGATTTTCACCGTCTTGGGAGGCGGAGTCACTGTGTCGACCTTCTGCTTCAACCCTTCGGACAGGCTGTCAATATCCTTCTCCAGCTGCCGCTTCAGGGCAGCCGCTTCCCGCTCCGGAGCGTCGGCGTTCTTCTTCAGCCGCTTCATGTCCGCAAGGATGCTTTCGGACTCACGCCTTGCCTGTTCCAGAATCCGGCGGGCGTCTTCCTTGGTTTTCCGCAAGGTGGTTTCCCGCTTGTCTTCCATCTGCTTGCGCAGCTTTTCCGCCTCGTCCCGCAGCCGAGTGGTTTCACGGGCGGCTTCCTCTGCCAGCTGACGTTCCTTTTCCGCCACCTGCCGGTGGTATTCCGCATTGGCAATCACATCTTCAAAGCGGATGGATTCGCCGCTGAGCAGCTCCTTGGCGTTTTCAATCAGGGACTCGGAAAGCCCCAGCTTCCGGCTGATCTCAAAAGCGTTGCTCTTGCCCGGCACGCCGATGGACAGCCGATAGGTGGGCCGCAGGGTTTCCACGTTAAACTCCACCGATGCATTTTCCACCCCTTTGGTGGAAAGGGCGAAGGCCTTCAGCTCACTGTAGTGGGTGGTGGCCAGAGTGCGGACGTGAATGTCCAGCAGCCTTTGCAGGATGCTTTGCGCCAGCGCTGCGCCCTCGGTAGGATCCGTGCCGGCGCCCAGCTCGTCAAACAGCACCAGATCCCGGGGCGTAACCTCCCGCATGATCTCCACAATGTTGGTCATGTGGCCGGAGAAGGTGGACAGACTCTGCTCGATGGACTGCTCGTCCCCGATGTCCGCAAACACCTGCTCGAACACGGCCAACTCCGTGCCAAAATCCGCCGGAATCTGCAGCCCGGCCTGTGCCATCAGGGTGAACAGCCCCACGGTTTTCAGCGTCACGGTTTTGCCGCCGGTGTTGGGGCCGGTAATCACCAGGGTGGTGAAATCCTTGCCCATCCACAGGTTGGAGGGTACCACCTTGTCCGGGTCAATGAGGGGATGCCGCCCTCTGAGAATATTGATGAACCCATCCTGGTTCAGCTTGGGGGTCACGGCGTGCATTTCCCGTGCCAGCAGCCCCTTGCAAAAGATGAAGTCCAGCTCGCTGAGCCGCTCCACATCCTCCTTCAGGGTTTGGGCATAAGGGGCGATCTCGGCGGACAGGGCGGCCAGGATCCGCTCGATCTCCTGCTTCTCCTTGGCTTCCCACTGCTTGAGTTCGTTGCCCATTTCCACCGCCGCCAGGGGCTCAATGAACAAGGTAGCGCCGCTGGCAGACTGGTCATGCACCAGACCCGGCACATCCCCCCGGTGTTCCGCCCGCACCGGCAGCACGTACCGGTCGTTTCGCATGGTCACAATGGGATCCTGCAAATACTTGGCGATGGTGGGGTTGTGGGTCATCTGGTTCAGCTTTTCTTTGATCCGCTCTGTCGCTCCCCGCAGGTGGCGGCGGATGTTCATCAGCTCGTTGGAGGCACGGTCGGCAATCTCATCCTCGGAAAGGATGGCGTCGGTAATGTCCTGCTCCACATTCCGCAGGCTGCTGAGCCCTTCTGCCCGCTGGCGAAGGTGAGGCGTATTGTCCCGGTCGGTGATCAGGGAGGTTCTGGCGGCACGGCAGGCACGGAGCAGCTCCGCAATGCCCAGCAGGGCCTTGGGACTCAGGGTAGCCCCCTTGTCACACAGGGCAAGGAAAGGCCGCACATCGCCGTAACTGATCAGGGGGTGTCCGCCGAAGTAGGTCAGCACCACATTGGCTTCCTCGGTTTCCTGCTGCCACAGGAGCACCTCGCTCATGTTCCGGGAAGGTACCAGGCTGCGGCACTTTTCCGCCCCCATGGGGGTCAGGGCTTTCTCCGCCAGCCGGTCGCGGATCTTGGTAAACTCCAGCACCCGCAGTGTTCTTTCTGTCATCATATACCCTCCCGGTCATCGTGTCGTCAAAGCGGCAAAGCCACTTTGACGAGAATTGCACTCGCTCATTGGTCGATCGGCTGCGCCTCTCTCCCGGCCATTCGCTTGTGTAAGGAAGCGATTTCCTGCGAAATCGCGCGAAAATCGCCGCACAGGGGCACCGCCCCGTTTGACGCCTGAAAAGCCCCGAAGGGGTCTTGCGAGCCCTCCGACGCCACCTAGGGTTTGCTGATGGTCTCTGCCTTATATTTCTTGTTTCAATGGTTAAATCCTGCTTCCTGACGGATTGTTCCCACTTTCTTCACGATTATTCCACGCCCCGCTTCCAGTGCCCCGAGGTGGTGGGGAAGGAAACCCTGCCCGATAGCACCTGCCGCACCTGATTCGGGGATTCGTTCGTGAAGGTGATCAGGACAGGCTGCCCCAAAAGCCGGGACAGATTGTCCGTCGGCAGGGCGTTCATCAGCTGTATCAGGCACCCTTCCGGCAGCCGCTGCCGCAGCAGGGGGAAGGCGTAGCCCTTCCGATCCGTCAGCACGCCCCCCTGCAGGGATTCGGCGGCGCCTGTATCGCACAGGGCGCAGTCCCGGTGTCCGTTTCTCAGCCTCAGGGCGGTTCTGGCGGGGCAGTGGTGGAGCAGCATCAGCCGGGTTCTGCCGTAGGCGGGAATCACCACCGGCGCATGCCCTTCGGTCAGGACGGCTGTTTCCTCCCCGGTTAATTCGGGGGATGCGGTTACAAATCGGCAGCCCTGATGGAAAAGAAAACTTGCTGCCCTCCGGTTCATGACCGGGATGCCTTCTCCTGCCCCCATGGGCACAGGCCAGGCAAGCCCCAGCTGTCCCACACTGCCAAGCACCACGCCGCCAAGCTGCGCCTGATGATCGGTTACAAAGCGGTGCAGCGCCTGCAGGGTATCCTCTTCGCAGGCGGTGGGCAATTGGAGCCACATCCCTTTCGGCAGCTGCTGCAAGCCCGTTTCGAGGGCAGGAAGCCGCCAGTCCTCCGGGTTCCACACCGGCAGGAGATCCGTCTCCCCTGCCGCCTGCAGCTGTTCACGGGTGCGGAAGATCATCAATCCCGGAGCGGTTCCCTCTGGCAGGCGGATTGCATCCTCCGGCAAAGCCTCCCCCACGGGATGGGCAAAGTCTGCCGTCCGCTTTGCCTTCAGGGATTCCAAAGCTTCCCGGCGCAGGGCGTTCAGCAGGGACACGGGCACAAAGCTTCCTGCCGTGTCCACTTGGCAGGCCTCCATGACGAAAGGCGTGTCTCCTGTTTTTTCCAGGCAGCGGCAGGCGTCTGCTTCCGTCAGGGCACGGCTTTTCGCCGGGGCGACTGCATCCCCCTGACACCGCACGGTGCTGGTGCCGTCCGTGACCTCCAGGGTCAACGGCTTGCCGGGATAGGCGGTCAAATGCATCCGTACCGGAATGGCAGGCAGAGGCATGGCCTGAGCCTGTGCCAGCTGGCGGGCGTCCGTCAGGCGAATCACCTGATCCCCGATTTTTGCGTGGAGACCGGGGCGCAGGCGCACGGCAGTGGTCTCTCCTGCCGGGGTATCGTGACCGGCATAAATCAGCTCCCGATCTCCATCGTCTCCCCGCAGCTGCAGACCGTCCCCGTCGTGGAGGGGCTGGGTCAATGCTACCTGCATCATCCCGCCGCTGACCTTCACCACCTGCCCCATGGCCACGCCCCCGTGGTTCACCCGCTCCGGGCAGATGACCCCTGCGTCCTCGCAGTCCATGGCGTAGCCGTCCATGAAGCCCCCACGCTGGAAGATCTGCAGCAGCCCCTGCTTTTCTTCACTGTCCGATGGGCGGAAATGCCCCTGCTGTGCGCTGTCCACACCCTTGCGGTAGCTGGAGGCCACCACGGCTACGTACTCCGGCCGCTTCAGTCTGCCTTCCAGCTTCACGGAGGATACGCCGGATTGCATCAGGCTGTCCAGATGATCCCGCATGCACACATCCCGGGGACTGAGCCATCCGGCAGTCTTCCCCCGCCAGGTGTACTGCATCCGGCAGGGCTGGGCACACCGCCCACGGTTGCCGGAACGTCCGCCGATCATGGAAGAAAACAGGCATTGTCCGCTGACGCCTACGCACTGGGCGCCGTGGCCGAAAACCTCCACCTCAATGCCTGCCTGGGCGGCTTTGCCGATTTCGCTGAGGGAGCATTCCCGTGCCAGCACTGCCCGGGTCATGCCCATGGCCTTGCACCACTGCACCCCGGTTCTGTTGTGGATGGACATTTGGGTGCTGGCATGGACAGGCAGACCGGGGAAGCACTTCCGGCACAGATCCAGCACCCCCAGATCCTGCACCAGCACCGCATCCACGGGGATGCTGTTCAGCAGTTTCAGCACCTGAACCACCTGATGCATTTCCCCATCCTTCACCAGGGTGTTCACCGTAACGTGTACCCGCATGTGATGCAGGTGGGCAAAGGCCACGGCTTCCCGCAGGGCAGCCTCGTCAAAGTTGCCTGCCCCTGCCCGGGCGCTGAAGGCTGCATAGCCCAGGTATACCGCGTCCGCTCCGGCGGCGCAGGCACGCTCCAGGCATTCTCGGTTCCCTGCCGGGGCAAGCACTTCCATCATCATTTCGCTCCATTCTCTGCCTGCAGGCGCTGCAGCTCTTTGCCCATGGCGTCCATCTGCCGGCGAAGCAGGCTGTTCTCGTCCTGAGCCTTCATCAGCTCGTCCGCCATGTTCAGGGCGGAAAGTACCGCCACTTCCCCGGAGGGGCGGCCGGTGGCCACGGCGACCTCCTTCAGCTTTCGGTCCACATAGGCTGCCAGGCGGCGCATGTATTCGGGGGATTCGGTGGATACCAGGGAATACCCCCGGCCGCCTACGTATACCACGGTTGCTTGCTTGTCCATCTGCATCCTCCAAACATCACATCAGAAGAAAATAAATCGGAGGGTTTTGCCCCTCCGACCTTGCCGATCAGCCTTTACATCTTTTCGAAGGGATAGACTTCCCCGTAGGTTTCCACCCGGACGGACTTCATCTTCTGTTCCGTCAGGGGACGGTCGTTCCAGTCCCGCTTGGTGTTCACAATGGCGTCTGCCACATCCAGCCCTTCCGTCACCTTGCCAAAGGCGGCATACTGGCCGTCCAGGTGGGGGCTGGTGCTGGTCATGATGAAGAACTGACTGCCGGCGGAGTTGGGACGCATGGAGCGTGCCATGCTCAGCACGCCGGGGGTGTGCTTCAGGGGATTGGCCACGCCGTTGGCGGCAAACTCGCCCTTGATGGCATAGCCGGGGCCGCCCATGCCGGTGCCTTCCGGGTCACCGCCCTGAATCATGAAGCCGGGAATGACCCGGTGGAAAATCTTTCCGTCATAGAAGCCGGAATTGGCCAGGGAGATGAAATTGCCCACGGAAATGGGGGCGATGTCGGGGTACAGCTCCCCCTTCATTTCCTGACCGTTCTCCATGGTAATAACGAACGTCGGATTCTTCTTTTCCATTTTTGTATCCTTTCCTGCAAAGCGTTGTCCAGCCATCGCTTTCAGCCAATATTATACCAAGATGCCCACGGGAACGCAAGGGCAAGAAAAGAGCCGCCGGAAAGGCGGCTCGGGGGAACGAAGCGACCAAATTATGCTTCTGCGGTTTCCGGTTTGGTGTCTTCTGCCTTGTCCTGTGCAGGGGCGGGCTTTTTCTCGAAGGCTTCACCCAGCTTCCACAGGGAGCGGCAGAGCATCACCAGCCCAACCACGCCAATCATCACGCCCATCAGGCGGATGATCACCACCAGCGCACTGCGAATGCCGGACAGGGAAGCCGCAACAGGCTCCAAGGCAGTGGTCTGTGCTGCAGCCAGCTCGTTCACCTGGGTGCTGATGGTGGCAAGACCTTCGTTGGTGCTTTGCAGGGCGGCCAAGGTTTCCGTCTGGGCTTCATACTGATGATTCAACACCGTGCCCAACTGTGTGATCAACGCTGCCGTATCCTGCACGGCGGTCAAGGTGTTGACCTGGGCTTTGTAATTATCCGCCACAGCACTGCTGATGCTCGATAGGGTGCTGGACATATTCAGCAGCTGATTGAAGATTTTGTAACTGGCTTTGTAAATCTCCGTGTAGAAGTCAGCACCAAAGGAATAGCTGAACAGGTACTCTGAGGAAACTGATGAAGAGCTCGTATTTACCTTCATGGACGTTCCTTCTGGCACCTTGAAGGCAGGCAGCTCGGCAGCCTTGAAGGTGTTTGTCTTCGCTTCATAGGGGGCTGTCAGCGTCAGGTCAGTTCCGGTGGCCATAGAAACAGGAGCGGCAACAACAGCAAACTCCGTATCCGGCAGCAGCGTAGCCAGCGGCTCCAGCCATGTGACCAGCACACCGGCGGCAATCAGCACCAGACTGATAATCAGGGAAAGAATGGCGGAAAATTTTCGCATGGGGATGCTTCCTTTCTTATTCAGCCGTATCAGGCACGATTTCAGCTGTGTCAGGCTCCATTGCGTCGGGCTGCTTATCCGTTTCCTCCGAAGCAGCATCTGCCTCTTGCGGCACAGGGTTTTCTTCCGGCTGGGCAGCTTCCTCCACAGGCTCTTCAGCGACTTCCCCAGGCTGCTCATCAGCACCCTGGGGCTGCTCGGCAGGTGCTTTCAGGGCGGCAAGGGCTTCTGCCAGCTGTGCATTAACTTCAGCGTTTTTGCTCAGCAGCTCTTCCAGCTTCTGACGCTCTTCCTCAGGCTTCTTCGGGGGTTTGCGGCAGGAAAGCGCCGCCACGCTGAGACCCACGCTGATAATAAGCACGGACACGGCATAGTAAATCGCCTGAAGCGCTGTGTAGAGATGGCCAAGCCCGGTTGCTACGCCGCTGGAAAACCCATTGAGCTGATCCAGGATCGTTTTGGTTACGCCGTACATTTCGGTATAGAAATCGCCGCCGAACCGGCAGGTGGATCGATATTCATAGCTCTGGGGGAAGTAGAGAACCGCCGGGGCGAGAAACAACATGACAATGCCTGCAACGGCAATCAGACAGCCTACGCACAGACCGATTTTAGAAACATGCTCAAAGAACTTCTTCATGGCGTCCACCTTCTATTATTTTATTTGATGGCATCGGTATCAGTTTTGATTTATCATGTCTAATGCAGTAAGAAGGTCGCTGGTAGATACCTCATATGTCCAATCACAAAGCAATGATAGCGTGCTTTTTACACCGGATGGCGTATCTGTATTAACAGTATATCCGACTTCTTTCCCATCCGAAAAAAAGTAAACATGATGACCATCCTTAGAGAAGAAATTTACAACAAGGGCTGTAGCAATACTGTTTGAATAGGCACTGACGTAGATCGGCTGAGTGAAATCCAGTTCATAGGCGTTTTCAACCTTTTGATGATAATCATCCCAGAGAAAGAGAGCAATCAGTGCACGTGCTACGCCTTTATCACTATTACGGCATTTTTCCACGACGAAATCAAAATCAAGCACAGAAAACAACGTAGTCTCATAACTGGGATACTCTTCTTCCGCCCTAACTACCGTACACCCCAACAACATTGCCACACAAAGCACCAGAGCCACCAAGCGCTTCTTCATGAAAATACCTCCTATCCTCTTATACAGTATCAGTTCAGTGCTTCTGCAAGCGTTTCATACACTTCGTTCATCTCACTGAGTGAAACTTTATAGCTCCAATCACAGACTCCCGCATTCACGCTTTTTACGTATGTAGGGGTATCGCTATCCACATCATAAAAGACTAAAAGTTCAAAAATATAAAGGCAAACATGGCGTCCGCTCTCGGTGAAAAAGTCAACAAATCTGAAGGAACCGCCGTCATCTGGCGTGAAATTGCTGACATAGATGGGCTGGCTGAAGTCCGGCTCGTAAGCGTTGCTTACAGAAGTTTGGTAGTCAAGAATGGCAAGGGCAGCAAG
>CAVKHY010000050.1:0-16839 GCA_963656345.1 bacterium | reverse complement strand
TAGTAAATGCAACGCCTTGGAGAATGTGGCATTTACTTTGGGAATTCACGCAAAAAACGCGAAAAACCCGGTCTCCGTTTACGCTTTCCGGCCTTGGGAGAAATTTTTAGGATACACGCCCAACAGGCGAAGTTCCTCCGTTGCAGGCCGTGCCTCATCCATGGCTGTCTTCAGGTGTGCCGGGTCCATGGGACCTTCGAAATCAGCGGAAAAGAAGTAGGTAAAGGTGGTATCCGGCAGAGGACGGCTTTCGATGCGGGACATATTCAGACTGCTGGCTGCAAAGGAGGAAAGCACCTTCACCAGCGATCCCACTTCGTTCTTTACGGTAAAAACCACCGTGGCCTTGCAGGGTGACGCCAGAGGCCTCCCGTCGCGGCTGAGGATGAAGAAACGTGTGGTGTTGCAGGAGCTTGTCTGAATATCCCGGCAGAGGATGTCCAGTCCATAGGCTGCCGCTGCTTCCTCGCTGGCGATAGCCGCATAGGACGGATCGCCTTTTTCCGCCACATCCCGGGCACTGATGGCCGTGTTGGCCGAGGGAATCAGCTGAACTCCCTTCAGCTTGGACAGAAAAGCATCGCATTGGGCTATCGCCTGCGGGTGGGAAGAGATTTGCCGCACATCTGCCATGGATGCGCCGGGCACCCCCAGCAGCTGATGCCGCACGGTCTTTGTCCTCTCCCCCACAATGTGCAGAGGCAATTTTTCCAGCAAGGCATAGGTCAGCTGAACAATACCGGCAAAGGAGTTTTCCACCGGCAAAAGGGCATAATCCGCCTTTCCGTCCATGACGGCCTGCGCCGCTTCCGGAAAGGTAGGATAACCCTGACAGTCGCCCTCCGGAAAAGCCTCCTGAGCCGCGGCACAGGAAAAGCTGCCGGGCATACCGGGGTACGCAATCACCGGACGCATGCAGCACGCTCCTTCCACAACTCCATCAGCCCGATAGCGGTCATCGCCTCCACCACCGGCACAGCCCGAGGAAGGATGCAGGGATCATGCCTGCCCTGCACGGCAATAACCGAATTCTCATTTTTCTGCAAAGAAACGGTTTCCTGCTCCTTGGCAATGGAAGGAGTAGCACGGATGCAGCAGCGGAAAATCAAGGGCATGCCGTCCGTAATGCCGCCCAGAATGCCGCCGCAGTGATCTGTCACCGTTGTGACGCTGCCATTTTCCATGCGGAAGCTGTCGTTAGCCTGACTGCCCCTCAGGGCAGCAAAGCCAAATCCTTCACCGAAGGAAACGCCCTTCACCGCCGGTATGGCAAACATCAGGTGTGAAAGGATGCTCTCAGTGCTGTCAAAAAAAGGCGCACCCAGCCCGGCAGGAACGCCTCGCACCATGCACTCGATCACGCCGCCTACCGAATCGCCCTCCGCCTTTGCAGCCAACACAGCCGCTTCCATGGCATGATCCAAACCATCCGTCAGCACCGGCAGCGTCATGCCGTGGAGCTTTTGAAAGTCCGCATGAGGGTGATCAAGAAAGCTGGCATCCCGCAGTTTTTCCAGCTGCTGAATGTGGGCACCGATGGTAATGCCTTGGGTCTGCAAATATTGCCTGCACAGTGTTCCTGCCAGCACAATGGGTGCCGTCAGTCGTCCGCTGAAGTGACCGCCGCCCCGCCAATCTTCAAAGCCGTAATACCGCACATGGCCGGTGTAATCCGCATGCCCCGGGCGAACGAGATCCACCCCCTGGCCGTAGTCACGGGAGTGCATGTTGGTATTGCGGATCACGGCACAAATAGGCTGCCCGGTGGTATGTCCGTCCATAACGCCGCTGAGGAACTCCGGCTGATCCGCCTCCTTGCGAGGGGTGGTCATGCCGCTTGATCCCGGAGCACGTCGAGCCATTTCCGCAGCCAGCTGTTCCATGTCCACAGTCATGCCAGCGGGAAAGCCATCCATGGTGATGCCGATGGCTTCCCCATGGGATTGGCCGAAGAGGGACAAATGCAAGTGTTGGCCGAAGCAGCTGCTCACGAGATTTTTCCTCCCAAACCGGTAATCACATGCAGAAATTCAGGCCAGGACTTATTCACCGACTCAGCGCCGGTCAATGTCACCGGCTCCTCGCATTGCAGCGCCGCCATCACCGTCAGCATCACCATGCGATGATCCTCTTTAGCGTCCACGGTTACGCCGCCATGCAGCTTCGGAACGCCTTTCAACACCAGATCATCCCCGGCCACAAGGACATCGCCCCCTAATTGCCGCAGGATTTTCTTCGTGGTGGTCAGCCGGTCGCACTCCTTCAGCCGAAGACGGCCGCAGCCCTTCAGTCTGCTTTCTCCGGACATCAATTGGCATACCAGTGCCAGCATGGGTGCAATATCCGGGCAGCTGCTCATGTCCAGCTCTGCCCCATGGCAGGCAGGCTTTACAACACGAATGCAACCGTCCTTTTCTTCAATTTCCGCACCCAAAGCTCGCAGATGCTCCAGCACCACACGATCTCCCTGAATGCTGTCCGCCGACAGTCCGTCCACGGCCACATCCTGCCCCAGAGCCGCAGCACACAAAAGCACTGCTGCCTGGGAGTAGTCCCCGGTAAGGGTACCGTCCTCCGTACAGTAGCGCTGATGTCCCGGAATCATCCAAGTATAAGGCGCCGTTTCGTGTACCTGAATACCGCTGTCTCTGAGTGCACGAAGGGTCATTTGAATGTAGCCTGCTGATTCCACCGGCGGCTTGACTGTCAATGTGGACTCACCTTCCAGCAGCGGCAAGGCAAACAGCAGGCCGGAAACAAACTGGCTGGACACATTGCCCGGCAGCACGTAAGCGCCGGACTGCAGGTGTCCTGTTACATGGAGCTCCGCCGCGCCGTCCGCGCCGATGCCCATACGCCAGCCTGTGCCCTGGGGCACAAACAGATCCCGATACACATCCATGGGACGCTGACCCAACCGTCCATGCATGCGGAAGATGCCTCCGCCGCACTTCGCCATGGCAATAGGCACAAAAAAACGCAGCGTGGAGCCGCTTTCCCCGCAATCCATCACGGGACAGATTCGTTTTTTTCCTTCCGTTCCCCGAATGGTTAAGGTATCCCCTTCCATGGATAATTCTGCCCCCAAGGCTTTCAAGCAAGCCCTGGTCGCCGCCATATCCTCAGACTCCATGAAGCCGTGCAGCTTGGTGCTTCCGTCTGCAAGGCCGGCGCAAATCATCCGCCGATGCGCTTCCGACTTGGAAGCAGGAGCATGGGCTATGCCGTGAAGTTTGGAGGGTAGAATCTCAATTTGCATGAATGTATATCCGCCTTTCGGTTTAATTGCACATGGAACACATCAGCAGGGCGCCATTGCCTTACTGATTTCACGGGTATCATATCATAGTGCCCGTACAATGTCACGTTCTCCTTTTGTTCTTTTTCCGTACTTGTCCAAGGGACTCTTTACGCCCGGTGCTCGATTTGTTACAATGTGGTTATTCATTATGAAGGAGGTCTTATTGCCATGCCGACTTTTGACGTCAACAGCGGTTTTCTTTATGGCGTAACGACGGTCATCATCCTTTTCGTCATTGCACAGTCTGTTTTCTTCCTTGTTCGTGCCACTCGGCGTGCCAAGCAGCTTGGCATCACCGGTGCCACCATCCGTTCCACCATTCTTTCCAGTGCCATCTTCACTGTAGCTCCGGCTATTGCCATCCTGATGGGCGTTATCACCCTATCCAAGATGCTGGGTCTTCCCTGGCCCTGGCTGCGGCTGAGCATTCTGGGTGCGTTGACCTATGAGCTGCCTGCCGCCACCACCACGGCTGCCGCCATGGGCGTCAGCACCTCCACCACCATTACCGATCCCCATGCCTTCACAGCCATTGCCTGGGTCATGACCTTGGGCATTATTCCCGGCATCATCCTGATTCTCTTCGGCTTGAAAAAGCTGGAAGGCGGGCTGCACAACATTACCGGCAAGGATCAAAAATGGGGCAAGCTGTTCATGGACAGCATGTTCCTGGGCATGATTTCCGCCTTCCTGGGGCTGATTTTCGCCGATGTCCGCGAAGGTCTTCCCGGATATATTCCTCTGGTAGTCGCCTTGATTTCCGCCCTGCTGATGGGACTGTGCGGGCTTATCATCAAGGTGTTCAAGGCCAAGTGGCTGGAACAGTACGCCCTGCCCCTGTGCATGCTGGGCGCTATGGCTGCATCCATCCCCGTAACGGCACTGATGAAGTAAGGAGGACATCAACGATGAGAAGTTATAAAGATTCCGTACACTTCTACGGCCGCATCTGGGTAGCCACCGCCATCTTCCTGATGATTATGGCGCCGGTGGCCATTTGCGTGTACTATGATGCCTGGCCGGAGCTGAAATACGTGCTGACCGGTTTGCTGGGCGTGGCACCGATTTTCTGGACCACCGCCATCATCGAGGTATTGACCTACGCCCCCATGCTGGGCACCGGCGGCACGTATCTGGGTTTCATCACCGGCAACCTGTCCAGCCTGAAGGTTCCCTGTGCGCTGAATGCCATGCAAGCCGCTAAGGTGGAAGCCTCCAGTGAGGAAGGCGAGGTCATCTCCACCATCGCCGTTGCCACCTCCGCCATTGTGACTACGGTCGTCATTGCCTTGGGTGTGCTGCTACTGGGCTATTTGCAGCCCCTGCTTGAATCCGAAACCCTGGCTCCTGCCTTTGACAACATCCTGCCTGCCCTGTTTGGCGCCCTGGCGGTGGTGTATGTGAGCAAGAACTGGAAAATCGCCATTACGCCCCTGGTGTTTATGGTGGTGCTGTTCCTTGCCGTGCCTTCTCTGGCCAGTGCTGTCGGCGTACTGGTGCCTGTAGGCGCACTGATTGCCATCGGTGCCAGCCGTATCCTGTACAAGAAGGGTCTTGTTTAATCAATCATCCATGGGCGTAATCGTCCCTGCATGAACGTTATCGAAGAAAGGAAGTCATCCCATGATTGGTTGGATCATTCTGGCATTGCTGATCCTCTTTGTGGCAGTGCTCATGATTCGCACAGCCGCTTTCAAGCCCAAGGCCGAGCCTGCCATTCCCACTACGGAGGAAAAAATCGACGAGGCCAAAACCGTATCCAATATGCAGGCGCTGATTCGGTGCCGTACCGTGTCCTACACGGACAAATCCAAGGAGGACAACAGCGAGTTCGACAAGCTGGAAAAGCTGCTTCCCACCCTGTTTCCCCATGTATTTGCCAAGTGCACCTTCGTGAAACCCGGCCCCCGCAGCCTGCTATTTCACTGGAAGGGCAAATCCGATGCAAAGCCCGGTGTGCTGATGGCGCACTACGACGTTGTGCCTGTGGATCAGGACAGCTGGTCCAAGCCTGCCTTCGACGCCGTGCTGGAGAACGGCGTTCTGTGGGGGCGCGGCACACTGGACACGAAGGGTACCTTCCTGGGTGTGCTTCAGTCCGCCGATACGCTGATCGAACAGGGCTTCACTCCTGCCAATGACCTGTATCTTGCCTTTGCTGGGGATGAAGAGATTGCCGGCACGGGTGCTCCTACCATTGTCAAGTGGCTGTCCGAGCACCACATCGAGCCTGCGTTTGTGCTGGATGAAGGCGGTGCCGTGGTGGAAAACGTCTTCCCCGGTGTTTCTCAGCGCTGCGCTGTTGTGGGCACGGGTGAAAAGGGACAGGTGAACGTCCGCTTCACTGTTTCTTCCAATGGTGGCCATGCTTCCACCCCGCCTGCCCACAGCCCGGTAGGCATTCTGGCGAAGGCCGTTACCCGGGTGGAGGATCATCCTTTCCCCTTCCATCTGTCCGCCCCTGCTGCGGAAATGTTTGACACCCTCGGCCGCCGCAGCACCTTCCTGTACCGTATGATTTTCGCGAATCTGTGGTGCTTCAAGCCGGTGCTGAATCTTCTGTGCAAAAAGAGCGGCGGCGAACTGAACGCTCTGGTGCGCACCACAGTGGCCTTTACCCAAATGCAGGGCAGCGCCGCCAACAACGTGCTGCCTCCCGAAGCCTGGGTAGGCGCGAACCTGCGGCTGAACAGCAGCGAAAATGTGGATGCCGCCATGGCCTATTTGAAGAAGGTCATCAACGACGACCGGGTGAAGATGGAAACCCTGTATGCCTCCAATCCTTCCCGGGAATCCCGCACGGATGATGAGCCCTTCCAGCGCCTGAGCACCGCCATTCGGGGTACCTGGACAGATGCAGTCGTTACGCCATATTTGATGATTGCCTGCTCCGACTCCCGGCATTACGGCGTGCTCAGCGATCATGTCTTCCGCTTTTCCGCTATGGCACTCAGCAAGGAAGAGCGTGGGCTGATCCACGCCAATGACGAGCGCATTCCCGTGGCAACGCTGGTGAAGACGGTCGCCTTCTATCAGCGGCTGATCAAGTTGTGCTGAGTCTAACCAAACAGCGGCAGAGGAAACCATCACGTTCCTCTGCCGCTTTCATTTTATCCCAGCGCTACATCCAGCACCATCATGAGTGCGAAACCAATTGCAGCGCCTATTGTGCCCAGATTGGAATGTTCACCGCTTTGGCTTTCCGGAATCAATTCCTCCACCACCACATAGATCATGGCGCCTGCCGCGAAGGAAAGCAGGTAGGGCAGTATGGGTGTCAGCTGCTTTGCCAACAAAATGGTCAGCACAGCGCCGATGGGTTCCACAATGCCGGACAGTACCCCATAAAGGAAGGCCTTGCCCTTGGGTGTGCCTTCTCCCCGAAGAGGCATGGAGATGATCGCCCCTTCCGGGAAATTTTGAATGGCGATGCCAAGAGCTAGGGCGAATGCTCCCGCCATGCTGATGTCTGCTTGCCCTGAAGCAGCACCGGCATAGGTTACGCCCACGGCCATGCCCTCAGGCAGATTATGCAGCGTTACGGCGAACACCAGCATAGCCGTACGGGACAGCCTGGAACGAACGCCTTCCGGCGTATCACTATGGCGATGCAGGTGGGGAATCACACTGTCCAGCACCAGCAGGAACGCAATACCCGTCAGAAAGCCCGCAACAGCCGGAAACCATGCAGGCAATGTGCCGCCCGCCGACATATCAATGGCAGGAATCAGCAGTGACCATACAGAGGCGGCGATCATTACTCCGGAAGCAAAGCCAAGCAGCAGCTTCTCCACCCGATCCGGAATGTTGCCCCGCAGGAAAAAGACCATGGCTGCTCCTAAGGTTGTACCTAAAAAAGGAAGAGAAAGAATCTGTACCATACGCACCTCCTGTTTCCATACTGTCTAGTCAAGTGGTTAAGTATAGCTAACCGCATTTTATTGAAAGCGCCGTCGTTTGCGGCGGCTTAGGCTGATTATACGTGGATACGGCGATGCTGTCAATGTATTAAACGTCACATGTCAGCTTGAAGGGAGTTACTATTGGAATAAACCTGTCACAAACTCAACCACTTTTGCGTATCCACTTTGAATCAAAATCCATCCATCACTTACAGTAAAGTGATTTATGTGATTAAATGCAATGATTTCTGCCACGGTCAACGCCACATAAACCGTATTCATCACAATGATTTTTAGATTGCTATGCCAAGCGTACTTCTTCGGAATAGGAAGCAAATGTGTAACGAACGCAAGTAGGTTGCTTAGAACTTCCTTTAATGCCATAAATGGCATAAGTATATCCTCTTTCAGATCGTACAGGATTTCAAGAATAATCCACTTCATTGTTTTTTTCTTATGCCTTAGGGTAAATTGAAGAACGATCGTAGTAATAAAAGCAACAGCAAATATCCCAATGAAAATGAGGAACGGTATAAAATAGTTTCCCTTATCGGCATGAAAAACATACAAACTTATTCCAAGCATTACAGCTGTCCAGAAGCCCACAAAGGATTGAAGCCCCAGAAAATGCAGAAACGTTTTAAGTGCAATCGGGTCATCAGGGTTAATGTTATCTTTCGAAATACTATTCTTAAACCCGCATTCCCTGCATTTCCATGTATACTTATGGTCATCAAAACCTCTTTGATCATTCAAGCATGTATTGCACTCGTCACAGTACCATGTTATGTCCGGAAATCGAGGCTTTCTCGGCATTTTCTTCCACCCCTTTTTTTATTGTGATGATTCATTCCTGCCCACGCTTCTCTATGGCGGTTTTAACGTCACCATTTATGCATCACCTCAGCTTCCTTTTGAGCTACAAGGCAAAGCTCCGCCGCCTTGAAGGCGTGCTCCTGCGTCATGGCATATTCCGTCCGGTTCAGGCAGTCCAGAATCAGCTGACCGAAGAAAGGGAAGCCTACCGTGTCGGTGGCGTTGAAATATTGTTCCCCCCGTTCATTGACCAGGAAAAGATGATTGCCTCCCGGCTGACCGGAAGCGACGTTCACATACTTCCGCATTTCAATGGTGCCCTTTGTGCCCATGATGAACATCCGGCCATCGCCCCAGGTGCTTAGTCCCTTCGGCGTAAACCAATCCACACGAAAATACCCGGCAGCACCGCTGGATGCATTCAGGTTCACATCGCCGAAGTCGTCCAATTCCGGATATTCCGGATGGGCATAGTTGCCGATACGGCTGCCTGCCACCTGTACGTTGTCATCCCCGGTGTAAAACAGGAATTGTTCAATTTGGTGGCTGCCGATATCACACAGGATGCCTCCGTATTGCTTGCGCCGGAAGAACCAATCCGGCCGGCTTGCCGCATTCAGGGTGTGGGGGCCGAAACCTTCCATGTGGATAACCCGGCCAATCTCCCCTTGATCAATCATGTAGCCAGCCAGCACAGCCGCCTCCACATGGAGCCGTTCGCTGAAGTACACCATGTACTTCCGTCCCGTGCGGCGGTGCGCCTCTCTAGCCTGCGCCAGCTGTTCAAGGGTGGTGAAGGGACCTTTGTCCGTAAAGTAGTCCTTTCCCGCTTCCATGGCCCGCAGTCCCAGGCTGCATCGCTGACTGGTAATGGCAGCAGCGCACACCAGCTGCACATCCTTATCCTGCAGGATTTCTTCTTCGCAGGCTGCCGGAGTTGCTTGGGGAAAACGCTTGCAAAAAGCCGCCGTCTTGTTGGCGTCAGGATCATAAACCTGCTTCAAGGTTGCGCCTGCGTCCAGCAGGGCACGGGTCATGCCGTCAATATGCCCGTGTTCCAGGTACATCACAGAAAAGACAAACTCCCCCGGTTTCACCACAGGGCTTGGCCGGCCATGGGGTGCATATTGCATGCAATCGCCTGTATCCACGTTCATCCCTCCTTTATCCATGGATCAGCTTGCTTCTATCCAAGCAGAAGCCTTCCGCCGGAGCGTCCCCATGCAGGGCATGCAAGTGTCCTTCCAGCTTTGTATCCCTGCTTTGCCCGTCATCATCGTAAAGGGCATACTCGGCATGGTCACAATCCCACCCCAACAGGGTCAGGGTGTGGCTATCCACCGCTTCCACCCATTCTCCGCCATGGCTGAGAGGAATCATGGCGCCCCGGCGAATGAACAGAGGGAACTCATTCAGCTCCAACGTCACCCAGTGATGCCCTGCGGACATGGGCAGCAAGTCATAATCCTCCGCAGAGCGGAAGCGCACCATGAGCATATCTTCCGGCAGGTACACATGCCGTCCCCGGGCATTCTGCTCGTAGACAGGGGCAATCATGCATTCACCGCCCAGCATCACCTGATCCTCGGTGCGGCAGGCGACGTCGTCCTTCGGATAATCAAAGGCCAGCGGCCGGAAGAGCATCTCATCGGTCAGCGCAGCCTTCATGAATTCACTGTACAGATAGGGAAGCAGGGCATAACGAACCGTCAGCACCCGGCGCATATCCTCTGCCCGGCGGAAGCGGTAAATTTCCTGATCACGGGTGTGCTGAGCGGAATGGTTGCGCATCAAGGGGGTAAAGACCCCCAGCTGCAGCCAGCGAAGCAGCAGATCCTCCGTGGTGTTCTGCCCGAAGCCGCCCAGATCCGCCCCATTGAAGAGGAAGCCGCACATATTCAGGGATGGAAGCTGCTTCAGGTTCAGCAGAATGTGACTCCACCAGGAGCAGTTATCTCCCTGCCAAACACCGCCGTACCGATGGGCGCCTACGTAGGATGAGCGGCTGAAAAGCAGATACCGCTTATCTGCCTGGTAGACTTCGAAACCTTCTGCCGCCGCCCGGGTCATGTTATAGCCGTACAGGTTGTGCACCCGGTCATGGCGAATGGTCTTTCCATCCACCACGTGATAGAATCGGCGATAATCCTCCATGTTATTGGCTGTTTGCTGGAACACACCCTTCAAGTGGAAGCACTCCTCCACCCCCAGGTTCTTGCCTTTGCAGCTTTCCGCCAGCTCGATGGCTTCCTGCAGCGTTTCTTCCGAGTAGAACAGAGCCGGCTCGTTCATGTCGTTCCAGAAGCCTTCAATTCCCGCATTCAGCAGCTTGAAGTACTGCCTGCCAAACCATGTCCGCACCTCCGGGCGCAGAAAATCCGGAAAATAACTATGTCCGGGCCACACCGCCCCCACAAAGGGCTTCCCATCTGCCTTGAGGCAGAAATAGCCCTTGGCCAGCCCCTCATCGCACACGTCGTAGCCCTGTTCCTGCTTCACTCCGGCGTCAATGATGGGCACCAGACGGATATGCTCCTTCCGCATGTCCCCCGCCAGCTTCGGCAGGTCGTCAAAATTGTTCCGGTTCCAGGTGAAATCCTTGAAGCGTTCCATGTAATCAATATCCATGCTTACGCTGTCCAAGGGAATATGCCTGGTACGATGTTCCCGAACGATGGTGCGGATTTCCTCCTCCGAGGCATAGCCCCACCGGGACTGAATATAGCCAAACGCCCACTTAGGCGGCAGGTAGCTTTGCCCGATGATGCTGCGGAAGGCGTGCACAATGCCCTTCAGGCTATCCTCTTCCATCAGATACACGCTGATGTTTCCCTCAGGGCTGGTGATAACTGCCTTGTCGCTGTCCGTGTAGCCAAGGTCAAACGTCATGTTGCCCGGATCGTCGAAGTACACGCCGAAAAGGCCGCATTTCCCCGTAAAAATCAGCAGATTATGGCTGGCATACAGGCACTCCCGTCCCTCATGCAGGCTGGGATCATCTGTGTTCCAGGCACGGTAGCGGAAGCCCCGTTTGTTGATGCCCCGCACGCTTTCGCCCAGGCCGAAGATCATATCATGTTCCCCGAGAGCCACCGTAAAGCTGAGTGCCTCCCCCTGTGATGTGGTAATCATATGCGGCAGGCTGCCCTCCCCCATGGGAACAGGAACAACCACTGCATCAGTAGGAATAGGGGTGCCAAAGTCATATCTGCGAATCATAGGAAAGCCCTCCGGTTCATCGATCATTGGATTGAAAACGATACTTTGCATTGGCAATATTCGATGCAGAAAAGGAATTCCCTGCCGGCAAAGAAAAACTATTTCCGATTTCTTATGCTCGTTCGTTTTGTGCCTTAGTGCGCCATGCATGGCGATGTTGGTAATTTTTTCTCCCTATTTTTACTGCTTCAGTTGACGTGCTTTGATTATTGTGATATAATTAACTTAAGATGCTTGCAGGACGTAGGATGAAGCAAGCTATCGTGCAATAAGAGGAGGAACATAGACGATGGACATGAACACGAGTCGCCGTGAGTTTTTGCGCACAACCGGCAAGGGTTTGCTGGGCGTTGCCGTCGCTACAGCGCTGCCCGTCGGCCTGAGCACCGGTGTTGCCGAAGAAGAAATCACGGCACCGGATTGGCCCTGGAAGTGGGAGAAGCTGGATCCCCAGGAAGTCATGGAAGCCGGCTACAAAGCTTTCTATTCCCATGGCGGCTGCTGCGCCGGTGCGTTTGCCGCTATCATTGAGACGCTGGCTGCCAAGTATGGCTATCCGTACAATCAGTTCAACGCCCGCATGTTTGCCAACGGCGCCGGCGGCTATGGACAGCAGTCCCTGTGTGGCTCTCTGGGCGGCTGCTGCGCAATTTTCGGTCTGTTCTGCGAGGCCAGCGACGCCGGCCAGCTGCGCAATGAGCTGTACGCATGGTATAAGGAGAAGCCCTTCCCCGAATATCAGCCTGAGTTCAAGGCTCCCACCACGACCGTAGCAGGCTCTGTGGAATGCCGCGATTCCGTGAACAAGTACATGGATGCCACCGGCTTCACCATGGCGGATGACGGCCGTAAGGCTCGCTGCGCTGCCGTAACCGGTGAAACCGCTGCCAAGGCCGTTGAAATTCTGAACGTGCACTTCGGCTACAGCGTGGCTGCTGCTGAACCCGCTGCTGAGGAAGAGACCCTGGCTGACAACGAGTACATCGGTGAAGCGACCAGTGAAATCGGCGGCCCCGTTAAGGTAAAGGTCACCATGGACGGGGACAAGATTGCCAAGATCGAAGTGCTGAGCCACAACGAGACGGCCGGCATTTCTGACCCCGCCTTCGCCCTGCTGGACACCATGGTTGCAAACAACTCCACTGCTGTCGATACTGTAACCGGCGCAACCAAGACGAGCGAGGCGCTGATCGCCGCTGTCAATGATGCTCTGGCCAAGGTTGGCAAGTAACCAAGTAGCACATTGGGGAGGCCTTCCGCAGGGAACGGCTGTGATGGTCTCTCCTTTTTCCATGTGAACTTTGGGGCATTTTGTTCAAATCTTGACAAAGAGCATGATGTGTGGTATCGTGACCGTAAGGTTACGTCATGATTTTACCATGACATGAAATTGAGGTAGATTATATGCAGACTCGTCGCGATTTTCTGAAGAAGAGTGCTGCCCTGCTGGGCAGTGCAGCCGTTGTGGGCAGTGTGCCCGGCATGCTGCAGGCAAAGGCAGAGAACGAAGTGCCCGAGTATCCTTATCCCTACGTTGAAATCGATCCTGAGTATGTGGAGAAGCTGGCTTACGAAGGTTACTTCGAAAACGGCTGCTGCTATGGCGTTGCCAAAGCCATCCTGGTTGCCCTGCGTGAAAAGGTGGGCTATCCCTATACCGTCATTCCTGAGGAAATGTTTGCAAACGGCAAGGAAGGCTACACCTGCGGCACCCTGTGCGGTGCGCTAGGCGGTGCCGTGGCCATGATCGGTTTGGTTTGCGGTGCTGATGATTCCCGTCAGCTGACAAAAGATCTGTTCGCATGGTACTGCAGCACCAATTTGCCCATTTACCAGCCTGAAGCTGCCGCCCCCGTGCAGACGGTTGCCCCCAGTGTGAACTGCATCGATTCCATTACCACCTTCATGACAGCCGCCAACGTGGAGCGCGGCGACATCATCCGCAAGCGCCGCTGCGGCGGCCTGAGCGGCGACGTGGCACGGCATACCATCGAGCTGCTGAACGCTCATTTCGGCTATGCTGAAATGCCCGTAACCGAAACTGTTGCAGCAGAGGAAACCCTGGCTGCCAACGAGTACATCGGCGAAGCCGAAAGCTTTGGCGGCACCGTACGCGTGAAGGTCACCATGGACGGCGACAAGATCTCCAAGATTGATGTGTTGAGTCACAGCGACACCGCCGGCGTCTGCAATGCCGCTTATGACACTGTTCCCGGCAAAATTCTTGAGTCTCAGTCCACGGCAGTGGATGTTGCCACCGGCGCAACCGTATCCAGCAAAGCCATCATGGCCGCTGTGGAAGATGCGCTGAGCAAAGTCGGCAAGTAATGCTTAATTTGGGGAGGGCCTGCCTGGGCGTTGGCCCATCCGACTCTCCCCTTCTCTTTATTCTTCGGGAAGCAATGAAAGAGGAGGAGCGGTAGTCTGTGTTCAATATCGGCTTTACGGAATTGCTGCTGATCCTGCTGGTCGCCTTTGTTGTGGTTGGCCCGAAGGACTTGCCCAAGGTAGCCCGCTGGCTGGCGCGTGTGGTAAAAAAATCACGCCGCCTTATCAACGATATTAAAAAAGAGTCCGGCTGGGACACCATTGAAAAGGAAGTCAACGAAGTACGCCACGATGTGAAGGACGCCGTAAAGCAGGGCGACATTTCCGAAGAGTTGCGCGAAACAAAAAAGTCCGTGGAAAAAACTGCGGACGCATTCAAACATGACACGGAGTCGAAATAAGGGAGGACACAAACATGCGTCTTGGAACGACTGAAATTTTGCTGATTGTTGTATTGGCGTTGGTGCTCTTCGGCGGCAACAAACTGGCCGGCGTAGGCAAAGCCCTGGGCAAGAGCATCAAGGATTTCAAGAGCGAGCTGAAGGACGATAAGTCCGATGACGATGCCGACAAAGACAAAAAGGACGAAGCATGAAGCAGAAAGAAACCATTCCGGCTGAAGAAGAGCAACAGGATACATCGGACGATGTGGAAAATTCTGCTGAACAGGGTGAACCGACGGAAAAAGGCGAATCCATGCTTAGCCATCTGCTGGCGCTGCGAAAGGTGCTGGTGATTTCCCTTGGTGCGGTGGCCGTTGCCTTTCTGCTGGTGTTTTACTTTGCCATTGATCCATTGATGAATTGGATTTTGGCACCTATTCAGGCTCGTGGTATTCAGGTGATTTTCACCGCCATGTCGGAGGCTCTGGTCACCAAATTTAAGGTAGCACTGCTGGCGGGCATGATCGTGGCAAGCCCCGTGGTCATTTGGCAGGTATGGAGCTTTATTAAGCCTGCCCTTTATCCCAACGAGAAGCACGCCTTTCGTTTGCTGTTTGTGCTGGCACTGCTGCTGTTCCTGATCGGTGTTACCTTCTGCTACTTCGCCGTGTATTCTCTGGCGGTGGACTTCTTCCTTGTGGCAGGGGATTCAGTGGCTACGCCCATGCTGTCCATTGACAAGTACGTCAGCTTCCTTTTCGGCTTCTTAGTTCCCTTCGGCATTGCTTTTCAGTTGCCGGTGGTGCTGTACCTGACCACCCGTGTTGGGCTGACCACCCCCGAGATGCTGACCAGCAAGCGGCGGTATGTGATCCTTGCCATTTTTATCATCGCCGCCATTCTTACCCCCCCGGACGTTGTGTCCCAGATTGCGCTGGGGCTGCCCATGTGTGCGCTCTATGAAATCGGCATTCTGGTCAGCCGCTGCACCAAGGTTCGCAATCGGGCGTAATTCCATCACGTGTATTGTCATTTACCTGCGCCTTGCCTGATAGGGGAAGGTGCTTTCTTTTATGGTGACAAAAAGCACAGCGACTTCATTGTTGTCGCTGTGCTTTGACGTTTGGGCGGAATATTCATTTGCCGGAGGATGCACTTTCCATAGCCTGCAGGCTTTCTTCTTTCAGACCGCTCATGAGCAGGATGGCACCGGCGGCACCTTCATCCATGGGCAGACCGAAGTACCGGGCAAAGATCAGGGTCAGCCGTTCCTTCCGGGCTTCCAGCAGCCTGGCGGTTTCCTGCCCTAGTTCGGTCAGCTCCACCGTGCCATAGGGTTCCTTGGAAATCATACCTTCAGCAGACAGCGCCTCCAGCAGGCGATGGACGGAGGGACGGCTGATGCCAATTAGCCGTGCAATGTCCTTGGAGGCCACCTTTTCACTGAGTTGATTGAGGGCACGGAGTGCCAGCAGGCAACGGATTTGCGCAGCAGTCATCAACGAGATCCACTCCTTTGTACATCAATATGATATAGAAAAGGGAGCGGACGCACCATGCATCCGCCCCCGCAAGGCTTCCGTCAATGGCAGCCGGAGCATCCGCCGCAATTGCCGCCGCATTCACCGCAGCCGCCCTTGCCGCTCTTCTTGTCCTTGATCATTTTCCAAATCACCAGACCAACAATGACGACCACAACGCCGCCAACAATCCAAGTTGCCATAGCTGAAAACCTCCTTTTGCTTTCCTAATCAGGCAGCGCCCTTGACCTTCTGGGTCAGGTGGTTGTCATCATAGGGGTTCTTACGGAAGAGCATGTACACCAGGAAGGCCAGCAGCAGGATTGCAACCACGGTGCCAACACCGAAGCCGCCGCCCACAAACAGCAGACCAAGCTGATACACGATCAGGGCAATGGCATAAGCGAACAGGCACTGATAAGCGATAGCACCCAGGGTCCACTTAGCATTGTTCATTTCACGCTTGATAGCACCCATAGCAGCAAAGCAAGGTGCGCACAGCAGGTTGAAGATCATGAAGGCGTAAGCAGCCAGTCGGCCGTGTCCGTTGGAGGACTCGTTGAAAGCGTTCGCCAGGGGGCTCAGTGCTTCAGCCTTTTCTTCGTCCGACATGTCTTCGTCGTCTACAACGTCGGCAGCATCATCTGCGCCATACAATACGCCCATAACGCCTACGACTTCTTCCTTAGCAACCAAGCCCATGACCGTTGCAACGGTGGAAGGCATGTTGCCGAAGCCCAGGGGCTTGAAGATGGTGGACACGGGCGTGCCGATCTTGCCCAGGATGGAGTAGTCCATGTCGGACACAGCGCCCCAAGAGCCGGGCTCACGATCTTCTGCCATTTCAGCAGCAAGTTCAGGCTCTTCGGGTTCTTCCTCGTCCTCTTCCAGGGTGCCGGCTTCGGAACGGGCAGTGTAATCAGCCAAGGTCTCTTCATACTCAGCCACGGTGGAAGCATACTCGTCACGAGCAGCAGCTTGCACGTCAGCAGTAGGAGCCCAGCCATAGCTCTTGGTGAACCAGATGATGATGGAGGACAGCAGAATCACGGTGCCGGCGCGCTTTACGAAGCTGGAACCACGTTCCCACACACTGTGGAGCACGTTCTTCGCGCTGGGGGCATGGTAAGCAGGAAGCTCCATAACGAAGGGAGCAGGGTCACCGGCGAAGATCTTGGTCTTCTTCAGGATGATGCCGGAAACGATAATTGCAGCCACACCGATGAAGTAGGCAGAGGTTGCAACCCAGGCACTGCCACCGAACACAGCTGCGGCGATCATGCCAATGATAGGCATCTTTGCACCGCAGGGGATGAAGGTGGTGGTCATGATGGTCATCTTACGGTCACGGTCATTTTCGATGGTACGGG
>CAVKHY010000049.1:3284-17722 GCA_963656345.1 bacterium | reverse complement strand
GGTTTTGTCAGCAACGCTGACGTAGCGAAGCAAATCGATGTAAGGTGCTGCCATACAAATTTCTTCCTTTCTCAGTTTTAGCAATGTGGCAAGGCCTTTCGACCAGTGAGGGCGTGCACTCCTCGCCAAAGCGGAAAAGCCACTTTGTCGAAGCTCCTTTACAGGTACCTTCCCCTTGCCCGGAAGGTGACTGACACCTGACCGTCCGCCTCCACCCGGAGGGGGACGGTTTTGTTTGCCGGCACCAGCAGATCATCATCGGAATCCGCCGTGCGGCAGCCCAGGGCGGAACGGGTGCCGTCCCCCTGAATCCTTATCTGCTGCATGCCTTCCCGATCCCAGGTAAGGCGCAGGGTTTCCCCCGGGGTCATGGCCAAGTCAGTGAAGGTCATGGTAGTTTCCCCGCAGGTAAGGGTCAGGGTGTTCACCGCCGTGAGGCAGGCGGCTTCCGCTTCCGCCCAGGTGGTTTCCGCCGTGCCGCCCAGGTGAAGGCTGCCTTCCTCCCCCGGGGCAAGGGTCAGGGTCTTGGGCACAGTGTCCTCCCACCAGGGCAGGCCGTAGGCACGGAAAATCAGGGTGATTTCCTCCGCCCAGCCGGTCACGGAGACGCCCTCCACCCCCTGAACGCACACGCAGCCCAGCCGCTGCCCCCGCCGATAGCTGACGGTGAGATAGCCGTCCGTGCACCAGCGTGCCAGCTTTTCCAGCAGGATGCGCCGCCGGTTCAGGCTCCTTTCCCGGATCATCAGGCGAATCTTCACCGTCAGGCTGGTACGCCTGCGGCGGATGAACCGGCTGCCCTCTCTGCCGGGGAGGTCGCACACCGTCAGGGTTTGGGGCGCGCCTTCCTCTTCCACATCCGTAATGAGGATGCTGCCGTCCAGGGCGGAAAGGGACGCCCCGTTCATTTGGCAATCCAGCTTCATGCTCAACCCCTCCTTGCCCGGCTCTTCCGGTCAATCTCCCGGGACACGGTGTCCGCCACCAGCCGCCCCACGGTTTCCCCATCCATGGCGATGGTCACCCCCTGCAGGGCATCCCGCACCGCCTGCCCCACATCTTCCCCCTTGGCGGCGGCAGAGGAGGAGCCTTCCCCACGGCGCCACCGCTCCGCTTCCGCCCGGGTCAGCACTGCTTCCCCTTCATGGAGCCGGGCAGGGAACTCGTTATAGGGCACGTAATCCAGCCCCACGGCATAGCCTTTGCCGCCCCCCTGCAGGGAGAAATACCGCCGGGCGGCGGCGGTGGCGGCGGCGATTTGGGATGCAATGGCACTCCATGCGCCGACCCCTGCCCCCTGCAGGCTGCTCATGCCGGCGCTGATGCTTTGGCTCGCCGCTGCCCATGCATCGGCAGCGGAAGACGCTGCAGACTGGGCGGACTGGGCAAGGCTCTGCATCTGCTGTTCCAGGGCCTGGTTCAGGCTTTCCCCCTGGGC
Source organism: bacterium (assembly GCA_963656345.1). Lineage (GTDB taxonomy): Bacteria > Bacillota > Clostridia > Christensenellales > Aristaeellaceae > CAKUFA01. The sequence continues at coordinate 16,284 of CAVKHY010000049.1, read as the reverse complement.
CAGGGCGGACTGCGCCGCCGATTCAAAATCGCCGGTGTCCATGGTCAGGGTTGCGCACAGGTCAAATAATGCACTGATGGTTTATCATCCTTTCTTTTATTCATTTCGTTTGAGCTTATCTTCATCCGGAGGAGGACTGCCCGAAGGGGTGCAGGGGGCGACCGGAAAGCCCCCTGCGAAACAAGTCAACTTCATCCGAAGGGGGCGAAGGTTCCCCAAGGGCGACCGCAAAGCCCTTGGGAATAGACAGAACCTTATTTCTTGCAAGGAATCTGAATCCTTGCATGTTGCTTTTACCGCTAGTTCCAGAGGGCTTAAACGGGTCGAAGACCCTCGCCCTCTGGACTCCTTCGGAGCCCATCTTTTGGGGGTACCCATTCTTTTCGTTGGCACGCTTCAAGGGGGCTTTCCGGTCGCCCCCTTGACCCCTTCGGCGCCCATCTTTTAGATTCCCTTCGAGTTGAAAACTCTGCTAGGTTAAAATGATTATCCTTTCATAAAAGCTCAACTTCATTCGAAGGAGTGCCCGAAGGGGTGCAGGGGGCGACCGGAAAGCCCCCTGCATAACCCAACTTCCTCAACAATTCCTCCCGAATCTCCTCCCCGGATTGAGGCTGAACCTCCTGCATTTCCTCCCAGGGCGGCAGGGGAAACGCCTCCCCCGTCACCTGCCCGTGCACAGCGGCGGCCACGTGCCACAAAAGCCTGCCTTCATACTGCCGGAACAACGCCTGCCGCTTTTCCTCCGCCAAAGAAAACCCCAGTGCCTTCACGCTGCTCAACCTTGCCGCGCCGATGATTCCCCGGAGAATGTCTCCTTCATCGAACCACCGGCACAGGGAAAAAAATCCGCCAGCGCCTCGTCCACGCACCGGAGGAAAAGCTGCACCGTCTCCCTTGCCGGCTGCTTGCGAAGGGTTTCCACCCCTGCCCCGGTGAGAATGTGCAGCACCTCCAGCATCTCCCCCAGGTGCTCCCCCATCAGGCAGGGCAGGAGGATCTCCCCCGCCTTCCCCAGGGTCATCAGCAAGGGATCCTCCCGGCGGATCTGCTTCAGGGCTTCCCCCACCTTGGGATCCTTCGCCATGCGGCACAGGGGCGGAGTCAGGCGGCAGAGGGCTTTCGCCATTTCCTCCGTGGGCATGTCCCCCAGCCGTACTGCCTGCTGCATTTACTTGCCCCCTTCCAGAAACACCAAGCTGAAGGGGGCATAGTCGTCCTCCCCGTCGGCGTGAGCCTGATACTCAAAGGGCAGGGTGCCCTCCCCCTTATCCCCAAAGGAGAAGGTGACCCCTGCCACGTTCAGCGCATTCTTCAATTCAATGAGGGCAAAGCCCTGACTGGTATCTCCCACCCAGCACAGCCGGGGGATGAAACTGTTTTCCCCCAGGTCGGTTTTGGCACGGAGGATGGTGATGCTGCCCTCCGTGGTGACTTCCGCCCCCATGAGAGCGGAGGCGAAGCCTTCCGGGGTGATTTCCATCAGGGTGCCGGTGAGCTTCACCGTCCAGCAATCGTTCAGGGTGGCGGATTTATCGGCGTAGCGGCTGCCGTCCCCGTCAATGCGGCGGATCTCCGGCTTGCACTGGAAAGTGCCGCCGCCCCGGGTGGCGCCGATGAGGTATTCCCCGCTGAGGAGGGCTTCCGCCAGGAGGCTTTTCAACTCCTCGGCGGTTTGGGCGTTTTCCCAGGGGAAGTTCTTCAGGAACATGCCCGGGCCTAATTGCAGGTGGCGGTAGGTGTCTTTGCGTAATGATGTCAGCATGATGATTTCTCCTTTTCAAAAATGAGTCGTGAAAACAAGCTTTCTTTTTTCCGATGGTTTTTCCAAGGGGCTTTCCGATCGCCCCTTGGAACCCTTCGGGGGTCGACATACAAGCAAGGTTTAGGGTACTGTTAGAGAAAATTTATTTATCCTTTCATAAAAATTCAACTTCATCCGAAGGAGGATTGCCCGAAGGGGTGCAGGAGGCGACCGGAAAGCCCCCTGCGAAAAAAAAACAAGAGCGTTAATCATTTCGAAGGGTTGGGGCAATCGAAATGCCCCTTCACCCTCCCCCATACCACCGCAAAACCAACCTTCCCTCCACGGCGCAGCAGCGTTCATCCTCCCCGTCAAGCAGGGTCAGGAAGGGCTTCCCCCGGTACAGGGTCAGGATGCCCCTGTCCATATGCATCATCACGCCTCCTTCCGGGAAAAGGCCGCCCAGCATTTCCCCGGCGGCCAGGCGTTTGACGTTGGCATCATCCCCGGCGTACCAGGCCGTAAGGGTGCAATCCCCATCCTCCCCGAAGGCAGGCTGCTGCACCTCACACACCAGGTAGGGCATGGGGGTGTTCAGGGGGATCTGCCCCTTCAGGTACAGCCGAAGCCCCGTGCTCTCTGTCAGCTTTGTCAGGGCTGATATGATTGCTTCCATCAGGCCATCATCCTTTCCGCCGGCACTTTCTTCAGGGGAATGTCTCCCTCTGCCGGGGCGTCCGTTCCGTAGCCCGTGAGGCGGAACAGGGCGCCGTCCCCCTCCCGGCGGATCACATCCCCGGGGGCAATGGTTTCCTCCCGGCTCATGTACACGGTGGCCTGCTGCTTCACGGCTCTGCCGCCCCCAAAGGAGACGACGGTTTCATGCACATCTGCCAGGGCGGCGGTCATGGCTGCCCCTGCCGTCCATTGGGCGGTCTCCCCGCCCCATCCGTCCGGGGTGCGGATCGCCGTCATGCGGCAATAGGGTTCCGAAAACCTCATTCCGCCTTCACCTCCGTAAACATGTGCATCCAGGGCTGAAGATCCTTCGCAAAGGCCTCCTGCCAGGGGATCTCCTTCTCCTGCCGCACGTAGCGGTAGGTGCCGAACTGCTCGCTCTTCAGCCTGCCCCGGGGGTGATCCTTGTCGTAGAGGATGATCTCCTCGCACAGGTCCAGAAAATCCTGGGGCGGCTCCAGAAAGATGACCCGGCCTTCCCAGGTTTCATCTGTCAAGTCGGAGAATTTCCCCGACGCATCCGCCCGGAACACCCCGTGATTTTTGCGGCTGCCCTCCAGCACGATCCAGTCCGCAGGCAGATCGCCCCGCCATTGGAACACGCCGCCGGAGACTTCCATCTGTCCCCGGTAGCTGCCTTTGATGAAATAATTGCGGCAATAGCGCATGATGTGGGCTACTGTCAGCATGGCTTTTTCCTCCTTTCAAAAAGGAGGAGCGAAATAACGCCCCTCCTGTCGATTTTTTCTTTTTTCATTTGAGAGCTTCTGCGTCCGAAGGGGCGCGAAGGTTCCCCAAGGGCGACCGCAAAGCCCTTGGGAATAGGCATAAAAAGCTTTTTGCAAGGGTTTCGAATCCTTGCGCATTATCCTTGAAATTTATTCCAGAGGGCTTTCCGATCGCCCTCTGGACTCCTTCGGCGCCCTACTTTTAGGTTCCCTTCATGGTAAAGAAACCTGATTAGTTTTATTTTCATGGCAGAACATCTTCATCCGAAGACGACGCCCCGAAGGGTTCCAAGGGGCGACCGGAAAGCCCCTTGGGAATAGGCAGAACCTTATTTCTTGCAAGGAATCCGAATCCTTGCATATTGTTCTTTGCGCTAGTTCCAGAGGGCTTTCCGGTCGCCCTCTGGACTCCTTCGGAGCCCATCTTTTAGGTTCCCTTCGGCGTAAAGAAACCTGATTAGTTTTATTTTCATGGCAGAACATCTTCATCCGAAGGAGGACGCCCCGAAGGGGTGCAGGGGGCGACCGGAAAGCCCCCTGCAAATCCCTCCTTACCCCTTGATCTTATACAGATACACGCACTCGGGGATCACCACCTTGGCGCCGCACAGGCTGAGCCCCTTCACCCCGTCGTCAAAGCCCTTTTCCCGGCGGTAGGCCTCCGTGCGGGTCAGGCAGCTGGCGAAGGTCACGCTGTCGCTGTTCATGGCGATGATCTCGTCCGTCAGGTCAGCGCTGATGTAAATATCAAACCCTGCCGCCCGGGCTACGCTGCCCTCTGCCAGCCGGTCATTGCCGGCGGCCGTGGCGGTGATGAACCGGTTGTCCATCAGCAGCTGACTTTCCACGGAGGAGGGCATCACCAGCTTCCGACCCTGCTTGGGCATGTGCTTGCCGTCCAGGGCGGTCTTGATGTTCACCAGCAGCTCGTACACGCCCCCTGCCGGCAGAGCGCCTTCCGCCTTGGTGCCCGCCCCTGCGCGGATCACCCCCAGGATGTAGTCTTCCGTATCCTCCGCCAGCTTTTCCGCGGCGGCCCGCATGGCGGCATCCATCACATCCGCCCGTGCCTGGGCAGCGTCCACGTCGTTCAGGTAGAAATTGTAGTAAGCGCCGTGGTCAACGGTCAGGGTCATGTCGCTGCCGGAAAGCTGTTCCGGCTCCTCAATGTCCTCGTTGGGGGTGTAGGGGCGCACGGTAATGTCCGCCAGGGAGTTGATGTGCACCGTGTCCCCCCAGTGGCTGATGTCCCCCTCCCAGTTCCGGTTGCACAGGCTGCCAAACACCAGGGACTTCCGCAGGTTTTCCTGCAAACGGGCGCTCCATACCTTGGGAATAAAATTCGTAATGGCCATGATTCTTGCTCCTTTTCTTAGTCGATTGGGAAAACGTGTGACGATGTCATGCAATCAAGGGCATCCCCCCTTTCCATCAAAAAAAGTCCTTCAGCGGAAGGACTTGCCCCTGTCAATCGTTAACTTATCAGATAACATATGCCCCACAAGGAGGACATCCCATGAAACGCTTCTTTGCCCTGCTGCTGACGGTGATGCTGGTGCCCCTTGCCGCCCTCGGGGAGGCATTGTCCCTGCCCGTGTTCACGGCAGATTACGGGCTCAACGAGTACTACGAAGAGCTGAAGGAGGCAAACGGCGGACTGTTCCGCTTCTGGTCGCCGGAGGCAAAGGCTGCCTTGCACGACGCCGTTCCCACCCTGTGTGCCATGGAGGAAGAGCGGATCCATACCTATCACGAAGGTTGGCTGCCGGATTGTTCCCTTTTGGCAACCGCTTATGCTCAGGCGTACATCTGCCCGGATGATACCATGATTCCCCGTGACACGGCGGTGGAAATGGCTGCCCAGTGGGCAGTAAAGCAGCAGCTGATCTCCGAGGAGGAGATGGACGATTATCTGGTATCTGTCAGCTGCATCCGCCACGAAGAGGACGCCGAATGGGTCATCGGCTTTTACAGGCGAGTCACTTGCCTGGCTGATGTGCACATGAACGCCTGCACCGGGGAGTTCCCCCAAATGGACGGGCTTCAGGCAAAGCAAAAAGTTCTGGACTATTCTGCCCAAGTGGGTGCGCCCTGGGACTTTCCCCTCAGCGACCGGCACCTTGCCTCCTGGTATGACTACACCCTGCATACCTGGTGCCTGCACTTCTTCATTGCAGATATGAACGATGTCGGACTTACCTACTACCTAAACGACACCACGGGGGAAGTCTTGCCCGGGTCGAATGGGTAAGCAGCCGGGAACAATATTGATCCCCTGAAAAAACATTTTTTCAGCAGGAGTTCCCCCATGGAATCCATAATGTATCAGATAGAACCCTTTCGAAGGAGGACGCTGTCATGAAACGCTTTTGTTCCCTGCTGCTGATCCTTGCCATGCTCCTGCCCTGCATCGCCCTGGGCGAGGAGGATGAGCGTGCCGAAGGCTTTGTGATGGAAAACGCCCGAAACGGGCAGACCCTTGCCTTCACCTATCCGATCAACTGCTTCTTCGTCGATGACGGAAGGAACGGTTCCTACGTCTTTTCCTACGATGGGAGCTACTATGTCCGCCTGATGCTGGACGCTGAAGGCACGACCTACGAGCAATCCATCGCCAGCCGGCACACGGAGGATGAAGTGCTGCTGCTGACCGATCAGTTCTGCATTGCCTCCACCGCCGAAAGCTTCCTCCATGATTACCTGCTGGACATTGCCTTCCCCCTGGAGGACGGCTGCGCCATGGTGATGCAGGTGATCTGTTATCCCGGCAAAAAGTCGGTCTACCCCCTGCTGCTGGACTTGATCGGTGAGTTTACCGACCCCGCCCCGGTGGAAGACTGGCTGAACACCGCCTGGCTGCCTTACATTCTGTCCGTTGGGCAGGGGAACTGATTACCCCTTCCGATCCGCCTTGTCCCACAGCTTCTGCTTGCTGTTTTTGCCGAAGATGCCGTCTGCCGTCAGGCCGTTGGCACTTTGAAACGCCTTGGCCGCCTTTTCCGTGTTGGCGCCGTAATAGCCGTCCGCCTTGCCCACCACCGTGTAGCCCAGCTTGTACAGGTCTTCCTGGATCCGCTGCACAGGCTTGTAACACTTCTTTCCGTGCTTGCTCCGCTTCCACGCCGGAGTGCTGTACCGGGGGTACCAGATTTCATCGTCGGCAATGGGGCCGCCTCTGCCGGGTGATACGTAGTTGTTGTGGACATATCCCCAAATTCTGTCGATACCATCATCCACGTAAAACGGCATGAAAGGATTCCCGGACCCGTCATACTCCAAGGGATAATTGTTAGGGAGCTCCGTGATGACGTTGCTGGTATTCGTATTGTCACTGCTTCTCAGGTGCACCGTCTGCCCTGCGGGAACCACCACGTGCCAAATGCTGACGATTTCTTTACTCATTTGCATACCGCCTTTCTTGTTTCACTGTTGTCAGATTCTGTTTTTTTGCTAAGGAGGAACTCCCATGAAGCGTATCCTTGCCATGCTGCTTGCTCTTTCGCTCCTTCTACCCTGCTTCGCCCTAGCCGATGAGGAACGTGCAGCATTCACCATTACGGACAAAAAAGACCCAACTCGCGCTGTTACCTTTACCTACCCGGCTTCCTATCCTACATTGGATCTTGACACCTATGATACTTTTACCGTTGGTATACCTGATAGCCCCAAAAGCGGTGTTTACGTCATGCTGATGGAGAAGGAACTGACCTCCATGGAGGATTTTCTTCAGCGCTACTCTCCGGTGGATTTTTCTTTTCAGTCCGAGCAGGTTTGCGGCATGGGCGTATCTCGGCCAAATCGCCCTTATTGCTACGATGCGGTTCAAATAGGCATTCCTCTGGAAAACGGGTGTTTCGTGCAGCTGCAATCCTTTTGTAATCCGGGCGATACGGACGTTTACGCACTGTTGTCGGATTTGGTCGCTGAATTTACCGACCCCGCCCCGGTGGAAGACTGGCTGAACACCGCCTGGCTGCCTTACATTCTGTCCGTGGGGCAGGGGAACTGATGATGAACAGGTGCCTATCCATGAAGCGTATCCTTGCCATGCTGCTCGTCCTTTCACTCCTTCTGCCCTGCTTCGCCCTAGCCAATGAGGATACGGAGGAACTTCGTGCCGTGGCTGAGCTTTACCACGAAGACACCCCTTCCCGGCGAATCACCTTCACCTATCCTGCCCGGTATGAATCCTATGTGGATTATGCTTTCGCCACCACATGCTACTTCGATGTATATTACGATGATCTTCAGTATGTGGAAGTCCAGCTGATGCCTGCCGATATGGAACGTCTGAGCCACTTTGAAAACAACTTTGTCTTATACCCTTCCACGAAAACCAAACGTACCCCCATTGCTACGCTGACCGATCAGATGTGCGTCGTCGGTTCATTTCGCGAAATTTGCTACAACCTTCCCCAACTTTTTGATTTGGTGCAAGTCGGCATCACCCTGGATAACGGCTACTACATCAAGGTGAAGACGTTCTGCTTCACCGGGCAGATCACCGGCTGTTATGACCTGTTCCTCGACATCCTCGGGAATTTTGCGGACACCCAGGTGGTGGAAACCTGGCTGGAAGAAACCTGGTATCCCCAGGTGCTGTCTCAGAGGGAAGCATAACCTTCCGCCAATGCCTGCCGAACCAGCGGCCACCGGCGGTTAATGTCCTCCACGGACATGTTGGCCACATCCTGCCGGGTGAGGCTGAGCCCTGCCTTTGGGGGTGCGATTTTCCCCATGGGCAGGGCTTTTCTTTCGGTAAACAGTCCCTGCCACTTTGCCCGAAGCAGGGCTGCCGCCTCTTCCGGGGTTTTGCCCTCGGCGTCCATGGCGTCTCCCTGCAGGGTCATCAACTCCAGCGCCGCCGGGTTGGCGCCGGATTGCTCCAGCAGGTCATGCAGGGTGTTCCGGTAGGCCTGCCGGTGTTCTGCCTGCTCCTTTTCCGCCAGTGCCCGGCGGAGGGATTCCGCTTCCTTTCGGCTTTCCTCCAATGCCTGGAGGAGGGCGGCGGTGTCCTGCTCGGGTTGAAGGGTCTGTTCCGTTTGCGGGGTCGGTTCAAGATGCGTTACGTTTTCCATGAATGATTTCTCCTTTACATATTGATTGAAGTGGTTGAATTCCTTGCAGCATGATTGATTTGCTTATTCCAAGGGGCTTTCCGATCGCCCCTTGGAACCCTTCGGGTGCACTCTTATCAATAGAATGGGGCATGCAAAAGAAATATTTATGTTTCAATGACAAACCACTTTCATCCGAAGGGGCGGCGAAGGAGTCCAGAGGGCGACGGTCACGCCCATGCATCTTTTCCCAAACAATGGCTGCGTTTGGGTTTCCCTGCAACAGCATGCTGCTTAGATCTTTTCAATTTCCCGGCGAAGGGTTTCGCCGATTTCCTCCCCTGCCTTTTCCATGCCTTGGACAAGGAAGGGTCTGCCCTCCATGGCAGTGGTGCCTTCATGCACCAGGGCGGCGTAGGGCAGATTGCTGCCTACGTGGAGTTTGCCGTCCTCGGTGCGGGCGTCCATGCTTGCGTACAATGTTCCGCTGCGGCAGATGGGGGAAGAGAATCCCCCCAGCATTTCCTGCCGCACGGCGGCGACAGCCATGGGGCCGGCTTCCGCCAGGCCTTTGTTCACGGCCTGCCGCAGCCGCTGCTGATAGGCTCGCAAATGGGGTTTTAACATTGATTTCTCCTTTCTGTTTTTTCAGTTTTGTTTGCAGGGGGCTTTCCGGTCGCCCCCTGCACCCCTTCGGGCGCACTCTTATCAACAGACTGGGGCATGCAAAAGAAATATTTATGTTTCAATGACAAACCACTTTCATCCGAAGGGGCGGCGAAGGTTCCCCAAGGGCGACCGCAAAGCCCTTGGGAACTAACACAAGCGATAAGCAACAGTTAACCCATAGAGATGCTTGCCCGAAGGGTTCCAAGGGGCGACCGGAAAGCCCCTTGGAAGTTTCTTTGGACGAATGCCGCAGGGAATCGCACCACCTGCATCTATCTGATACTGTTTATTCCCCAGGGCTAAAGAACAGGCGAAGCCTGCGGTCGCCCTCTGGACTCCTTCGCGCCCCCTTCGGGGGCATACAATGATACATCAAGTTAAGCCTTCAACAGCCTTTCCACCTCCTCCGGCTGAAGGAGGGGATTCAGCCGGAGGGCTGTTTCCTTGTCAATATCACTGCGCATTTTGTAAATGGTGTCCACCGTCTCCGCATCATTGGCGATCTGCTGGCGCTGAAAGCGAATCTCCTCCGTTTCCATGCCCAGCATCTTCAACAGCTCATGCACAAAGCGGTTCAGCTGCCATTCGTACCGGTCGCACTTCAGGTTCAGGTTGGCGCTGGCGGCACGGATGGCCACATTGGTCAGGCTGCCGGCAGTGAGGGCTTCCGTATCCAGCGCCATGGCGTCCAGGTACAGCTCCTTTTCCAGGATGGTCAGGGCGGTCTGCCGTGCCTGATAGGGCACCTCAATGGTGCGAGGCTCCGCCGTTGCGCCCCCTGCCCCGTCGGAAATGTTGGCCACGGCCTTCAGCCGGTTGATCTCCCCCAGCATTTCCGCAATGTCCTCCGTGGTGCCGCCAAAGTTGTTCAGCACCCAGTACACATCGTTGGCACGATCCAGGTTATCCGCAAAGTCGGACAGGATCCGGTCGTAGGCGTCAATCTTCGCCTTCACGGAGGGGGTCAGCTCGCTGCGCCCCTCCCCGTTGGCCATGAGGGGAATCATGGGCAGCCTGCCCCAATTGCCTTCCCGGTGCAGCTTTTCCCCCAGCGCATCCCGGCAGAGGGTCAGGCGGTAATCCTGCTTGTCGGTCAGCTTCTCCGCCCCCTTGCCGTGAACCCGGTACAGGGTGAACCCATCCTCCTCCAGCAGGCGGAAGAACAGATCCCGCTGCAAGTCCGTCTGCCAGAACTGCACCCCGGCACGGATCTCCCCGGTCATCTCGTCCATCAGGGGCAGGAAGCCGCTGAGGAAGTCCCGTGCCAAGGGGATCACCTCCAGGTGCCCGTTGTTCCACAGCCCCCAGGCCACCCCCTGCACCAGTGCCCGCTCTCCCAGCTGCTCCAGCTGACGGTCAAAGTCGCAGCCCAGCTGTGCCTTGATGGCAGGGGGCAGCAGGCAGCCGTTTTGCAGCAGCATTTGATTTTCCTGGCACACAAACCGGTACAGGAAGGAGGAACCGATGCGGTTGCCCACCACATCCTCCACGCCGCTGCGGATGTGCCGGCGTCCGTGCTCGTCCCGGGTTTCGATCTTTCGTGCCTTCAGCACGGTTTTTCGGGCGATTTCCGGGTTCTCCCCCCGGAAGTACTGTTCCGCCTCCAGCGCCCGGCGGAAGGCGCCGGAGGTGCGGTAGGCTGCAATGGCGTCCACCAGCCAGGATGCTTTGTCCGGGCTGGCCGCCCAGTCCTGATAGATTCTCATGATGTTTTCTCTCCTTAAAAAAGTTTGCAAGGTTGCCGCAGGTTGCTTCACCTGCAAGGGGCTCCAAAAGTCGGGCGCCGAAGGGGTCAAGGGGGCGAGGGTCGTCGACCCATTTAAGCCCCCTTGAAACTTCTTTCCATGAGCGATGCAAGGAATTCGGTTCCCTGTAACAATATACGATTGCTTATTCCCAAGGGCTTTGCGGTCGCCCTTGGGGAACCTTCGCGCCCCCTTCGGAAGCGGCAATCCTCTTATGTTAGGCTTTGCAGGGGGCTTTCCGATCGCCCCCTGCACCCCTTCGGGTGCACTCCCTATAAAGGTTGTGGTTATGTAAGAAAATATTTTTCTTACATAACAAAACATCTCCATCCGAAGGGGTGCCGAAGGAGTCCAGAGGGCGATGGTCAAGCCCTCTGGAATAAACACAAACAACAAGCACCAGTTAACCCATAGAGATGGATGTCCGAAGGGTTCCAAGGGGCGATGGTCAAGCCCTCTGGAAGAAACGCAAACGACAAACAACAGATAACTCATAGAGATGGATGCCCCAAGGAGGGGGTTCCAGGGGGATTACCTCCCCCTGTCCAATGTTCTGCATACGCAGGCCGCACTGTCCGGGGCGTCGTCGTGCACTGCATTCACCGTGTAATCCAATATCTGCCCCAGATACTCCGGATCCGTGCCCTCAAAGAACCGAATCCTTTGCCACCACTTCTTCAGCCAGGTGGCGATCTTCACATACTTGTTGCTGTTTTCCCGGTACATGCGCACCGCCGCTCCCCGCCGCCGCAGCTCCTTGGCCAGGTAGCCCTTATCCCCGTTGGTCTCGCAGTAAATGGGGCCGCAGCGGAAGCGGTCGCAGGTTAGCAGCATTTCCTCCATGTGCTCCTCCACGTGCCCCCGCCACAGCCTGCCGTACAGGCGGATCTCCTCCCCCTCCCGCCGGGCGCAGGTGAGGGCCGTCCAGTCCTCGCCCCCATAGGCCGCATCCACGTGGGCGATGCCGTCCCACAGCATCTCTTCCTCCTGAAAGAAGCCGGGCACTGCCGGGAACAACGCATCCTCCGCAGCAATGTGCCGCAGTTCGTAATTGGCGGCAAACAGGGAGGGGGACATGCTTTCCCGGAGGGTGCGGATGGCCTTGTCGTCCATGAGCCCGGTGTGATAGCAGTCGTACCGTTCCACCCCCTGCATCAGGCTGATGGCATCCTGCTTGTGCCAGGGGGTGCCGATGTTCACCAGCCGGCCGCCCCGGATCCGCACGTTCTGCAGCTCCATGTACACATTCCGTGTCCGCTCCCGTTCCTGGGGGCTGACCCGGTCGTGAAGATCCACAATATCGTCGGTGAAGATCCGCTCCGCATGCCTGCCGGTAATGCTGCCGTTGGTGCCGCAGCCCGTCAGCTGGAAGGCGCCCCTTTTGGCGGCATAGCAGCCGCAGCTGATGCCCAGGGTCGTGGCCTTCACCCCCACGCTTTCCCCGTAGAGAGTTTCGCTGAGGCGGCGCATCACATCCTGACTCAGGATGATCTTCACCTGCCGCAGAATTTCCGCCGCGCCGCTTTCCGTTTTGCGCATAAGGATGATGCTCTCCTCCGGCCTGAGGAGCATGAGCATGGCCAGGCTCACCGCCAGGCAGGTGGTTTTGTAGGAGGAACGGTGGGCCAGCAGGGTCAGATCCTCCCTGCCCAGGATCATTTTCCGCATCCATGCCCCATGGAGGGAATCGTTCAGCAGGGGATAGCCGCAGGCCCGGGCAACCGCCGCCGGGCGCTCCAGCATAAGGGTCATGGCTTCTTCCCGTGTCGTCGGTAACACTCCTTTCTGTAGAATATTTCTTTGTTCGATGGTCGTGGGGGACTTTTCCCGCCCGGTGATTCGTTGTATGATGGCTTGGACTACTTCGTTTTTCATCACCCCATTCACCAGGAGGATTTCCATGAACGGTATCAGAAGGTTGCTCATTCTCCTTGTCTGCCTGCTCTGTCTGCCTTTTTCTGCGCCTGCCGAAGAGGATGGTGCCGTGCCCGAGGCCTGGGGCATCACCTTTGACACCGACGACGTGCTCACTGCCGCCCGCCGGGCGTGCCTGCTTTACGACGGCATCGGTTACTGGGATAACGCAGCGTTTCAAACGGTGGGCATCCATGTGTTCAGCCAGGAGGAAGACGGCGACACCATCACGCTGAAGCTGTACACTGCCCACCAGGTCTATCAGGTGGTTCATGGCAAGCTGGAGGACATCGCAGGCGGTTCGCATCAGGTGCTTCTTTCCTTCAAACATCTCGGCAGCGTCCTGCTGCTGACCCGGTATCAAACAGCGGGAGACGGCTCCCAGCGCTGGGACCGCCTGAATGC
>CAVKHY010000049.1:0-3274 GCA_963656345.1 bacterium | reverse complement strand
CCTGAATGCTATGTTCGGAGAGGCATTGACGAACGATTCTCTAAAAAACGGTGAGTATTACGCCGCCCTGGCAGAGCAGGATGCCCTGCACACAGCGGAACAGTATCTTCAGGCTACGGAAGAGGAAAAGTCTTCGATTCCGTGCTTCCCGTTTCTTACTTCCGGCACAAACCCAAAGGCGGAAAGCATCGTTCACGAAAAAATTCTTGGCTGTTTCCCCAGTCATGTAGGTCAATGGATTTCTGAAAATACCAATATCCTGTACACCCTCCGTATAGAAGGCGAGCAATCATATTCCGGCATTCTTACCTATGCATCATTCTATGGGGATGGAGAGCGGCTGGATTACGTAAAAGTGCAGGTTGACGGAGATACGTTAAAGGTTCTCGATGGCGACCTGTCCTCTATGGAGGATTTCGACTGGAGATGAACCAAAGCAGGGCAGCGTCCTCACTGCCCTGCTCCGATGCGTCCGTCAACCATATACCGCACTGTAAAGCGCCGCCTTCATACATGCACTGCGAAACAAAGTTTGCGCAGTCCGTGTTCTTGTTCGTTCCGTCATAATACACGTAGTTGGGGTTATGATCCTTACACCATTTCTTCGCATAGCGAATTGCGCCGTCTCGATTGTACGTTGCCATTCGAATATCATTCCTTTCCATCGTTGTTTTCGTTTATGTGGTAGCAGGACGATCTTCTCACGATCATCCGTTGTATCATTGAGGCATCTACTTCGTTTTTCATCACCCCATTCGCTGTATGTCCATCACCATTTTTCAGGAGGAACACCATGCACGTACCGAAAACCCCGAGCCGAAAAAAATTCTCCTGCACGCTTCTTGCTTTCCTCCTTTGCGTGCTGTGCCTGACGCTTTTCCTCTTTGCGTCCGCTTCGGCGGATGACGGGGAAACCTTTTCCTCCCTGTACACCCTTGAAGGGCGGGAGGCCGTGTTCCCCGCCGGGAAGCAGTATGCGGTGTACTCCGGCCCCGGTGAAGACTATCTTCGGGGCGCAAACGGGAAAGCCGTTGTTTCTACCAATGCGCCCATTCAGGTTTTCTGCCGGGAAAACGGCTGGCTCATGATTCAGTACGCCATTGACGATGATCACAGCCGCATCGGCTGGATTCGTGCCGCATCCGGCGTTTCCGTCAGCGACATGCCTGCTTCTTTCTGCTCCGCAACCTTGCCGAAGGATTCCCTCATCACGGATGATCCTTTCGGCTCGGAAGCCTCCCTTCTCGCCTTTTCCATGGACATCGAGGTGGCCGTGCTGGCGCAGGCGGGGGATTGGTGCTATGTGGAAGGGCATTCCGGGGATTGGTTCCGCGGCTTTGTGCGAAAGGATCAGCTGACCCCGGGTCTATCCTTTGATTTGGCCAATTGGGCTTACACCGATCAAATCGGAACCCTCCTGGCTGACACCAGCGCCTATGCCCAACCCATGACGGCAGACAACCTGGCCTCCATCGATGACACTCCTGCCACGGTGCTGAATTCGAGGCTGAAGGTTCACGTGCTTGCCGCCGAAGGGGATTGGGTAAAGATCATTTTTGCCGACGGCAATCAATTCTCTGATCCCTGCTACGTGGCAAGGAACGACGTCCTGATCACCTCCTATGACACCATGGTGGCCGGCCATGCCTCTCTCCTGGGAAATCAACTTGCCGTCACCATGGAGCCCACCATTTTCAGGAACGGTGTCCCTGTATCCGTATCTTCCGTGAATGTTTATGACAGCATCACCCAGGAATTTCTCGGCTCAATCACGGTTCTGAACGATATGCATCAGCTCGAAGGCAGCGTCTCCATTCCGGAAGATACTTCCTCCCTGCGTTTCACCGCCATCCCTGCCGAGGCAGGGGACACAGCCATCATTGCCGTGATGGAATGGTAAGCTTGTTCCATGAAGGGCAGCAGCGAACTGCCCTCTTTTTTTAATGATCCACATATGCCGACCAGCCCCAGTACTTCCACTTGTTGTTCATGCCCGTCAGATTGGGGCCGGAATCGCCAGACACGCCCTGGTTATACTTCGCATCAACCGATTTGTGGGAGCTGCATGATTGGTATACCGTGTGCTGCTCCGTACCGTTCAGCACCTGCTTCCCGGCGTACACGCCCATGTGCCCCTTTTTGTCGGCGTTCTGCGTGTCTTGCTGAAAAATCTCCATGCCGACCCGAAGGCCATCATACCCGCCCAGCGAAGCAATGGTGCCTTTTTCCGACAGGTGATGATTGTACTCCGTCGTGCATCCCTGTCCTCCCAGCTTGTTTCGTGCTAAAAAGGGATAGTTGGCACAGTCCGTTTGCTTCTTTGCCGTATTGTACCCTTTGGCACAGTACGTCCACCCGGCGTTGCAGTAGCTTTCAAGATTGGCGATGAACTGCTTGACCGTCAGTTGACCGCCGGTTGTTTCCGATGCACTGCCGCCCTCGGTGATGTACGATGCATCCGCCCATCCCGTGCCGAAGCTGCCGCTAAGCTGATACCAGCCGAAAACGGACGTGCTGTCCAGCAGGTACATGACCAGCCCCTTGGGCGCAGAGCCGATCTTTGCCGCCTGCTTCGATGTGGTTTGCCGAATGTTCAGCGCGCCAGAAACTGTGGTAACGGTGCAGGTTTTGTCGCAGCTCGTTACGGTAATGAACTTTGCCATCACATACCCTTCCTTGCCTGCATAGCTCGTTTTCAGCCAGTCTCTCGCTTCCGCAATGGTTTCGATGCTCAGCGACGTACCGTTAGGAATCGTTGCCAATTGTTTTGCGCTTGTGCTGTACGATGCACGAAGTTTCAAACTGCCGCCTCTTACCTTGCCAGAAAAGATTGCCATAGGTCTCATTCCCCCTCCATTTCCCGCATGAGCCGCACCACCTCGGCAGTGTCCATGCCGCCCTTGCTGCGGGGGTGGGCAGCATGGTAGGCCTCCAGCTTTTCCGCCGCTTCCATGCGCATCTTCAGGGAGGCGGGCACCGCCACGGGCACGGCTTCCTTGCCCTTGCCCTCCAGCACATAGTCCTGTACTTCCCCCCGCATCACGGCGGTGTGGAAGGCCTGAATCTCCTTCTTCCCGGCCACGGGGCTGATACGCTTTTCCTTTTTCGTTTCCGTCTTCATTTCCATGATGATCATCCTTTCCGTCGACATCGACAAAGTGGCTTTGCCGCTTTGTCGAATTTTGCACTCACTCACTGGTCGAACGGTTTGCACCGTTCTCCCGGCCATTCGTTCGTGTAAGGAAGCGATTTCTTGCAAAATCGCACGGAAATC
>CAVKHY010000048.1:0-17873 GCA_963656345.1 bacterium | reverse complement strand
CAATGCCAAGCGGCAAATGCAGCAGATGCAGAAGCAGGGGCAGGAAGGAGCACAGTATCTGCTGAAGGACAGCGATGGAAACACCGTGGAGCTGACAGAGCAGCAGCTGGAGGACAACAAAAAGACCGTGGCCAACATGGACACGGTTGTAGAGATAACAGGGAACAGGTTTGCGAAGGGCAAAGTAAAGAATTTGATTGATGCAGCCGCAGAATATTTCGAAGACATTGGCGGGAAGGCTATAAACAAGGTGTTAGGCGAGACACGATTGAATAAAGACGGGATCCGGCACCTGATCAGCCAAGGATTGACGACAAGAAGGGCGGCAATCATTGAAGCCATTAAACCCGTGCTCGAGAACGGCGAAATCGTCCAAGTGGACAACAACCACAAAGGGAAAGAATTCGACGGCGCACTGATTGCGGCGAAAATTGAATGGAATGAGCAGCCGTACTATATGGGGGTGGTAATCAAACAGGAAAAGGGAACGAACACGTATTACATGCACGATGCAGTACTGGTACAAGAAAAGAGGAGCAACAACGACGTTGTTAAACAAGACGGGATTGGCAACCTCGCCGGTAGCCGTCCCGCAACGCCGAAGAACTCCTCTATTGCAAAGATACTTGAATCCATTGCAGAATACAATGGCCAAAACGGTCAAAATGCGCTTTCAATAAAAGAAGATGCCGAATTTTCTGTGAACACGGAAGCACGGTTCAGCATGAAGGAAGAAGTGGAGCGAGTAGGCGACCTGATTGCTGTGCATAACATGGATAGCGGCTATCTGGAGCAGGTGCTGAAGAACGGGGGCATTATTGCGCCCAGCATTGCTGTGCGGCTGG
Organism: bacterium; assembly: GCA_963656345.1. Classification (GTDB taxonomy): domain Bacteria; phylum Bacillota; class Clostridia; order Christensenellales; family Aristaeellaceae; genus CAKUFA01. Next base: position 17,028 of record CAVKHY010000048.1, on the reverse strand, counting down.
CCAAGATCGGGTGGAACGAATACGGCGACGTGTCCCTGATCTATGACGCAAGCGCGATTGACCCGGAAGCCAACGAGTGGAACAATGTGTTCAATGATGACGCATTCACCCAGGTCACACCGAGAAGCTATTACAAGGTGAACGTGGACGGTATACGCAATCTGCTGCAGCAGGTGGAGCAGTATGCCGAGGATATGAGCACAGACCGGGCGGAAGGGCTGAAGCATGACATTGAAACCATGATAAGGCATGCTGAAGCGAATGCTGATAACGGGACGGGTGAGGGGTACTTGATCCGTGACGATTATCAGGGACTGAGAACCATTGTCAATCAGCTAAGCCAAGCGGCAATTCAGGAATACGGAAGCGACGGTATCAGCGACGCAGGAGAACGGGCGCAGGCCAGGGATGCGTGGACGGATGCAAGAATGGGCGAATTATCCGATGGCAAGGAATTCTATCGGATGGAGACCATGAAGGAAGTCGAGGAACAAGCTGCACAAGATGATGATTCCTTTGACGATGACGATTGGTTCGATGATGATTACAAGCCCAAGGAGACCAAGAAGGCCAAAAAGAAAGTAAAGAGCTTTGAGTACATGCCTGCCAGCGAAGAAAATGCGCTGAAGGTGAACCGAAGCGAATCGGTACGAAATGCAGAAAGCGGAACAGGAGGATACTATCAAGCAAGGGCGGCACTAACGGAAAGGTTCACCAGCCTGGACGAAATAAAGAGAAATAAATTTCAGCTTGATCCTCACGATGAGACATTGCTGACCAGATGGAAGAAATCAGACGCAGCGGTAAAAGAGATACAAGATGTATGCAGGGATGTGGAAAAAATAACGAAAAAGACCAACAAGGGACTGAGAAGTAGGGAAATAGACAACATAGTTCTGCGGTTGGTAAGCGACAGGGCAAGCATGGAGGAGATGACTGATGCATTACAAGACATCGGAGTGAGCCACGATGAAGCAGAATTTTTTGCTGTCAGATTAGAAGATGCCATAGAACAAGGAGAAAGGGCATTCTATTCCGCCGATTTTATGTTCGAAGCTAAGCCCATCCGAAAGGTAGAAAACAAGGGCGGTATTCGGGCGGCAGTGGTGCCGGAGGGCTACTGGGCAAAGAATCCCAACGCTGCACGCATGGCAGCGGAGCAAGGCATTCAGATGCTGGAGTACAACGGAACGGATGCAGACCGGACACGGGTGATGAACAGCGAACTGCTGGCAGAAGCACGGTTCAGCCTGAAGGAAGACACCGGGGTGCTGGCCAGCCTGCAAGGGGTGGACAAGATCAACGAGAACATGCGGCAGCAGATAGAGGACAGCGAGGACTTCCGGGAAGTGGTGCGGAAGCTGCAACGGGTGATGAACAGCCGGGGCGGCATTCAGGAAGTACAGAAAAAGTACGTGAACAAGCTGGCCGGGGAACTGGTGGCGAAGTGGACGCCCCAAGGCCTGAGCAAGAATCGGCTGGCGCAGAACCTGACCACGGCCTTTGATGCCATGGCCAACGCCAAGACCACCCGGGAGGCGGAGATCGCCATGCAGGCCATGGCGGACATTGCCCAAGACCTGATTGAACGCAGTGGAGAAGTGGACAACGAAACGGCGCAGGAATACGCAGAATTCCGGAATTACATGAAGAGCCGGAGCGTGAAGCTGACGGACAACCAGTGGCAGGAGGTCAAGAGCAAATTCGGCAGCGCCAAGGAATTCCGGCGGGCATATGCAGGCATTTTTGTGCCGGCAGGGCAGACGGTAACGGATGCGCCGAGCCTGGATGCGGCATGGGGCGAGATTTGCGAAATGGCCAAGGGTTACCTGGACCCGAACACCAACGAGGGCGACCAGGTGGAGGCCATCATGGAAGCGCTGGAAGCAACGGCGCCCAAGATCAAGGGGCTGGAAGAGCTGGCAGCGGAGAACGGGGAGACATACAACCCTGGACAGCTGGCCAGCATGATCGCCATGGACATCTACGACCATTACATGGACATGCCCACCCTGGGCACGCTGCAGGCAGACGCTATGGAGGCGATGCAAGGGAAGATCGACAGCCAGAACCGGGAGATCGGCGAGCTGAAAAAGGAGATCAGCCGGGCACGGAAGCAGATCCAGAATCAGAAAACAGGCATGGAAGCCATGCGAACGGAAGCGCTGGAAAGGATGAAGAGGAAGGCGTTTATTTTGGAAATTCACTTAAAAATTGATTTCCGCAACCTTGTCTTTGTTCGTTTTGACACATCCGGTCTTCCATGCTATAATAATTCAGTTAAAGTAGCAGGGAATCAGGCTTGTCGTCTGCATTTCCTGCGCAGCCTGTGCGGACGGAGTGTGAGGCCATTGTTCTGGAAGAGACTGAAACCCAGCATGACGGATGGCGTCATTGACCTCATTCCACTGTCCCTGTATCCGCCGGATGAGGCCATGGGCTTTGGCAATAATTATGACTATATGATCGTGCCGCATGGTACCAGGCGAGAGGCGGGACGGATTAACCTCCGCCTTGGCGAAAGCGAGTGTGTCTACTACTTTGGGCACATTGGATATCATGTGGACTTAGGCTTTCAGGGAGATCACTTCGCAAGGCGAGCCTGTGAGCTCCTTCGGGATGTCATTATCGGTGCCGGAAAGAGCAGCGTAGTCATTACAACGGACCCGGATAACTGGCCCAGCCGCCGTACCTGCGAAGGCTTAGGCTGCGTGATGGAGAATATTGTTCACGTGCCGGAAGAAATTCAGCAGCGGTGGGAGATCAGTGCGGTGAAGTGCCGCTATATTTGGCGGATGGACAGTGAAAAGCGTCCGATTCCGTCTCAATCACTCAAATGGTTGGAGGAGCACCATGGAAGCGACGGCTTCAGGGGTTAAGATTCATTATACACTGAGTGGGCAGGGAACGAAACGGGTGGTGCTGCTCCACGGCTGGGGCTGCGAAATCAAACTGATGCAGCCTGTGGCCGATGCGCTTCAGCAGGACATGCAGGTGCTCTGCATCGATTTTCCCGGCCATGGGGCAAGCGGCCGCCCACCGGAGCCCTGGGGCGTACCGGAATATGCGGCATGCTTGAAGGAACTGCTCCGGCGATTGAACTTCCTGCCCTGTGCAGCAGTTGCTCATTCTTTCGGAGCGCGGGTTGCCATTGCCTTAGCCAGTGAAGATCCGTCGGCCTTTACCAAACTCGTTTTGACCGGCGCTGCCGGTATCAGAGCACCTCAAAGTGAGGAAAGCAAAAAGCGCTCCGCACAATTTCAGCGGCTGAAGGGATTGTGCGAGGGCTTGAAAAAAGCTAAAATATTCGGTACGCTGCCGGATAAGGCAGAGGACGCCCTGCGCAAAAAGTACGGATCGGCAGACTACAATGCCTTGGACGAAGAGATGCGCAAAACCTTTGTGAAGGTGGTCAATCTGGACTTAACGGATCGGCTGCCCAAAATCAAGCAGCCTACCCTGCTCCTTTGGGGGACAAAGGATACGGCAACCCCTTTGTGGATGGGTAAGAAAATGGAAGAACTTATTCCGGATGCCGGACTGGTGGAGCTGGAAGACGGAACCCATTTTGCCTATCTGGAGCAGTGCGGAAAGTTTTGCACCATTGTCCGCCACTTTTTACTGGAGGATTAACGATGACACCTGACGATTGGTTTGAGATCCTTGGCATAGCGGCAGGCATGGTGCTTTCCATGCGTAGTCTTGTGCATTATTTCCAGTTGGAGAGCTATCAGTTTCCAGGCTACTTCCGTACCCTGAAGCGAAACATTCGGCGAGCTTTGCTGCCGGGCGTTTTGCTGGCAGCATGGGCTGGCATCATGACCTTGCTTGTCATGGCCATGGGCGGCGGAATGGTGGCGAAACTGCTGTATATGGTGCTGACCATTGCCGTGGGCTTTGGTATTGATCGTACCTTAAAAGATAAAAAAGCAAAAAAGCCTTTGCATATGACGCTCCGGGTGAAGCGGCTTTATGCTGTGGCGGCAGTGGCGTTCCTGCTGCTAAGCTTGGGCATGGCCGCATGCTTTGGGGCACAGTGGCTGTGGGCTGTACCTTTGCTTTTGCCGATATGGACAGCCTTTGCCGGGCTTCTTGCGTGGCCCATTGAAAAGCTGATTAGTGAAATGTATTTCCGGGATGCCCAGCGGAGGCTGAAGGAACGTCCGGATCTGATCAAAATCGGCATTACCGGCAGCTACGGCAAGACCAGCGTGAAGTTTATCCTTGGCACGCTGCTGAGTGAAAAGTATCAAACCTTGGTGACTCCTTCCAGCTTTAATACGCCGATGGGGGTTACCAAGATTATCCGTACCAAGCTGCAGCCTGCTCATCAGGTTTTTGTGGCAGAGATGGGTGCCCGGCATGTGGGGGATATCAAAGAAATGTGCCGCTTGGTGTACCCGACTTATGGTGTGCTGACCTCTGTGGGACCGCAGCACCTGGATACGTTCAAGACCATTGATCGCATTAAAAAAACGAAGTATGAATTGATGGACGCTGTGCCGGAAGACGGCTGCTGCTTTTTTCAGAACGACGGTGCTATCTGCACCGAACTGTATGAAGGTACAACGAAGGAAAAGCGTCTGTGCAGTTTGAAGCCGGATCAGCGGGCGGACGTGTGGGCGGAGGACATCACGGTATCGCCTGCAGGCAGTAGCTTCCTCTTGTGCACGAAGGAAGGAAAGACTCCCTGCACAACCAAACTGCTGGGAGAGCATGGCATTCAGAACATCCTTCTTGCTGCAACGGTATGCTTCCATCTGGGGTTAACGGCGAAGCAGATTGCACGGGGCATCAGCAAAGTGCAGCCTGTGGAACATCGTTTACAGCTTCTGCCGCAGCAGGGCGGCATGACGGTCATTGACGATGCCTTCAACAGCAATCCCAAAGGCTCTGCAGCGGCTTTGCAGGTGCTGGCAGCCTTCCCGGGTCGACGCATTATCATTACCCCTGGTATGGTGGAACTGGGGCAGGGGGAAGAAGACTACAACCGGGAGTTTGGCCGCCTCATGGCAAAAGCGGCAGATATCGCTTTTCTGGTGGGGAAAAAGCATACCGAGCCTATTGTGGAGGGTCTTCGAGAGGCAGGATTCCCGGAAGAGAATTTGCATGTGGTCAGTAATCTGACAGAGGCCACAACGCTTTTGCACCAGCTGGGGCAAAGCGGCGACGTGGTGTTGTTTGAAAACGATCTGCCGGATAATTATTCCGAACAGTGACAGCGGAGGAAGTATGAGCAAGGTACAGTTGGGTGTAATCTTTGGCAGCAGAAGCTGCGAGCGTGAGGTGGCGATCATCAGCGCTGTGCAGCTGATGAATGCTGTTGATACCGAGAAGTATGATGTCATCCCTGTTTATATTGACGAGAAGGGCGTTTGGTATACCGGCAGCGCCCTGCGGAAGATTGAAACCTTCCAGCATTTCAGCCCCGACATGGCCGGCGTGGAACAAGTGTCTCTGGATATGACGGCAGGCAGCGGTGCACTGATGGCCGATCGTCCCGGCAAGGGATTGTTTGGTCACCCCACCCGCGTACTGGCAGCTCGCTTGCAGGTCTGCGTCATTGTGATGCACGGCCTTCATGGGGAGGACGGTACGCTGCAGGGCATGCTGGAGTTGGCAGACTTGCCTTATACCTCCACGGGGGTAGCAGGCAGCGCCATCGGTATGGATAAGATCATGATGAAGCAGTTCTTCAAGGGAGCCGATCTTCCTGTGCTGCCCGGCACATGGTACACTCGTTCCGGATGGGAAAAAGACAAAGATGGAATCCTTGCAGATGTGGAGGAGAAACTGGGGTATCCGGTTTTTGTTAAGCCGGCGAACCTGGGTTCTTCCATTGGCGTCAGCCGGGCGGATGACCGGGAAGGACTGATTACCGCACTGAATCTTGCTTTTGATTATGATCGCCGGGTTCTGGTAGAAAAGGGGCTGGACAAGCCGCTGGAGCTTAACTGCTCTGTACTGGGCTACGACGATGATGTGCAGGCGTCGCCCATTGAGATGCCCGTGCTGTCTGCCGGGGACAACATGCTGGATTTCTCGGAAAAATATCTGCGGAACGGTGGAAGCAAAGGTATGGCAAGCCTGCAGCGGCTTCTCCCGGCACCTATTGAGGATTCCCTTCGGGACGAAATTCAGCGTCTGAGCTGCGAAATTTTCCGCATGTTGGATTGCAAGGGCGTGGTGCGGATTGACTACATGTTTGACCGTGCCAGTGAAAAGCTGTTCATTACGGAAATCAACACCATTCCCGGCTCATTGGCTTTTTATCTTTGGGAAAATGCTGGTGTTAAGTATCAGCAGCTGATTGACCGCATGGTTCAGTACGCACTGCGCGCCCGTGAGGATAAGAACCTGTGCAATTATGCGTTCACATCCAACATTCTTTCCAGCGTCAAGCTGGGCGGCACGAAGGGTGCGAAAGGAAGCAAGCTTTGAAGAACAATGATCGTCGGTATGATGCTTACCGCAGACCGGAGGATCGACAGCAGCCCTACGGTACGCAGGATGCGTATGGGTACGATGATGCCTATGGCTATCAGCATGATCAGGAAGTATCCTACAACGATGGCTATGGCGATCCGACCTATGGGCAGCATCTTTATGACAACCAAACCGGTGGATATAATACCCAGCCATATGACGGCAGCAACGGCAGCTATGACGATTCCTATGGCGCACCCACGTATGAAGAGCTGTATGGTCCGGATCCGGATGATCCGCCGCCTCAGTTTGATGAAGCGTGGCTGGAGCAGCCGGATAAGTTTGAGCCCCAGGTCATTGCTACCAACAGCACGGTACGACTGACCTGTACCCTTGCATCTATGATGGGGCTGTTTGGCTTCTTCCTGTGCTTTGCAGAGAAGAAGAGCAATGCCATTCGCCATTTCGCCCGGCAGAGTGCAGGGCTGATGATTGCCCATCTGGTCTGCGGGCTGATCCTGTTCCTGGTTGGAACATTCCTGGGCGCCATTCCGCTGATGGGGTTTCTGATTCATCTGGTGTGCTGGCTTTGCTACATTGCCGTGTTCATTACAATGTTGTGCATGAAGGTGCGCATGATGCTTTTCGCATGGCGGGGCTGGCGCTTTACCTTGCCTGTAATCGGCAAAAAGCTTGAGAAGATGGACTGATTTTTGTATTGCGAGAAGAAAGAAGGTTGATTATGCACCTGGAGGATATTCATAGTCCGCAGGACATAAAGAACCTGAGCTATGGGGAGCTGGAGATACTGGCCAAGGAAATCCGCAAGGAAATTGTGGACACCGTTTCCAAAAGAGGCGGGCATTTGGCATCCAATCTCGGCGTGGTGGAATTGACCATGGCACTTCATCGCGTTTTTGATACGCCCCGGGATAAGATTGTTTTCGATGTGGGGCATCAAAGCTACGTCCACAAGCTGTTGACGGGACGGTACAATCTTTTCCATACGTTGCGTGGGTTTGGCGGCCTCAGCGGCTTCCCGAAGCGGAATGAAAGCGAATACGATGTATTCGAGACAGGGCATGCCTCCACGGCTATTTCGGCAGCGCTTGGGCTTGCGCGGGCTCGGGATCTTCTCGGGCAGGATCATCATGTGATTGCCGTTGTGGGTGACGGAGCCTTAACCGGCGGACTGTGCTATGAGGCACTTAATGATGCAGGCAACTCGGAGACTCGGTTGATCGTGATCCTGAACGACAATGAAATGTCCATTGCACCGAATGTGGGAGCTCTGTCCCGGCATTTGACAGATATTCGCATTAGCAAAGGCTGGACAAGCGCAAAAAAGAACGTGAAGCAGCACCTGGAAAAGCTGCCGAAGGTTTACCGCATCACCAAAAGAGCCAAGGATATGATCAAGTCCATTTTTGTGGACGAGGGCTTCTTCAGTGCGTTGGGCTTTCACTACTTCGGCCCTATTGACGGGCATGACTTGAAAAGCTTGGAGCATACCCTGAAGCTTGTCAAGGATTATGACCGGCCGGTGGTCATTCACGTGCTGACAAGAAAAGGCTATGGCTATGACAAAGCAGAGGAAATGCCGGAAGCCTTTCACGGCACTCCACCCTTTTATGTAGAAACGGGAGACGTGCGGAAAGCCAGAACTCTTCCTTCTTTCGGCAAGGTCATGGCGACGGAACTGACGGACATGGCTAAACATGATCCGCGCATTGTGGCGATTACGGCGGCCATGCCCTCCGGCACGGGGCTCAGCATCATGGAAGAAAGCTTGCCGAATCGGGTGTTGGATGTGGGCATTGCGGAGGAGCATGCGGTCACCATGGCTGCCGGTATGGCAACCGGGGGCATGAAGCCTTATTTTGCGGTGTATGCATCCTTCTTCCAGCGCAGCTTTGATCAAGTGATTCATGATGTGTGTATGCAGCATCTGCCGGTGACGTTCCTGCTGGACAGGGCGGGACTGGTAGGGGAGGATGGCGCTACCCATCACGGCGTCTATGATATGGCAAGCCTGCTGCCCATACCGGGAATGACGGTGCTCGCACCGAGAGACTTGAGTGAGCTTCGCTGCATGGTTCGCTGGTCCGGCACTTTTCAGGAACCGTTGGCCATTCGTTACGGCAGGCAAAGCGTGGATCTTTCCGAGCGTTATCCCTGCACGGAGTTTACCCTTGGCACATGGGAGCAGATGGAGTCAGGTAAGGACTGCGTACTGCTGGCTGTAGGGTCCATGGTGGAGATTGCCCTGGAAGTGCGGGATTTGCTGATGAAGCATCACATGGAAGCAGAAGTGGTTAACTGCTCCACGGTGAAGCCCATGGATGAAGATCTTCTCCGCCGCTTGGCGAAAAAGCCGATGATCACCATGGAAGAGCATGTGCTTACAGGGGGCTTTGGCAGCGCCGTGTCCTCCTTCTGCGTCAGTGAGGAACTGCAGGGACCCATGATGTCCTTCGGCATTCCGGATATGTATGTGCAGCACGGCAGAAGGGAACAGCTGCTGAAATATTTGGGGCTGACGCCACGGCAAATAGCGCAGCGGATTCGCATCACATTGGAAGAGAGACAGAAGCATGAGTGATAAGCAACGCGCCGATGTGGCGCTGGTGGCAAGAGGATTGTGTGAAAGCCGTGAAAAGGCGCAAGCCTGCATCATGGCCGGGCAGGTGTATATCGGAGAAAGAAAGGTACTAAAGTCCTCTGAGAATGTCAAACCGGAGGACGAGCTGATCCTTCGCGGACCGGCGCACCCCTACGCGAGCCGTGGCGGTCTGAAGCTGGGAAAAGCCATAGCCTCTTTTCATGCGGATGTGCAGGGAAAGGTCTGCATGGACATTGGCGCGGCGACCGGCGGATTTACGGACGTGCTGCTCCGCAATGGCGCACAGCACGTTTATGCCATTGACGTAGGTTACGGTCAGTTTGACTGGAAGCTGCGGAATGACGAGCGTGTAACACTGATGGAGCGTACCAATGCCCGGTACCTGACACCGGAGCAGGTTCCTCTGCATCCGACGGTTACGGTGATGGATGTATCGTTCATTTCCATTAAGCTGATCCTGCCTGTGGCAGCAAGCCTTATGGGAGAGGAAGGCTGCTTTTATACGCTGATCAAACCCCAGTTTGAAGTGGGCAAGGATCGGGTAGGCAAGAAGGGCGTTGTTCGGGAAGCAACCCTCCATGAAGAAGTGCTGAATGATATTGTGGCCTTTGTGCCGACTTTTGGCTGGCAGGTGCAGGCATTGGACTTCTCACCCATTACGGGACCTGAGGGAAATATCGAATTCCTGGGCATGATCACGGCCAAGAAGTCTGAGCAGGAAATTTGCACACCGGAAATGGTGCATGACTTGGTGCTGAAAGCTCATGAAGCCATGAAAAAATAATACAGGCATGCATGAATATACTTGCATGAATATTCGACTTATGATATAATCTTATCAGATGCGTACTAGCGCACTTTGATGAGGAGGACGAACATGAAAACAGTCCGTCAGGTTGCCATTCTGGATATTATTGCGAAGCAGGATATTGAAACCCAGGAAGATCTTGCAGAAGCGCTTCGCCGGCACGGCATTCGAGTTACCCAGGCCACCGTTTCCCGGGATATTAAGGAGCTACGGCTTCTGAAAGTATTGACGCCTGCGGGAACGTATAAGTATGCTACGGCAGACAAGGCAGAAAACGGACTGTCCGAGCGGTTTGTCCGCATGCTGGCGGAATCGGTACTGTCGGTGAGCAGTGCCAACAACCTTGTGGTGGTCAAAACACTGTCCGGGAGCGCCAATGTGGCGGCAGAAGCATTGGACAGCATGCATTGGCCGGAGGTGCTCGGCACCTTGGCAGGGGACAACACCATTCTGCTCATTATCCGCTCCAATGAGGAAGTGCCGCTGGTAACTTCCCGTATTCATGAAATGATGAAGTGATTGCCCCGGAAAGGAGACTGTCATGATCCTGAATCTGAGAATACATGATCTGGCGCTGATTGCGTCGCTGAACATGGAGTTTCAGCAGGGTCTCCATGTCATGACAGGTGAAACCGGCGCCGGCAAATCTATTGTGGTGGATGCAGTGAATCTGGTGCTGGGCGGACGGGCAGATCGGGATCTGATCCGCACAGGCAAAGAAAAAGCCTGGGTGGAGGCAACTTTTGATATTTCAGATAATCTGCAAGTGCAGGAGATGCTGAACAGGCAGGAGCTTGAGGCAGAAGGTCATGTGCTGACCCTGTATCGGGAAATCAGCCGAAGCGGCAGAAATTTATGCCGGGTTTGCGGCGTTGCCATGCCGGTCAGTTTTTTGAAGGAACTGGCTGCTCTTTTGATGGATGTGCATGGTCAGCATGAGCATCAGTTTTTGATGGATCCGGCCATGCACCTGGCATTTCTGGACAGGGCAGGGGATGAGAACCATGAGCGGCTTTTATCTCAGGTAGCAGATGCCCAAAGTGCGTTCCTCGCTAATCATCGCCAATATGCCCATCTTGTGCGGGAAAATGAGCAGAAACATTACCGCATGAATGAGCTGAAGCAGTCCCTTGAAGAACTGAAAAAGGCCGGACTGAAGCCGGGCGAAGAGGCGGCATTAACGCAGGAGCGAGATCGTTTCCGTCATGCGGAAAAAATCATTGCCGCCGTTCAAACGGCCTACGGTGCTGTCGCCGCAGGGGAAGACAATGCATCTCTTTTGACACGGCTGAAAACGGCAACGGATGCGCTGAAGGGTCTGACGGAGATAGGGGAGCCCTACGCCTCCTTGGCATCTCGGTGCGAGAGCACTTATTATGAATTACAGGAGATTGGTTACGATCTGGCTGGTATGGCAGAAAGCAGCGATTTCGATCCTCATCGGGCGGAGCAGGTAGAAAACCGTCTTGACCTGATCCATCGGCTGGAGCGTAAGTATGGGGATACCATGGAAGCGGTGCTTCGCCGTCAGGAAGAAATGCAGGAGGAGTTTGACCGCTTTTCTTCCATGGATCAGCAGGTGGCAGAAATGGGGCGGGAACATAAGCGGCTGCTGGCTGAATACCGTAGTTTAGCACGGCAGCTGACGGCATCCAGGCATGCCTTGGCAGCTGTGTTCGAGCAGCAGATGATGCAGCAACTGCAGGATCTGGGCATGGAGAAAACACGCTTTTCCGTTGCATTTCTGGAGCGGGAAAAGCAGCTGATGCCCCAGCCTAATGGGGACGATCAGGTGGAATTCATGATTTCCCCCAACCCGGGAGAACCGCTGAAGCCGCTGGCGAAGATTGCTTCCGGCGGCGAGCTTTCCCGGCTGATGCTTGCCATGAAGTCCTTGGAGGCGGAAAAAGGTGGCGTTGGCTGCATGGTGTTTGATGAAATTGACACCGGCATCAGCGGCCGCATGGCTCAGGTCGTGGCGGAAAAAATGGCGGCCATTGCCCGCAGCCGGCAGGTGATTTGTGTCACCCATCTTCCGCAGATTGCTGCTATGGCGGATCATCAGTTTCTGGTAGAGAAAAGCGTTGCGGAGGATCGGACAAGCACCAGTGTGCGGATGCTGTCCCACGAGGAGCGGATCAACGAGGTGGCCCGAATGCTGGGCGGCGGAACGGAGACGTTGGATTCCGCTAAAAACCATGCTGCCACTATGCTGGATCATGGAGAGAAGATTAAGCAGAACATGTAGAAGAAGCAAGACTGTGCGAAACAAAATTCACACGGTCTTATTTCTTTTCGTGGCAAATGGGTTGAAAAAAGTTACTAGATAAGAAAAAACACTGTACGAACGGGGTGAAAATATGCTATAATAAGTTCGTGTGATTTTCCTGATGTTCGGTCAGGCATTTTAACATACAAGCTGGAAGGGGGACTTTTGTCCGTGTTTGGAACGCGTCTGTTTCCCGGCGGAATCCATCCCCATGAGGGAGAAAACGGCAAGGCTGTTAATGGCGGAAATGCCATTGCAGAGCTGGCCGCACCGCCGCGGGTTGTCATTCCGCTGTCGCAGCATATTGGTGCACCGGCAAAGGCAACAGTCAATAAAGGAGACTTGGTCAAGATTGGCCAGGTGATTGGTGAAGCGGGTGGATTTGTATCCGCACCGGTGCATTCGTCTGTGTCCGGTAAGGTAGTGGCTGTGCAGAACTGCGTGCTGGCCAATGGCAGTGAATCGCTGGCGGTGGTCATTGATAATGACTATCAGGATACCTGGGTGGATCTTACGCCTTGCGATCATCCTGAATCCCTGACCAAGGAAGAGCTGGCGAAGATTGTCCGGGATGCCGGTATTGTCGGCATGGGCGGCGCTACCTTCCCCACGGCTGTCAAGCTGTCTCCTGCGCCGGGCAAGACTATCGAAAAGCTGATCGTCAACGGCGCTGAGTGCGAGCCTTACCTGACGGCGGATCATCGCCTGATGTTGGAGAAGGCAGATGAGATCATCGACGGTCTTCACCTGATGATGCTGGCACTGGACGTGAAGGAAGCAGTCATCGGCGTTGAAAATAATAAGCCGGATGCCATTACGGCCTTGCAGTCCGCTGCTGCAAATGTGGAAGGTATTACGGTGAAGGCACTGCCTGTCCGTTACCCCCAGGGCGGTGAAAAACAGCTGGTTTATGCCATCACGAAGCGGAAAGTTCCCTGCGGCGGTCTGCCGCTGGATGTGGGCTGCGTGGTTTGCAACGTGGGCACGGTGTACGCCATTGATCAGGCCATTCGGAAGGGGATGCCCCTGATTCGTCGGGTGACGACCGTGGGCGGCTTGGTGAATAATCCCGGCAATTTCCTTGTGCGTATCGGTACACCGGTCGAAGCTCTGATTGAAGCTTGCGGCGGCATGAAGGCGAACGTAAAGCAGTTCATTTACGGCGGCCCTATGATGGGCATGGCCATCTGCCGTACAGATATTCCTGTGACGAAGGGGTGCTCCGGCATTCTTTGCCTCGGGGAAGAAGCTATGGAGCCTCAGGAAAGTGCCTGCATTCGCTGCGGCCGCTGCATTCAGGCCTGTCCCATGCTGTTGACTCCTGCCCGTATGGATGCTGCTATCCGCAATGACAAGTACGAGGCAGCTGAACAGTACGGCGTTATGAACTGCATCGAGTGCGGTGCATGCACCTTTGTATGCCCAGCCAAGCGCAGCTTGACCCAGTCTTTCCGCATGGCGAAAAAAGTAATCAATACCCGCCGCAAGCAGGCGGCTGCGAAGAAGGAGGGTTGACCTATGCAAAAATCTTTGGCTGTATCCTCCTCGCCGCATCTGCGGGCAAAAGCTTCAACGAGGCGGATCATGCAGGATGTGTGCATTGCTCTGGCTCCGGCCGGCATTGCGAGCATCGTACTCTTTGGCGATCATGCGGCATTGCTGATTGCGGTTTCCGTGATTACGGCCGTCCTTGCTGAATTCCTCTATGAAAAGCTGACGAAGCAAAAGTCTACCATTGGCGACTGGAGCGCTGTGGTGACCGGTCTCCTGCTGGCTTACAATCTGCCGGCTGATGCCCCTGTGTGGATTGCCGTGATCGGCAGTCTGCTGGCCATCGTTCTGGTGAAGCAGATTTTCGGCGGCATCGGCAGCAACTTTATGAATCCCGCCTTGGCTGCTCGTGCCATTCTGTTCATCAGCTGGAGCGACATTATGGCAAAGTACCCTGCAACGAAGTATGCAGTGGACGCAGCCTCCGGTGCAACGCCCTTGGCAACCTTGGGCGGCGGCACGATTGGCGATCTGAAGCTGATGGATCTGTTGCTGGGCAACTGCGGCGGCGTGCTGGGCGAAACCTGCAAGCTGGCCATCATCGCAGGCGGCATTTATCTGCTGGTTCGTAAGGTGATTGACTGGCGCATTCCCGTATCCTTCATCGGTACGGTGTTCATCTGCTATCTGCTGAAGGACGGCGCAGAAGTTGCACTGTATCAGATCTTTGCAGGCGGCCTGATGCTTGGCGCATTCTTTATGGCAACGGACTATGCTACCAGCCCTGTTACCAACATCGGTAAGCTGATCATGGGCGTTGGCTGCGGTATTTTGCTGTTTGTGATTCGTGCCTATGCTTCTTATCCGGAAGGCTGCAGCTTCGCTATTCTGTTCATGAACGTGGTAACACCTACCATTGATAAGTTTACCATGCCGAAACCTTTTGGGGAGGTGAAGAAGCATGGCTAAGGATCAAAAGAACAGCTTCTTCAAGGTCTTCTTGAATGGACTGATCACCGAAAATCCCACCTTTGTGCTGATGCTGGGTATGTGCCCTACCTTGGGCATTACCACTGCTGCATCCAGCGGCATTGGCATGGGTTTGGCTACCACGGCTGTGCTGGTGTGCTCGAACCTGTTCATTTCTTTGCTGCGCAATGTGATTTCCGATAAGATTCGTATTCCTGCCTTCGTGGTGGTGATTGCTTCTTTCGTGAGCATTGTGGAAATGCTGCTGAAGGCCTTCTTGCCGGATCTGAGTCAGACATTGGGCGTGTACATTCCTTTGATCGTGGTGAACTGCATTATCTTCGCCCGTGCGGAGTCCTTCGCTTTCAAGAATCCGCCTTTGGCTTCCTTGGCTGACGGCCTAGGCATGGGTCTTGGCTTCACTTGTGCCATTACCCTGCTGAGCTGCATTCGTGAGCTGCTGGGCAGCGGCACCATCTTCGGTGCGCAGATTATGCCTGCGGCTTATCAGCCCATGGAGATCATGTTGAAGGTTCCCGGCGGTTTCATTACCTTGGGTCTGCTGCTGGTGCTGGTCAATTCCATTAAGAAGTCTGCGGCTGCCAAAAAGGCCGGAAAGGAGAAGCTGGCATGAATACTTACTTGACCATTCTGGTCGGCTCTCTTCTGGTGAACAACTATGTCATGAACAAGTTCCTCGGCATTTGCGCCTTCCTGGGTGTGTCTAAGAAAATGGACACCGCCTTTGGTATGGGTATGGCCGTGACCTTTGTGATGACTTTGTCCTCCCTGATGACCTGGCTGGTGGAGCATTATTTGCTGGTTCCGCTGGATCTGATGTACATGCGTACCATCGCCTTCATCCTGGTCATTGCCGTGCTGGTGCAGGTGGTGGAAATGGCACTGAAGAAGTACAGCTATTCTCTATATCAGGCCTTGGGTGTTTATCTGCCCCTGATCACCACCAACTGCGCCGTGCTGGGCGTGGCTGTGCTGAACTCTGACAGCGGCTATGGTCTGGTGGAGAGCGTACTCAGCGGCTGCTGTGCCGCACTGGGCTTCACACTGTCCATTGTCCTTTTCTCTGGCATTCGGGAACGGTTGGCGAACAGCCGCATGCCGAAGTGGATGGATGGATTCCCGGGGGCGCTGATTACTGCTGGCCTGATGGCTATCGCTTTCTCCGGCTTCGGCGGTCTCATTAAGTAAGGGTATCTTGCGAATTCAATCAATGAGGAGGACACATCGTGGAGATTTTGTATGCGGCCCTCGCGCTGGGCGGCATGGGTCTTTTGTTTGGCATCCTGCTGACGGTTGCTTCCAAGGTATTCGCGGTACCCGGAAACCCTCAGCGTGATGCTGTGCGTGAAGTGCTGCCCGGCGCAAACTGCGGCGGCTGCGGTTTCCCTGGCTGTGATGGATGTGCCGATGCCATTGCTTCCGGCAAGGCTCCGGTGAATGCTTGCCCGGTTGGCGGCGCAGAGGTAGCTACGAAGGTTGCCAAGATCATGGGCGTTGAAGCGGTAGACACCGGCGTGAAGAAGGTGGCTACGGTGCTTTGCCAGGGTGATATTGAACACTGCGGCAACAAATTCAACTACACCGGTATTCAGGATTGCGTTGCGGCGTCCTTGGTAAGCGATGGCAACCGTATGTGCAAATATGCTTGCCTCGGCTTGGGTACCTGCGTCCGTGCCTGCCCCTTCGATGCGATTCATGTCGATGAGCGTTTGAAGATTGCTGTGGTGGATGAAGAAAAGTGCCAGAGCTGCGGCAAGTGCGTGGCTGCCTGCCCGAAGCATGTGTTGGAGCTTTTGCCTGTCCGTCAGCCTGTGCAGCTGCGCTGCCGCGCGGCTGAGCGCGGCAAGCTGGTATCTGACAATTGCAAGATTGGCTGTATCGGTTGCACTCGCTGCGAAAAGGCCTGCAAGTTTGGCGCTATTACCATGGTGAACAATCTGCCTGTCATTGACCGTGAGAAGTGCCGCGGCTGCATGATGTGCGCTGAGGCTTGCCCCACCGGAGCCTTGACGGCTGATTGGGATCATCGGAAGGAAGCTGTCATTGACAAGAATGTTTGCATCGGCTGCGGCATGTGCAAGCGTACCTGCCAGTTTGAGGCTGTGGCTGGCGAAGTTCGTCATCCCCACGACATCACCGATGCCTGCACCGGCTGCGGTGCCTGCGCCGAAAAGTGCCCCAAGAAGTGCATCACCATGCGTGTGCGTAATCACGTCCGTGATGCCAACGCCAAGGTGGGCACCACCCCTGAAAAGGTGCTGGAAGCGAAGGAAAGCAAGTAAAAACAATCAATTAAAATTCGAGGTTGAGATGAACACTCGACCTCGGATTTTTTTGATACGAAAAAGCGAAACGGCTTCTCAAGTTTGATATGCTCCCTCCAGAGTAGACACTCGAAAAAACAAAAGTTTCGAGACTACA
>CAVKHY010000047.1:10316-18074 GCA_963656345.1 bacterium | reverse complement strand
ACGGTACGCACGGTGCGGTGAGAGGTCGGGAGTTAGTCACTCCCTCCTACTCGATTCTTTGCAATTCTTATGGACGAATGCAATGAAGTATTTCGAGGTTTGTCGTGATGGCATGGTAGCGAAGAGTGTATCGATCATTAGCATTCTGACAATTTCTGTGAAGCACTGGACAAAACAGGCCGGGAAAGGTACAATGACATGCAGACGTTTCACATAAGGGAGGGGTTGGCTGTGTCAGTGGCGAAAATCTCTGCCTGCATGGTGCTCTACCATGCGGGGGATGAGGCACTTCGGGCAGTGGATTGCCTGGATGCGTCCGATGCTACGGTGGACGTGTATTTGGTAGACAACACGCCGGAGGACGACACGGCGCAGCGCATCCGCTGGGCGCATCCCGGTGTGAAGGTACGTCCGCAGACGAGAAATCTGGGATTCGGCCGGGGCAACAATGTGGTGTTGAATGAGCTGGAAAGCGATTATCACATCTTGGTCAATCCAGACGTTACCTTTGAGCCGGATGTGATCAGCCGCATGGTGCAGTACATGGAAGAACATCCCAACGTGGTGATTTTGACTCCTCATGTGCTGAATGCGGACGGAACGGATCAGCTTTTGCCCAAGAAACAGCCCACCGTTCATTATCTGCTGGGCGGGTTTCTGGAAAAGCTGGGCGGCCCCTTTGTCCGCTGGAGACGTGAATACACCATGGCGGATGATGATTTGAGCCATCCTTTGAAGGTGAAGTTTGCCACTGGCTGCTTTCTCATGATTCGCACAAAGACCTTCAAAGAATTGAAAGGCTTTGATGAGCGGTTCTTCCTTTATCAGGAGGATTCCGATTTAAGCCGCCGGGCTGCCCAGCTGGGACCGATTATCTATCATCCGGATATGTGTGTGACCCATAACTGGGCTCGGGAAAATACCCGAAGCGTCAAGGGCGTACTACGGCAGATTCGGTCGGTGTGCCAATTTTTCATGAAATGGGGCGTCGAGTGGTGAAGAAGATCGATGTGCTGCTGGCCGCCTACAACGGCGCCCGGTATCTGCCGGAACAGCTGGTCAGCCTGCGGGGACAGGATGATCCTTCATTTCGTGTGCTTCTGCAGGATGACGGCTCTCAGGATGATACCTACATGACCCTCCTGCAGGTCTGCACGGCGGACAGTCGGTTTGCCATGGGCGCACAGCAGAACGCAGGCTTGGGCGCCGTGGGGAATTTCTGGAGCCTGCTGGAGCAGAGCGGTGCTCCCTATATTGCCTTGTGTGATCAGGACGATTTCTGGCACCCTGATCGGCTCAGCAGGTGCAGGCAGACCATGGAACGGGCAGAAAAACAATATGGAGAAGATACGCCCCTGCTTGTGCATAGCGACTGCCGGGTCATCAATGCGGATGGGAAAACACTCCATGACAGCTTTTTCGATCATCAGGGCTGGGACAGAAGCGCAACGTCCTTCCGCCGGCTGCTGGTGCAGAACAATGTGACCGGCTGCACCATTTTGATGAACGAGGCTTTGAAGAAGCTGGCAGTCAACTACGGAGATCCGGCGAAAATGGTGATGCATGACTGGTTTCTTGCCTTGTCGGCTGCTGCCTTCGGGCATGTGATTATGGTGGATGCCCCCCTTGTGGATTACCGCCAACATGGGGACAACGTGAAGGGCGCCAGCCATCAGGGGCAGATTCAACGGGGGGTCAAAGCGCTGGGCGCATGGCAGAAAGGCAAGAACCGTATCCAACTGACCTACGACCATGCCAAAGCCTTTGCGGACATGTACGGCGCCGTGCTGCCGGAGCAAGGGCGGAAGGACATAGCCGCCTATTTGGCAACGAAGAAAATGAAGAAGCTGCAGCGAGTGGTTGCCGTGCAGAAACAAGGGTTTACCATGCAGAGTGTGGTAACGAGAGCCGGACAGATTGTCTTCGGCTGATTAGCATAGCGAAGGAGTGCAGGATGCCATGTTTACCCATTTGCATTTACACACGGAATACAGCCTGCTGGATGGCGCCTGCCGCATTCCGAAGCTGGTAGAACGCATCAAGGCATTGGGCATGGATAGCTGCGCCATTACGGATCACGGCGTGATGTACGGCGTGATCGATTTTTACAATGCCATGAAGGAGGCAGGCATCAAGCCCATTATCGGCTGCGAAGTTTATGTGTGCCGCAATCGGTTGGATAAGAGTGCTGCCGCCAGAGACTACAGCCACCTGATTCTGCTGTGTGAAAATAATACAGGCTATCAAAACCTGATGTATCTGGTCAGTGAAGGCTTTCTGACCGGCTATTACTATAAGCCCCGCATGGATTATGATTTGATTCGTCAGCATCACGAGGGGCTGATCGCCCTTTCCGCCTGCATTTCCGGCGACTTGCCTAAACTGTTGCTGTCTGAGCAGTATCAGGGGGCGAGAGACTACATTCGGGAGATGCAGGAGATCTTCGGCAAGGATCATTTCTTTGTGGAGATCATGGATCATGGCATTCGGGATGAGAAGATTGTTTTGCCTCGGTTGATTCAAATCGCCCGTGAGATGCAGGTGCCGCTGGTGGCCACCAACGACTGCCATTACCTGGAGGAAAAGGACGCAGACGCGCAGGAAGTGCTGATGTGCATCCAGACAGGCAAAACGTTGGAAGATCAAAGCCGCATGCGGATGGAAACACGCCAGCTGTATGTGAAAAGCGAAACGGAAATGCGGCGGCTTTTCGCAGCCGTGCCGGATGCGGTGGATCGCACCCACGAGATTGCAGAGAGATGCAATGTTTCCTTCGAATTCGGCGTTACCCGTTTGCCCCACTATCCCGTGCCAGAAGGGGAAACAGCCTACCAGATGCTGAACCGCATCTGCCGGGAAGGCATGAAACGGCTGTACCCGGAGGCAACGGAGAAGGATGAGCCCTATCAGCGGCTGGAGTACGAGCTTGGCGTGATTTCCGGCATGGGGTACGTGGATTACTTCCTGATTGTGTGGGATTTCATTCACTATGCCAAGTCCCAGGGCATCATGGTCGGCCCGGGTCGGGGCAGCGGCGCAGGATCCATTGTGGCCTATTCCATGGGCATCACCATGCTGGATCCGCTGAAGTATCAGCTGCTGTTCGAACGGTTTTTGAATCCGGAACGGGTCAGCATGCCGGATATTGACGTGGACTTCTGCTACGAACGCCGACAGGAAGTCATTGATTATGTGGCACGGAAATACGGGGCGGATCATGTCAGCCAGATCATTACCTTCGGCACCATGGCGGCCAGAGGTGTGATTCGGGATGTGGGCAGAGTACTGGGCATGAGCTATCAGGAAACCGATACGGTTGCCAAAGCGGTACCCATGGAACTGGGCATTACCTTGGAAAAGGCACTGCAAATTTCGCCACAGCTGCACCGGATGTATGAAGAACAGCCTGAAGTGAAGCGGCTGATCGATACGGCTATGACCTTGGAAGGCATGCCCCGGAATACATCCACCCATGCTGCCGGCGTGCTCATTACCGGCAAGCCTGTGATTGAATACGTACCCCTTCAGCGAAATGATGAGGTGATTACCACCCAATTTCCCATGGGCACCATTGAGCGGCTGGGCTTGCTGAAAATGGACTTCCTTGGCCTGCGAACCCTGACGGTGATTCGGGACACCCTGGACATGATGAAGCAGGAAGGCGTGAACATGAAGCCAGAGGATATTCCTCTGGATGATGCCAGCGTGTACGACATGATCTCCAAGGGTGACACGGATGGCGTGTTCCAGTTGGAAGGCAACGGTATGCGCTCCTTCCTGATGAACATGAAACCTGCCTGCTTTGAGGATATTATTGCCGCTATTTCTCTGTACCGTCCGGGCCCGATGGAGTCTATTCCCCGGTATATTGCCGGCAAGCAGGATCCCAGCAGCGTCCATTATGAAACAGAGAAGCTTCGCCCCATCCTGGAAGTAACCTATGGCTGCATGGTGTACCAGGAACAGGTCATGCAGATTGTGCGGGATTTGGCCGGGTACAGCTACGGCCGCAGCGATTTGGTTCGCCGTGCCATGGCCAAGAAGAAACACAAGGTGATGGAGCAGGAGCGGGAATACTTCGTTCACGGTATGGTGGATGAGCAAGGAAAGGTTGTTATCCCCGGCTGTGTCCGCAACGGGGTGGATGAAAAGGTGGCGGATCAGATCTATGATGAAATGATCTCCTTTGCTTCCTATGCCTTTAATAAATCTCATGCTGCTGCCTATGGTGTGGTGTGTATGGAAACCGGCTGGCTGAAGCGGCACTATCCGGTGCAGTTTATGGCAGCCATCATGAACAGCGTCTTCGGCAATGCAGGCAAGATTGCCGGATACATTCAGTATTGCCGAAGCCGCAATGTGCCGATTCTGCCCCCGGATGTGAATGCCTCCGGCTGGAAGTTTACCGTGGAAAAAACCGGGGACGGCGTCCTGGGCATTCTTTTCGGCTTCGGCGCAGTCAAAAACGTAGGTGAGGGTGCAGCGGAGGCCATCATTCAGGAACGGAAGAAAGGTGCTTTCCGGGATATTTTCGATTTCTGCCGCCGCATTGATACCGGCCTTGTCAACAAACGAGTGGTGGAGAGTCTGATTCGTGCCGGTGCCTTTGACAGCATGCACGCTACCCGTCCTCAAATGCTGGCAGTGTATGAACGTGCCATGGATGCCAACATGGTCCAGCGGAAGCAAAACGTAAGCGGTCAGTTGAGTCTGTTTGATATGGCTTTTGCCGGGCAAGATGTAGGCATCGAAAGCAGGGATGAGCTGCCGCAGGTTCCGGATTATCCTGCCGGAACACGCCTGGCCATGGAAAAGGAAATGACGGGTGTGTACATTACCGGGCATCCCCTGGATGATTATCGGGAAAAACTGAGCAAGTTGACCTTTTCCACAGCGGATCTGCTGGGGCTGGAAGAACGGGAAGATCAGGGCTTGAGTCTGGACGGCATGACCGTGGCCATGGGTGGCATTCTGGTGGAGGCTAAAGGAAAGGCAACCAAGAAAGGCGCCTACATGGGCTTTGTTACCTTGGAAGACCTGACAGGCCAGATTGAATGTTTGGTGTTTCCCAAGGTGTACGATCTGTACCAGGCCATGCTGACGGTGGATGCCACCGTGGTGCTGACGGGCAAGCTTTCCATTCGGGAGGAGGAAGCACCGAAACTGCTGGTGGACAGCGTCACCAAGCTGACAGAGTGGCAGGGCGTTCAAAACGCCCGTCCCCGTGCCGCTTATACCTCGGCGCGGCATCAAACGCCCCGTGTTCAGCCTGCTACCGATGCTCAGCAGGCCAAGTCGGCTGCACAAAAGCTTTACCTACAGTTGCCTCGCAGGCAGATGGATGCGGCACTGGCGGCATTGGCCTTGCATCCGGGCAGTGTGCCTGTATACCTACATATTCCGGAGGAGAAAATCACCCTGCTTGCGCCCAAACTGAACTGGTGTGATGCATCGGAAGCCTGCCTGACCCGCATGATGCAGCAGCTGGGGAAAGAAAACGTGAAGCTGGTGGAGACTCGCTCATAAGGAGGAAAATTGTGAAGCCTGTTATCTTTATGGACTGGGACGGCACCATTGCCGACAGCATGAGGCTATGCATTGAGGAAGTACGCTACGCATTGGTGCACATGGGATTGCCGGACAGACCGGATCGGGAACTGATGCAGTGCAACGGCCCCACCAACGTGGAATCCATTGCCCTGATGAACGTGCCGGAAGAGCGTGGAGAGGAGTACCTTGCCCTCAGGGAAAAGGCAGAACTGGCGTTACTTTCGGCATACCAGCGCATTTTCCCCGGCATGAAGGAAATGCTGCATCGGGTGCAGTCCTGTGCCCGGTTGGTGATTGTCAGCAACGGGAATGCTGCCTATTTGGATGCGTCCATGGAATTTCTCGGGGTGAAGGAGTGCTTTGAAAGAGCACAGGGATACCGGGACGGTTACACCAAAGCGGAGAATCTTGCCATGCTGCTGGAAGAAATGCACCCGGCGAAAGCGGTGATGGTGGGGGATAGAGCCGGAGATATGCTGGCAGGCAAGGCCAATCACTTGCCGACCATTGCGGCGTGCTATGGCTATGGTTCTCCCGAGGAATGGGCCATGGCAGACGAACAGGCTTATTCCGTAGCTCAGCTGGAGCAAATGATTCTTCGCCTGGCGGAGGATTAAGGTCATAAGAGACGGAACTGCATTGTTTCCGTCTTTTTTTGTGCCCTAGGTTGTGGAAAAAGAGGATTTTGCAAGGCAAATGTTGTATACATTCATCATCACTTGCAGAAAGGCAGGGGGAAGCATGACCATCCGGGAAGAGCTTGAGGCGGAAGAGCAGCGGCGTTTGTCATCCTTTGCGATGAAAAACGTCGAAAGCCGTGGACGAGAAAAGCCGGTTACCCCCTGTACCCTGCGGACGGATTTCCAGCGTGACCGGGATCGCATTATTCACTGCAAGGCGTTCCGAAGGCTGAAGTTTAAGACCCAGGTCTTTCTGGCTCCGGAAGGTGACCATTACCGCACTCGCCTGACCCATACGCTGGAAGTGGCACAGGTGGCACGCACCATTGCCCGGGCGCTTCGGCTGAATGAAGACCTGACAGAGGCCATTGCCCTGGGGCACGATTTGGGGCATACCCCCTTCGGACATATTGGGGAACGCTCTCTGGATGAACTGCTGCCGGAGGGCTTCCGCCATAATGAACAAAGCAAGCGTGTGGTGGAGGTGCTGGAAAACGACGGCAACGGGCTGAACCTGACCTGGGAAGTGCGGGACGGCATCCTGTGCCACAGCGGCAAGCAATTTCCTTCTACCTTGGAGGGTCAGTGTGTTCGCCGGGCGGATCGCATTGCTTACCTGAATCATGATTTGGATGACGCACTTCGGGGCGGCATTCTTCAGCCCTTTGAGCTGCCGGCAGATTGTTTGCGAGTGCTGGGTAAGACCCACGGAGAAAGAATCAATACCATGATTCTGGATGTGGTGGAAAACAGCAAGGATCAGCCCATGCTGGCCATGAGCCCCTTGGTGCAGGAAGCCATGGACGGATTGCGGGAGTTTATGTTTGAAAAGGTGTATCGGGATGAGTGGCGTGCCAAGGAGGAAGCCAAGTGCGACCATGTGATGAAAGCACTCTTTGCTCATTATGCCGAGCACGCAAGCGAAATGCCGGAGGAATTCCTGCTTATTGGCTATCGGGATGGCATGGATCGTGCCGTGGCGGATTATCTCAGCTGCATGACGGATCGGTTTGCCATTCGCACCTATGAAAGACTTTTTATTCCCAACGGCTTCTCAGCAGGCAATTAAGGGAGAGAGATGCGCATAGGCTGTATTTCGTGCGCTTTTCCACAGACTTGGATGGATTTTGCTGAAAGAAGCAGGAAAAACACCGGCTTTGGCGAAAGAATAGGACAGGTGGGGCAAAGATGGCATCACGCTTTCCTGCTGCGTGGCTGGATGAACTCCGGGCACGGGCTGATATTGTGCAGATTGTATCCGGCTATGTTCCTCTGAAAAAGAACGGACATCGCTATTGGGGCTTGTGCCCCTTTCACGGGGAAAAGACCGCTTCCTTTTCCGTGGATGCGGAGCAGCAGCTGTACTACTGCTTCGGCTGCAAGGCCGGCGGCAGTGTGATTCAGTTCATCATGGAAATCGAACGGCTGGATTTCCCGGAGGCAGTTCGGTTCCTGGCAGATCAGCTGCATATGCCTCTGCCGCAGATGGAAAACGACCCGGACTGGCAGCGAAAGCGGGATCAGCGGG
>CAVKHY010000047.1:0-10237 GCA_963656345.1 bacterium | reverse complement strand
TGAAGGATGAAGAGACCCTGCCGGACGGTACCAAACGGCCGAAGCGAGCCTTTGACATGTTCCGCAATCGAGCCATTTTTCCCATCATTGACCAGTACGGCAATGTGCTGGCTTTCGGCGGCCGTATTTTAGGCGAGGGACAGCCCAAGTATTTGAATACGTCAGATACCCCTGTGTTCAACAAACGATTGGGGGTCTATGCGGCCAATCTGTTGCGGAAGGAGCGGCATCTGGAACGTGTGGTGCTGGTGGAGGGCTACATGGATGTGGTGTCTCTGACCCAGTTTGGCGTGACAGGCGTGTGTGCTACCCTTGGTACGGCACTGACCAATGAGCAGGCGCGGCTGCTCAAGCGGTTTGCCCCGAAGGTGTACCTGAGTTATGATGGAGACAGTGCCGGGCAGCATGCCATCCTTCGAGGCTTGGACATTCTGGAAGCGGAAGGCATTCCGGCCAGAGTGCTGGATTTTCCTGACGGGCTGGATCCGGATGAGTTTATCCGCCGGGATGGGCTGGAGGGCTTTGAAAAACTTCCTGCCCTTTCGCCGGCAACCTACCGTATGCGTCGGCTGAAGGATCAATTTGATCTATCCACTCAAGAGGGAAGAACCGAGTACGCAAAGGCCTGTGCCCAGATCCTGAAAGGGCTTGAGCCGGTGGAAATGGAGAATCATCTGCAGCAGTTGATGGTGCAGACGGGCTTCAGCCGGGAAGTACTCATGGCACAGATCGGGCAGACGGCTCCTCGGACGCACGAAGCGGCGCAGAAACCCGCTGCTGCTGCTGCCAGGCGAACACCCGCAACAGACGGTACCGATGATGAACTGCGAGCCCAGGAAATGTTGATTTCTCTCCTGGGCACAAGAAGATTGCCTTCAGATATCATTTCTGAGCAGGATTTTGATGACCCTTTGCTGAAATCTCTCTATACAAGGCTGAAGGAGGGAGACTCTCCCGCAGCCTTGGTGGATGCATTTCAGGATCGAGAGGACATCCGGGCTCGTGTGGGTCGCCTTCTTCTGACACCGCCGTCGGAGGATACGGATCAACTGATCCGCATGGCAGAGGATTGCCTTTCTTCTTTGCGCCGCAAGCGCATTGAACGACAGATAAGAACCATTATGCAGAACGTTAACAGTATGACCGGCGAGGAAAAACGGGAAGCGATGATGCAGGTGCAGCAGCTTAGCGCACAGCTGAATCAGCTGAAAGCTCGCAGGTCAACGCAGCTATAACGTGCAGACAGAGTAATAGGAGTGAGGATTCCCGTGACACTTTCAACGGACGTTCGCCAAGAGAAACTGAACGATCTTTATGAACTGGGACGTGAACAGGGCAAACTGACCTGTCAGGAAATTGCCGATCAGCTGGATGGCCTTGGCATGGATGCGGAGCAGATGGATGCTGTATTGGATACACTCCAGTCCATGAAAATTGAAGTGGTGGATGAAGCGGCAGCTGAACCGACGAAGAATGACAGTGCGGCTGCCTATACGGATACTTACGACGACAGCCTGTCTGACCCGGTGCGGATGTATTTGCGGGAGATTGGCGCTACGCCTCTGCTGACAGCGGAAGAAGAAGTGGAACTGGCAAAGCGGATTGAAGCAGGAGATGCAGATGCAAAGAAGCAGCTGATTTCCGCCAACCTGCGCCTGGTGGTTTCTTTGGCACGGCATTATGTGGGTCGCGGCATGCAGCTGCTGGACTTGATTCAGGAAGGCAATCTGGGTCTGATCAAGGCGGCGGAAAAATTCGACTACCGCCGTGGCTATAAGTTCTCTACCTATGCCACCTGGTGGATTCGTCAGGCGATTTCCCGTGCCATTGCCGATCAGGCGCGCACCATCCGTATTCCTGTCCACATGGTGGAGCACGTGAACCGACTGATGCGTGTTCGCCGGGAATTGACCCAGGAACTGACCCGTGACCCCACCACGGAGGAGATTGCCCAGCGGATGAACCTGTCCGTGAAGCGGGTGGAAGAGTTAATCTGCCTGACCAGCGAACCCCGCAGCATTGATGCTCCTGTCGGTGAGGAAGAGGACAGCCGCTTTGGCGACTTTATTGCGGATGAAACGTCCCAGAGCCCGGAGGAAGCGGCCTCCATGTCCATGATGAAGGAGCAGTTGGCCTCCGTGCTGGATACCCTGACTGCCCGTGAACAGCAGGTGCTGATCCTTCGCTTCGGCCTGGAGGACGGACGTATGCGGACGCTGGAAGAAGTGGGCGCTTACTTCAATGTGACCCGTGAACGGATCAGGCAGATTGAAGCGAAGGCACTGCGCAAGCTTCGCCATCCCAGCCGGGGACGGCTTCTGTCCGGGTATCTTGACTAAGGAAGAAACAGAGAATACGGCGGTGTGACCGCCTGAAGCAAGAAGGTGCCATGGGACGCTTTCAGCGTCCGCCAACGACCTGAAAATGTGATGGATGTTATGGACCGACGTCTGCCGCTGATGCTGTGCAGACCGTGACCGTGTAGACGGTCGAAAAGGAGTGGTTTCAAATGACGCTTTCTCCGGATGCCCGTCAGGCAAAGCTGAATGAGCTCTATGATTATGGACGCAGTAAAGGCACCATGACGTATAAAGAAGTGATGGATCGCCTGATGGAAATGGAAATGGAGCCGGATCAGCTGGATAAAGTGCTTGAAACCATGGAAGCCTTGGGCATTACCGTAACCAGCGATGATGCGGCTGCCGCATCGCAAGCGGGGGATAAAACTTCTCCGGCAGAGGAGGAAAAACAGCTTGATCTTTCCGTGCCGGAAGGCATCAGCGTTGATGATCCTGTGCGCATGTACCTGAAGGAGATTGGAAAAGTTCCCCTGCTGACGGCAGAAGAGGAAATTGAAATTGCAAAGGTCCTTGAGAATGGTACGCCGGAAGAAAAGGAAGCAGCAAAGAAAAAGCTGAGTGAGGCAAACCTTCGGCTGGTGGTGTCCATTGCTAAGCGATATGTAGGTCGAGGTATGCTCTTCCTTGATTTGATTCAGGAGGGGAATCTGGGCTTGATCAAGGCCGTGGAAAAGTTCGACTACCGAAAGGGATTCAAGTTTTCCACCTACGCCACCTGGTGGATTCGTCAAGCCATTACCAGGGCTATTGCCGATCAGGCACGTACCATCCGCATTCCCGTCCACATGGTGGAGACGATTAATAAGCTGATTCGAGTCAATCGCCAGTTGCTACAGGAATATGGCAGGGAACCCACGGCGGAGGAAGTTGCCAAGGAAATGGGCATTCCGGAAAGCAAGGTGCGGGAAATCATGAAGATTGCCCAGGAGCCTGTAAGCCTCGAAACCCCCATCGGTGAAGAGGAAGACAGCCACTTGGGGGACTTCATTAAGGATGAGTCGGCACCTACCCCGGCGGAAACGGCTTCCTTTGCCCTCATGCAGGAACAATTACAGGAAGTGCTGGACACCTTGACCCCTCGAGAAAAGAAAGTGCTGACCCTGCGCTTCGGGCTTGAGGACGGCAGACTGCGCACCTTGGAGGAAGTTGGCAAGGAATTTAACGTGACTCGGGAGCGCATCCGGCAGATTGAAGCCAAGGCACTGCGGAAGCTTCGCCATCCCAGCCGGAGCAAGAAACTGCGGGACTATCTGGAAGAATGAGTTTTGACTGTAAGGAGGAGCCGCTTTCTAAAGGGTTCCTCCTTTTCCGTGGAGGATACATGGACGAACGATTAACATTGGCTGCATCTCTTTACGAGCCCTGCGAGCTGGGGGCGGACATCGGCACGGATCATGGCTTGCTGCCTTGCCATCTGCTTAAGCAGGGCATCTGTCAGCGAATGATTCTTGCGGACATCAGTGAAAAGGCGCTGCAGCATGCACGGGAACAGGTGCGGAGGCAGGGACTGGAAGACCGGGTGAAACTGGTCTGCGCCAATGGCTTGAACGCACTGGATGCGCCTGTGGACTGCATTTCCATTACCGGCATGGGCGGGAAAACCATGGCGGATATTGTGCAGCAGGGCAGAGACCGTATCCGGGGAGCAGCGCTGATTTTGTCTGCCCATACGGATCAGGAAGTGGTGCGGCAAACGGTGCAGGACATGGATTACCACTTTGTCGCCGAACAACTGTGCAGGGCAGCGGGACGGTTTTATCTGGTGTGGAAAGCACTGCCTGGTAGGGCAGACATGCATGAGGATGAAATTGCCCTGGGCACGCCTCTGCTGCTGGAAAGTGACAATCCGCTGGTGCCGGAGTATCTGGCTTGGCGGCAGTGGGTGCTGGAGAAGAAACTTGCAGGGCTCCAATTGGCGGCTGACGTCCATGAAGAGGAGATCGCCAAGCTGCATCATCAATTGAACATCATCAGGAGGTACAGTGCGTGCTGACGGTAGGGGAGGTTTATCAATTTATTGATCAAAAAGCGCCCTTTGACACCCAGGAAGACTATGACAATAGCGGTCTCCTGCTGGGGTATCCAGACAAACAGGTGCATCACATCCTTGTGGCGCTGGATTGCACCATGGGGGTGGCGCAGGAGGCGGAAGAGGTCGGCGCTGACCTGATTGTGACCCATCATCCCCTGATGTTTTCTTCACGGAAGAACCTGCGGGAAGATGATGGGGAAGCTGCAATTCTGTGCCGGCTGATCCGCGGCCACAAGGCTCTGATTGCGACTCATACCTGCCTGGATCGTGCTCCCGGCGGTATGAACGATGTACTGGCGGAAACCATCGGCTTGGAGCACATTACAGGCGAGGATTTCCTACGGGTGGGAGATCTGCCCCATCCCATGACGGTGGCAGACTGTACCCACTGGCTTCAGGATCACCTGCAAACGGTGGTGCGTCCCATGGGCAGAAACGCAAACATGGTGCACCGGGTGGGGTTGTGTTCCGGCGCAGGCAGTGAAATGTGGCAGCAGGCGAAGGCAATGGGCGCCGATGCTTTTGTGTCGGGAGAGATTCATCATCATCACGCCTTGGCAGCCTGCCAACAGGGCGTTGCCTGCTTTGAATGCGGCCATGCGGCGACGGAGACCGTCGGCATTTTTGCACTGGCGGATGCTTTACAAAAGCATGCGGATGCGGTACAATGGAATGTGCGTGTAACAAAATCGCTTCTGAATGCCTATGATTAAGATGTGAAGGAAGCAGAGATACTCGTTGATCACCGGGGCTTGCCTCGCGGAGATAAAGGAGGAATCCCATGGAACAGTTGGAAATGCTGTGGGCTTATCAGCAAGAGGACATGAAGGCGGATCGCATTGCACTGGAAATTCGCCGTTCACCTACCCGGCAGCAGCTTGAGAAGAGCCGGGACTTCATTGCTGATCGCAAGGAACAGTATACGAAAATCGAGGAGCAGGTGGCCGTAATGGCAGACCGGATGGACATCATCCGTGACGCTCTGCCCCGTTGCGAGGAGCAGCTGGCTTCCCTCAGCAAGGAGCTGGAAGAGAATGCTCCGGCTGATTTGGCGGCTGTGCAGGCCTTGCTGAGCAAAGTGTCCCGCTGCCGTGAGACCATCAGCAGCTATGAAAAGGAAATGCGCCGCATGGCCAAGGATTCCAGCGAGTTTGTGAGAAATCAGCAGACCCTGCAGGTGGAAGCGGCTCAGGAAAAGCAGAAGTTCGTTACCCTGCGTGAATCCTATAATAAGGAGCTTGCTGAGCAGAAGGCCAAGCTGGAAGCTCAGCGTGCCGTGGCAGAAAAAGCAGCGGCAGGCATTGATCCTAAGCTGATGGAGGAGTACCGCACCATTAAAAAGCATATCACACCGCCTTTGGCAAGATTGTTGAATGACCAGTGTGGCGGATGCAACACGGCGCAGCCTTCGGCGCTTTTGCGCAAGATTAAGTCCGGCACGGAAATTATCGAGTGCGAAACCTGCGGACGAATGATTATCCCGTAAGCAACAAAGTAAAACGGACAAGCAACAATGACCTTCGGGTCACCTGCTTGTCCGTTTTTTCTATCATGATAGCACTCAGCCTGGGTAGTTCTGCAGCACTTTTTCCAGCGTTTCTGCACGGTAGCCCCAGCCGATTTGGTTCAGCCCATCCCGGAGCAGCTTCACGGCTTCGGGCGTCGCAGCATCGCCCTGCTGCATGGCAAGTTTTTGCAGTCGAGACAGCAGTTCAAGTTTCAGGGCCTCCACTTGGCTGCCGTCTTCGCTAAGCTTGGCGGTGTCGTAGTCATCCGTTCTGCCGCATGGGTGAGGGCAGGCGGCGCAGTCCGGCAAAAGCCGCAGCTTTTCCTGACGAATGTGCTGGGCAAGAAGCTTCGCTGTGGCTTCATCTGCCGTATGCATGCAGGCCAAAGCTTCCATCATAACCTTCGGGGCATCAGGCGCAGGCATGGCCTCATCCGATTCCAGGGCACGGGCGAGGCCGATCAGCCCACCCAGCAGCATGGATTCTGTCGGGGACATAGAAACATCCTCCTCATGAAAAAGCTTCCGCACAGGCACAGGGCTGCACGGAAGCATGAAAGAAATTGATTTATGCTTCGTATCCGTTGGGGTTCATGGTCTGATACCGCCAGGAGTCACGGCACATGGCCTCAAGATCCTTCTCGGCCTTCCAGCCCAGCAGCTTTTCAGCCTTGGTGGGGTCGGCGTAGCAGGCGTCTACGTCACCGGCACGGCGGGGGGCGATCACATAAGGTACATCCACCTTGTTCACCTTCACGAAGGCGTGCACAATATCCAGCACGCTGTAGCCAATGCCGGTGCCCAGGTTGAT
Organism: bacterium; assembly: GCA_963656345.1. Taxonomy (GTDB): domain Bacteria; phylum Bacillota; class Clostridia; order Christensenellales; family Aristaeellaceae; genus CAKUFA01. The sequence continues at coordinate 3,527 of CAVKHY010000047.1, read as the reverse complement.
GATTTCGCAGCCCGTGTGATCAGCAGCGTAGGCACAGGCCTTTACGTGTCCCTTAGCCAGATCCACCACGTGGATGTAATCCCGGACACCGGTGCCGTCGGGGGTGTTGTAATCATTGCCGTATACGGACAGCTGCTTCAGCTGACCGGCGGCTACCTTGGCAATATAAGGCATCAGGTTGTTGGGAATGCCATTGGGGTTTTCACCAATCAGGCCGCTTTCGTGGGCGCCGATGGGGTTGAAGTACCGCAGCAGCACCACGCTCCAGCTGGGATCAGCCGTGACAATGCCTTGCAGAATCTTTTCAATCATGTACTTGGTCCAGCCATAAGGGTTGGTGCAGCCCTTGCAGAACATATCCTCCCGGAGGGGCACTTCATCCGGCACGCCGTATACGGTGGCAGAGGAGGAGAATACGATACGCTTGCATCCGTGGGCACGCATAGCTTCGCAAAGGGTCAAAGTGGAGTCCAAGTTGTTGCGATAGTATTCCAGAGGCTTCTGCACGCTTTCACCCACAGCCTTCAGGCCTGCAAAGTGAATCACGGCGTCGAACTTGTTTTCATCGAAGATGCGATTCATGGCATCCTTGTCGCAGCAGTCAGCCTCATAGGACTTGACATGCTTGCCGGTAATCTTCTCGACCCGAGCCAGTGCTTCGGGCTTACTGTTCACATAGTTGTCCACCACGACCACATCGTGACCAGCCTCCAGCAATTCCACACAAGTATGAGAGCCGATAAACCCGGCGCCACCGGTTAGCAGAATATTCATGCAGACATCCTCCTTCGCCCTTAGAGCATACATTCACCGAAACATATTGTATGCCAAAAACTTCTGCAATGCAAGGGTGTTGCTGAACTTTTTCGAAGAAGGTTCGGTTTAACACACACCCTGTTCATGGCTTTTATGGCAACTCCCTGCTTTATCGCAAATACGCACGGCTGCAGTTGGTCAGGAAGGTCAGCAGGTCATCATCGACACACTGCATGAAGTGACGTTTCATGGCATCGGGGACGTCCTTCCTGGCACAGAAGGCTTTTATGGTGCGCTCCATCTCCGCATAGGCCTGCTTTGTTTTCGCATCACCCTTCTGGACACGCCACTTGAGTGCGTCGGCTTCCATGCTCAGGCTGAAGGAATACAAGGTTACTTTCCCTGCATCCTTCTTGGTAATATTCCTTGCACGGGCATAGTATGCTTCCGCTGCCTTTACAGCACCCGTCATGCGGTAATAGCGGCTAAGGTTCCACAGGGTAAGATTCCGGGGATACCCATCGCCCATGTCATCAGCGTCCGTATTCTTGATGTCACGGGTGAATGCTTCCGAACGGGTCAGCGCTTCGAACATCTTCCGCCCCAGCGGATCACCTGCTTCGCCCAGTGCAAGCATCACGTCCGTATAATGCCACAGGGGGAATTGCATGGGATGATCGGGCTGCTGATAGACGCAGGCAATGAAAGTATCCAGCGCATTCTCACTTTCCATGGAAAGGTCAAACACACTGAGGAGCCAGTCCAGGGCTTCCACATGCTTTCTGGCAACCAGCAGCAGGGTGCTGCGGTTTTGCTTCTGCCGCTGCAGGTCATGCTCGGCAGTAAATTCCTGCATGGCCAGGTCAGATACGGTCAGCGCTTGATCCAACAGCACCGGTTGATGATCAACAAGGTTTAAGTAAGTTTCCAGCAGGAGGCCATAGGTTTTCCCTAGCAACTCCGATTTCGGCGCACCTGCAGCATGGCTGCCGGAATCAATCATGCCAAACAGCTCCCTCGCATTGGTAAGCACGTCAATCAACTGCTTTGCCTTTTCCTGTACTGCTTCGAAATCGAAGCAGCCTTTCAGGCAGTTCAGCTCCCGAATTCTGAAATTGAAATAATAATCGATATGCTCCCAAGAACGGTTGATGACATGAATGTTATCGTTGCACCGCTTCAGATACTCAACACACTTGTTGATGTCACCCAGGTGGTTGTACATAGTAACAATGTAGAAATCTGTATCGAAGAGCCAGTACCCAACTTCCCTTCCAAGCTCTTCAGAGTTTTTCTGTAGGTGGAATAGGAAGCGGTTTTTATAGTTCTCGGCAAAGCGAATCCCGTCTGTGAACAAACGATGATCAACGTACAGCCGAATCTGCAGCGAAAGATGCTGGAAAATCACCGCTCGCTCCGTCGGGGAGGCAGCCATAATCCGCTTGAGCAGCTCTCTGTGTAGGGTCGTTACATTCTGCAGCTTTGTTAGGGTGCAGATTTGGTAGACCATTTCGCTGTAGTTTCCGTCAACCAGCAGCTGTTTCAGGTAGCTGACCGTTGCACTTTCAAACACGGAGTAGACGTACTGCCCGGCAAAGATCTTCGCAATGCGTGCACGTTCCTCATCCGTGAATTTCTTTTTCCCATTTTGGGTAAAGTACGTATTGCACACGATGTCAGCAAAATCGAACTCATGCTTTTTGCGGGCATCGCCAAAGTGCAGCTCATACTCGCAGATGACTGCATGGCTGCGGTACTTTGCCAGTTCTACTTTCTCCTGTACACGTTCTTTGTATTGATCTGAGCCGATAATGCCATGACCTTCCACCATGTTCTTTTTGGTAGCGATGACCACATTCACATGGACGGTATCGTTCGGGTATTCCAGCTTCAGGGCACTGAGCAGCTGAACAAGCCCTTCGGCAAGGATGTTCAGGTAGGTCGTATCGCCATTGAGCACCTGCGTTTGCTCCTGATTCTGAAAGATCACGTACCGTGCACCGTTCTGGCGCATTGTCTCCAGCACGTCCAGATAACGCTTGTCGTAATGTTCACAGCAATGCACCGCCTCTGGCGGCAGCAGCTTTGCTCGGGCCTCCGTAATGGTTCCTTGAGGCAGGATGATACCACCTACAAGGGACATGGACGGATCCTTTTCTTTCAAGTCTTCGAATCTGCCACTTTCATCAATATAGAGGTCAAAATTTCTGGTGTTCACAGGGAACCCCTCCTATTCTCCAACTAGAAGATTGTTCGTCTGCATTCATTATATACGAAAAAATGACAGGCCGTAAAGCCTGCTTTTTTTATGCCTTCAATTTTTAACGCTTGGTAAGGGCATAGTCTCAGTCAGCGAGTACCACAAAATGACTGCAAGTTTTAGACCCCTACCACATGGTAAGGGTGCAGTCCCTCAATGGTGCGGATGATGGCAATCTCCTCCTGTTTTAGACCCCTACCACATGGTAAGGGTGTAGTCCACAGACGGCCTTTGTTTCCGTTTCCGGGACGACGTGTTTTAGACCCCTACCACATGGTAAGGGTGTAGTCCGATATCGATTCCTCCAAAGGGGGTGGAAACATTCAGTTTTAGACCCCTACCACATGGTAAGGGTGTAGTCCCGCGAGAGAACTACTTTGCCGCGCAGCCGTTCCGTTTTAGACCCCTACCACATGGTAAGGGTGTAGTCCCAGCTCGGCAAAATGGGGACTTTTCTGCTAAGTTTTAGACCCCTACCACATGGTAAGGGTGTAGTCCGCAGATCGACTAC
>CAVKHY010000046.1:0-18083 GCA_963656345.1 bacterium | reverse complement strand
ACCGGGCGGATTCGGGTCTTTCACCCTTTAGAAACGGGCGCCGCCGGGCGCACAAAAAAAAAATCCGCCCCGGCCATGCCGGGGCGGAACGTTCAAATGTCAAAGCCCAGATAATCTGCTGCCAGTCCAATGATCATCAGCATACCCGTAGGGATGCAGGCATTATCGCAGTAGAAGGTGGACGAATGGGCAGAGCCGTAAGGGCCTCCCGGCGTACGGGCACCCAGACGGACGAAGATGCCGGGCTTCTTCTCCTTAATGAAGGCGAAGTCCTCGCCGCCCATGGCAGCGTAGGGCATGATCTTGGTGTTCTCCTCGCCCAGAACCTTTTTGCCCACACGCAGGGCACGATCCACCCATTCATCCTCGCAGATGAAAGGCGGCACGCCCTTGATGTAATCTACATCGGCGGTGCAGCGATAGGCCTCAGCCACGGAGGTGACCACACGCTTGACGCTGTCCTCCATGCGTGCACGGTCAACGGCGTTCAGGGTGCGGACGGTACCGGTCATTTCAACGGTATCGGGCACGATGTTGCTGGCCTTGCCGGCATGCATGGTGCAGATGGAGAGGACGACGGCGTTGGCAGGGTTCGTTTCACGGGAGACCAGGGTCTGCAAGGCGCCTACCACGGCGGATGCGGCAACAATGGGATCCCGCAGGGTGTGGCAGTGTGCGCCATGACCGCCCTTGCCGTTGATGCGGATGCGGAGCTCATCGGTGCTGGCCAGGATAGCACCATAGCGCACACCGATGGTACCGGCGTCCAGCTCTGCGGACACGTGCAGCGCCGCAACGGCATCAATCTTGTCGAAGTCGATTTCCGGATCGTGCAGGAACAGCTGTGCACCTTTGAGGATCTCTTCTGCCGGCTGAATGAAGAAATAGATGGAGCCGGAGAACTGATCCTTCATCTCGCTCAGGATCTTGGCAGCGCCCACGTTGATGGTGCCGTGGACATCGTGGCCGCAGGCGTGCATGACCCCCGGCACCTTGCTGCGGGGGGACATGTGCTCGTCCTCCTGAATCGGCAGGGCGTCAATGTCGCCGCGGAACACAATGGTGGGACCGTTGCCGGGCTTGGTGCCCTTCAACTCAAAGAACAAGCCGGTGTCCCCGACACGCTTCAGTCGGTCGTACTGGACGTTTTTCCGAACATAGTCCTCCAGCAGGGCGCAGGTGTTGTACTCGTGGAGGCTCAGCTCGGGATTTTCGTGGATGTGAACCCGCATTTGGGTGATTTCCGGCGTGATCTCTTCTACTTTCTTTCTGACATCTACCATACTTTTTTCCTCGGTTATGCGATTCACTCAGGATAGGCAGGACGCAAATCAAAGACCGGTCCAGCCAATGGCCTGCAGCACCATGGTGACCACAATGGCGGTGCCGATGTTCATCATCAGGTACTTGAAGGCCCACTTGATGTACTTGGGGAAGCTGACGCCGACCATGGCCAGGCAGCCCATCATGGGTCCGTTCAGGGGGGTCAGCAGGTTGCACAGGCCGTCACCGAACTGGAAGGCCTGCACGGCCACCTGACGGGTGATGCCGACCAAGTCTGCAATGGGGGTCATCAGCGGAATCATGACCGCCGCCTGACCGGAGCCGGAGGGAATGAAGATGTTGACAATCACGTTGACAACAACCATCAATCCGGCGCCCACAACAGCGCCCACCTTGTTCAGAGGAATGCTCAGTGCATACACAATGGTATCCAGAATCTTGCCGTTGCCCAGAATGACCGCGATGGCGCTGGCCAAGCCGGTGATGAAGGAGGCGTAGATCATGGGCTTGCAGCCCTTGATAAACTTGTTGGCAATCTCATTGATGGAGAAGCCGGACACCAGACCGGTAACGATCATCATGCCAAAGAAGTAGGAGGCAATCTTCTGAGCGTTCCACTTGCAGGCGATGGTCAGTGCAACGCAGACCACAACGCCCACCAGGAAGACAAGGACGGTGGCCAGCTGACGCTTGGTCAGCTTGGGCTCAGCATCGGCAGGAATCTCAAACGAGCTGTGGAAATCGGAGCCGTAGTTCAGGCTCTTGGTGGGATCCTTGCGAATCTTGCGGTAGTACCGCATGGTGACGCCATACAGGAAGGTGATGTTGGCCAGGCAGCAGACAACGCGGACGTTGGTGCCGGAGAAAATCGGAACTTCCGCCATGGTCTGTGCCACGCCCAGAATGCTGGGGTTTGCAAAGCCGATGGAGAAGCCGCTCTGCAGGCCGAAGTAAATGATCAGGAAGGCAAGGAATGCGTCGCCGCCGATGGACTGTGCCATGACGATGCCGATGGGCATCAGGGCAACACCGATGTTTGCGAACGCGCCGGCAGCATTGCCCAGGCCCAGGCCGTACATCAGCAAAGCAATGGCCAGCATTTCTTTGCCCTTGAGTTTACGTGCCAGCCAGGTGAAGAAGTCGGACAGGGCGTGGCTCTCTTCCACCATGGCCACCGATGCGCCGCAGAAGAAGATCAGGAAGATGGTACCAGCGCTCTTGATAAAGCCCTGATAGATGGCCTGCAGCATTTCCCAGGGAGACTGGCGTGCAGCTTCAACATTGTGGAATGTGCCAGCTACGACCTTGGTAATCGAGCCTTCCGTTACACGTTCAAACTCGCCGGCGGGGATGATCCAGGTCAGCACCATGGCGACGCAGCAGAGAATGAAAATCAAAGCGTAGACATCGGGAAATTGAAACTTCTTTTTTGCTGTTGCGGCTTTCATCAGTTTCTCTCCTTTTCCTGAAAGGTTTTGATCCCGTTTGGCTGCTTAGGCTACGGCCTTTTCCATCTTCTTCGCCTGCACCTTGCGGAAGGTATACAGGGCGATGAACAGCACAATGCCGATGATGGAGAACAGCTTGCTGGCGGTGATGGTCAGCACAATGATGCCGATGTAGGCGATCCGCTCAAAGATGGTGATCTTGTGCTCGATGTACCCCTGCAGGGCAATGGCCAGGGAATAGCTGATCACCAGGCCGGACAGCCAGGTCAGCAGGGTCTGCAGGTCAAAGGCGAAGTTGATGTAGTCCGTATTCAGGGTGAAGGCAAAGGGCAACATAAAGCCTGTAATGCCCAGCTTCACGGCGGTAAATCCTACGGTCATGGGGTTCTCGTCCGCAATGCCTGCCGCAGCGTAGGAGGCCACGGCCACCGGGGGCGTAATGGCAGACAGGGAGGAGAAGTACAGCAGGAACAGGTGGGCTGCCAGGGTGGGAATGCCCAGGCCGGTCAGGGCGGGAGCAATGGAGGTTGCGCACACGATGTAGGCCGCCGTGGTGGGCAGACCCATGCCGAGGATGGCGCACACCACCATGGACAGGATCAGGCTGGGGATGAGCATGTTGCCGCCCAGCTGCACAATGAAGTTGGAGAACTTCAGTCCCAACCCGGTCAGGGAGAAGATGGCCACAATGATGCCGGCAGCGGCGCAGGCGCCCACCACCGTGCACAGGGACTTGCCGGCGGACACCATGCCCTGAATCAGGTCGGAGAAGGTCATGCGGTCGTTCTTATCCAGGAAGCTGCACACAATGTTGGCCACGATGGACCAGATGGCGGCCACCATGGGGGTGGTGCCCACGCCCAGCATCAGCACCAGCAGCAGCACAATGGGCACGAACAGCTTGATACCCTTCTTCACGGAGGTCTTCAGGTCGGGGATCATGTCCGGGGAAAGACCCTTCAGGTTATGCTTCACAGCCTCCAGGTCCACCATCTTGAACAGGCACACATAGTACATGATGGCCGGTAGGATGGCGGCAATGCAGACGGTGGAGTAAGGCGTGCCCGTAGCGTCTGCCAGCACGAAGGCGGCGGCGCCCATGATGGGGGGCATGATCTGGCCGCCGGTGGATGCTACGGCTTCCACGGCGCCGGCGAACTTGGACTGGTAGCCGTTCCGCTTCATCAGGGGAATGGTGAAGGCGCCGGTGCTGACCACGTTGGCCACGCAGCTGCCGGAAATGGTGCCGAACAGGGCGCTGGCGATCACGGCCATCTTGGCGGGGCCGCCCCGGTTACGGCCGGCCAGGGCAATGGCAATGTCCTGGAAGATCACGTCCGCATGGGACACATTCAGGTACGCTGCAAACAGCAGGAAGAGGTACACGTTGTTGGCAGAGGTGCCAATGGGGGAACCGTACACGCCCCGGTCGGAGAAGATGGCCAGTGCCACCCGGCGCAGGCTGTAGCCCCGGTGACCGAACAGCCCCGGGATCTGATCCCCGAAGAAGGCGTAGAGGATGGCAATGATGGCGATGATGGGCAGCACATTGCCCAGCACCCGGCGGCCTGCTTCCAGCGTCAGCAATGTGATGATGATGCCGAAGACCAGCAGCTCATCCGTCAGCTTGTTGTTCTGCATGTTGGAAACATAGGTCTCGTAATTGGTAATGACATAGATGCTGACAGCCAGGGTCAGCAGGATGCAGATCCAGTCAATGATCCTGAAGCAAATGGTCTGCGCCTTCGTCTTCTCCTTCATCTTCCGCCCCAGGGGGTAGTAGAGGAAGATCAGCACCAGGCCGATGAGCAGGTGCCATGCGTAAAACAGGATGCTGGGGATGGTGAAGACGGTAAAATTGCCGATGTGCAAGAAGGCTGCAAAGATGGAAACTGCGATTACGATAGCCTGAACAAGCTTATCGTAGGCGATTTTCTTTTTCATGTTCATGCCGCTCCTTGTTGGAAAGTCAAACGATGACAGATGAAACCGATTCTTTTCAGGGCAAGATAGTTTTGAAAAAGGCTTCGTCCAAATGCATGGTCCCCATTTGAACGAAGCCGATGTAGCCTTACTGCTCCGGATTACTCAGCGTATTCCGGGGGGATCAGGCTTTCCGGCACGTCAACGCCGATCTCCTTCAGGTAGCGAACGGTGCCGGCGTGGAGCGGGCAGTTGTAATTCAGGATGTTCTCAGCCGTTACATAGCTCAGACCCTTGTAGATCTGCAGCAGCTCTTCGTTGCTCTCCAGCAGGGTCTTGGTCATCAGGTACACATAATCCGCAGGAACGTCGGAGCTGGTCACCAGCATGTTCCACTCGGACACGGTGAGCAGGTCTTCCGTCACGCCCTTGTAGGAGCCGGCAGGCAGCACGGCCTTGCTGTAGAAGGGATAGTTCTCGCACAGGAAATCCTGCTCTTCTTCCGTCAGCCCCACGAAGGTCAGCTCATTGCTTGCTTCCAGCTCCGTAATGGCGGAGAAGGGAGGCAGGGAGAACAGCACAGCCACGGCTACGCTGCCATTGCCCACGGCGGAAGCGGTAGCGCTGTGACCATCGTTAAAGATGGAAGAGGGGGTGATGTTCATCTTGCCGAAGGCTTCCCGCAGGATGCTGTCCATGGCAGCGCCCTTGGAGCCCAGACCCACGATCTTGCCGTTCAGGTCGGTCAGCTTGGTTGCGCCGGTGGACTTCAGGGAGTAGATGGTCAGGTAGGAAGGATACAGGGCCACCATGCCACGGATCTTGTCCATGGGGCCGCCGGTCCATTCTGCTTCGCCTGCCACGGCTTCCGCAATGGCGGAGGTCATGCTGATGCCCAGCTCGGCTTCGCCGTTCTGGATCAGGGTCAGGTTGGCGGTGGAGCCGCCGGTTTCCTCAGCGGTCATCACGAAGAAATCAGGCAGGGCATTGTTCAGCACGGTGGCAATGCCGCCGCCTACCAGGTAGAAGTTGCCGCCGGAAGAGCTGGTGCCCAGGGAGTAACGGAGCGCCTTGGAGGGCGGGGTGATTTCATCCGCCTGTGCAAACGCCGTTACGGAGAACAGCATGGTCAGCGCCATGACCAAAGCAACGATCTTTTTCATGGAAATTCCTCCTCTTTTGATTCAAACGGTAACGCTGCCTGGGACCATCAGACCGCAGCATTCAGGGGAACCATAAACACACGAACGGCACGGAAGGCACGTCCGGCACGCATGCCGCCGCCCATCACATGGCCGCCTGCCGTAGCGCAGCTGGCATGGATGTGAATGAACAGCGGGCTTGTCTTATCCGGGTACACGGCCAGCAAAGCGGGATCAACGCATTCCCGGCGCATGATCTCCCCGGTAAAGGAGAGCAGCTCTGCCGCGTCATGACAGGGGGTCACGCTGGTTTTCAGGGGCAGTTCATTTTCAATGGGTGCGGTAAACTCCATGCCGATGACCGAGCCAATGGCTGCAGGGATCATGACGCTCTGCCAGCCCTTGTCCATCACGTAATCGGCAATCACCTGACGGATGTCCTCGCCGCTCTTCACGGTCACTTCGAAAATTTCCGGCATGTTTCAGCCCTCCACTTTCTTCATGGCCTGGCTGGCAGCAATCAGGATGGGATCGTACACCGGCGCCACAGGCGGCGCATACACCAGATCCAGCTCGTTGATCTCCCCCACCGTCATGCCGCAGGTAATGGCCGTAGCGAACACGTTGATGCGGCCGGCAACCGATTCGCTGCCGATGGCCTGTGCCCCCAGGAGCCGTCCTGTCTTCTTATCCAGGATGAGGCAGATGGTATTGTCCCGGCTGCCGGGATAGTAGGAAGCCCGATCCCCTTTGGTAATGATGGAGGACGCTGCGTCATAGCCTGCGGCCTTCGCCTGGGCAAGGGACAAGCCCGTAGCGGAGATGTACAGGTCAAAGGCTTTCGTGACCATGGAGCCCAGCACGCCCTTGAAGGTCTCATGCTCTCCTGCCAGGTTGCCGCCTGCGATCCGCCCCTGCTTGTTGGCTGTGGTGCCCAGGGGTACGTAAACGGCGCCGCCGGTGATGCGGTTCTTCATCTGCACACAGTCGCCGCAGGCCCAGATGCATGGGTCACTGGTGCGCATTTCATCATCCACCGCAATGGCGCCCTTGATGCCCAGGGTCAATCCTGCATCCCGTGCCAGGTCGCTGGCAGGAATCACGCCGATGCTCATCAGCGCATAGTCCACAGGGGTCTCTTCTCCGTCCGACGCACGAACGCCGCAGACACGGCCGTCCTTGGTCAGCAGTTCCTGAACCCCGGCATTCAGGTGCACATGCACCCCGTGAGCGGTGAGGGTATCCAGCACCACCTGGGAGAAGCTTTCGTCCAGGAAGGGCAGCAGCCGGGGCATCATCTCAAACAGATGCACCTCCACGCCGCTGCTCGTCATTTCTTCTGCCACTTCAATGCCGATGAAGCCGCCGCCGAGAATGGCCGCCTTCTTTTGGGCGTGGCACTGCACCACACTCTTCAGGCGGATGCCGTCCTCCACCGTGCGCAGGGTGTACACCCCTTCCGCCTTTGCCCCGGGAATATCGGGCACAATGGGACGGGCGCCGGTGGCAATGACCAGCTTATCATACCCCTGGGTGAAAACGTCTCCCGTGTCCAGGTTCTTCACGGTAACGGTTTTCCCGGCGCGGTCAATGCTTGTCACCTCATGATGAATGAAGGTGGGCACGCCCCGCTTGCGGGTCATTTGATCCACGCTCAGGCTTACCAGATCATTGGGCTCCTTGATCATATCCCCCACGAAGTAGGGCAGTCCGCAGGCGCCATAGCTGATGTAGCCCGATTTTTCAAACACGGTGATATCCAGGGACGGATCCACCCGCTTGGCCTTGGAAGCGGCGCTCAGGCCGGCGGCGGTTCCGCCGATAATAACAACCTTTTCAGCCACGATGTTCACTCCCTTCGAGAAAGCGTGTACGATTTAGATTTCAATCGTATCGTTGCTGATGTGATACTTTTCGATCACGCCCATCTGGGTCATGGTCTCCTGCAGGTGCTCCAGCTTGGCGCCGGCATAGTCCTCATAGGGCTTCCGCAGGTGTCCGCCGGGCAGACCCAGCAGGTTCAGGGCCGCCTTGATGACCACCGGGTTGGAGAAGGTGTACAGCTCCTGCAGCAGGGGGAACCACTTGAAGTACTCCGTGCGGCACTCTTCAATGATGGTCATGTCCGTCCAGGGGCGGGAATACTTGGCAGCCTCCTCGGGGATGATGTTGCCGCCGATGTTGGCCGTGCCGGTGCCGCCCACAGCCAGGGTGGGGATCACGATGGAGTAGTGGGGATAGTCGCAGCACATGATCTTCACCTTGCCGCCGCACAGGCGCTGCACCTGCACCAGCTGTTCCACGCTGGGCATAGCTTCCTTATCCACCACGAAGTTGGGATGCTTCTCAGCCAGGTACTGAATGGTCTCCGGCAACACCTGCACGCCCAGACGGCTGGGGTTGTTGTAAATGCCGCAGGGAATCGTCACGCTGCTCATGCAGGTATCCAGGTGGGTCTTTGCTGCATGCTGGGTAATGAGCACATAGGGGGGCACGGTGAACACCACGCCGTCTGCGCCCTCTGCCTCGCAGAACTGGGCAAACTCAACGCTGGCTTCCGTGGTCATGGAAGCGGCACTGAAGAACACGGGCACCACCTTCAGCCCCCGGGCGGCACGATCCTTCATGTAGGCAATGACGGACTTGACGATCAGCTTCTTTTCTTCAAGAGCCAGCAGGGTCACCTCGCCTGCGGAGCCCAGAATGAACAGCTGGCTGGAGCCGTACTTGATCTGCCGGGCGATCAGCAGCTTGAAGCCCTCAATATCGATCTGGTTGTCATCCGTAAAGGGGGTGGGCATGGCAACCCAGGAACCTTGGAGATTCATCATGGTGTGTATCCTCGCTTTCATATTGTTTTACGTATCTGTATGTTGAAAAAGGCAGAGCCTCTTCAGCCGGTTTATTCCTCCAGCATAATGCGGAGAATTTCGATATCCGTGGCACGCATGCCTTCGCGACCCATGCGGCCGTAGCTCTTGAGGGTCTTTTCCGCATCCGCCTTCACCAGGCCTTCCCCGTTGTGGAAGCCCCGGCGTTCGCTGGCCATGTGGTAGGCAAGGATCGCCGCGTTGACGGAGGATGCGATCTTCGCTGCGCAGGATGCCTTTGCCCCGTCGCACACAATGCCGGACACATTGCCCAGGGTGTTGATGATGGTCTCCTCAATGACCTCGTAGTCCGCATTATTCAGGTAGGCAATGGCCGCCCCTGCCCCCACGGCGGCGGATACCGCACCGCAGTAGGCACTGAGCTTGCCCAGCTCGTTTTTCTGATAAATGGCGATCAGGTTGCTGAGCACCAGGGCACGGATCTTCTTGTCACGGGTGACTTCCAGTTCCTCGGCGTACACCTCCACCGGCAGGCTGACGGTCATGCCCTGATTGCCGCTGCCGGAGTTGATCATCACCGGCAGCACGCAGCCGTTCATCCGGGCATCGCTGCCGGCGGCAGGCAGTGCGCAGGCACGGTTGCGGACATCGTCCCCGTAGTGGGCCAGCATGGTGGCGCCTACGTTGGCGCCATACTTGTTGGAAAGCCCCTCCCGGGCAATCTTCATGTTGCAGTCCACCTGCCGCTCCATCAGGTCGGTCACGTCCTCCAGCTTCACCGACTGGGCAAAATCATAAATATCCCGCAGGTTCAGCAGAGAACGATCCGTTTCCGTGGCATTCTGGGCGGTAAGTCCCTTCTTGAAGAGCACTTCGCCATTGTGCTCCATGCGCACAATATTCGTGTGGGCGAAGGCCACCTCCACCAGGGAGGATTCTTCTCCTGCGGTCATTTCCACAATGATCTGCAGGCTGGATACGCCCTCCAGCAGCTCCACGCTGCAAATCTTCTGCTTCAGCAGCTTCCGTGTCAGCTGAAGATCCTCCTCGGTAACGTCCACCAGGACTTCCAGCTTCTTTTCCGGATTGCCGCCTACAGCCCCCAGCACCGCGCTGGTTTCAATGCCCTTCATGTCCCCCGTTGTGGGAACGATCACGGCCTTCACATTCTTGATAATGTTGCCGGAGCACTTTACTGTGATGTGCTCAGGCAGCTTGCCCAGGATACTCCTCGCCTTGGCGGATGCGTAGGCGATGGCAATCGGTTCGGTACACCCCAGTGCGGGTACGATCTCTTCCCGCAGGATAGCAAGATATTCATCGTACAGATGCTGATCCATATACGACCTCCCGGAAGCATATTGCTGGTATTTTATTTCGTTATAGGTACAAGACGCCCTTGTCTGCCTCTATGGTACGCTGAAAATGCCTGCTATGCAACATGGTAGCAACAAATGTTTTGTATAAACTTTGTATCTTAGGTTACATTTTTGTCTCTTATCTATTTTGCATTTTTCTCTTTTGTGATACAATCATCAGTATGCTGAAAGCAGGAGGGAGTTCCGGATGAAGCGGAAGGATTCTAATGTAACGCTGCCCATGTCAAACCCTAACGAACTGCGCGACTTGATCGCCCAAAACGCCGTTGCATTAGAGATTCCGGCGAAGACGGTTTTTTTGCAGCCCGGCGACGTGCTGGAGGGCGTGTATTACATTGCCGGCGGCCGCACCCGGCACTATATGATCGCCCCGGACGGCACGGAGAAGATCCTCTACACCCTGTCCGCCGGCTGGTTCTACGGCGAAACGCCCTGCGCCCTCCATGATGTGACCGGCCTGTTCTCCAAGGCGGAGGTGGCGTCCCTCCTGTACTGCATCCCCACTGATAAATATCAGATGCTGCTGAAGGAAAGCCCCCTTTTCTGCGAGGAGATTCTCTTAAGCTATTCCAAGAAGATGCGCATTTTGCAGCAGGAGATCGCCAGCCTTGTGTTCACCCCCTGCAAGGATCGGCTGAAACAGCTGTACTGCGCCACGGCAGATACCGGCCACGTGGTGGACGGGGGCTGGTATGACCTGAAGATCAACTACACCCAGTATGAGATCAGCACCATTGTGGGCAGTGCCCGGGTCACGGTCAGCAAGCTGATCAACGAACTGTGCGCCGAGGGTTTCATTCGCCTTTTGAACCGGAAAACCCAGGTGAACATCCGGCAGTACGAGGCGGAAATGGGGAGCGAGAGGGAATAACCCGGCAGGCAATCTCTACTTTTCTTCGACATCATCCGCCTTGTTATTCCCTGCGGGGGATGCTACCCTTGCCATGGTCGGAGGGAAAACATGAAGGACTATGCATTCGGGAACCTGCTTACCAGTCTGCGCCTGGAAAAGGGCTATTCCCAGTTTCAGCTGGGGCAGCTTGTGGGCGTGTCGGACAAGGCGGTGTCCAAGTGGGAAAACGGCAGTGCCAAGCCCCGCATGGCAACATGCTGCAAGCTTGCTGAAGTGCTGGCGGTATCCCTGGATACACTGCTTGCCGAGCAGGATCACAGGCAGGGTGCAGCTTCATGGATTTCGCGAACCATGAAAAGGGAGATGCAAATGCCTACGCGAAGAGATGAAGCCCCCGTGAAGCGGGTGGAACTGCACATGAAAACAGCCGCATCCGTCCCGGACGGCATCGGCTCGCCGGTGGATGCAGCGGCAGCGGCTGCCTGCTGGGGGCACAGCGCTGTGGCCATTACGGATTTTCACAGCATGATGAGCCTTCCAGCGGCCCTTGATGCCGCCCGGCAGGAGGGGATCAAGCTGATTCCCGGCTGCGAACTTTCTCTGCACGGAAGGGACGGGCAGAATTCCCATGTGATGCTGCTATGCAAGAGCAGCAAGGGCATCAGCAGCCTGAACCATTTGCTGACGAGCAGTCAAAAGGATCCCTCTGGCATGACCAAAGAAAGGATCATGCCCTACCGGCAGGACTTGCTGGTGGGCTGCTCCTGTGATCAGGGAGAGGTTCGGCAGGCCCTGCTCGACGGTGCATCGGAGGAACAGCTGCATCAACTTGCTTCCTTCTACGATTATTTGGAAATTCAGCCGCCGGAAAACGAGCCCATGGCTCTGCCCCAGGCACGAAGCCTGATCCGGCGTGTGGTGAAGCTTGGGCAGGCCGTCGGGAAGCCTGTGGTTGCCGTAAGCAACGCCCATTATCTTGATCCGGAGGACAGCCTGTGCCGCAGCATTCTGCTGTACAGTACAGGCCGCATGGAGCAGGATACCGGCAAGCTGTACCTGCGAACCACCGATGAAATGATGCAATCCATGGCTTTCCTCGGGGCGAAAACCTCCCGGCAGGTGGTCATTGAAGCCTCCCGAGCCCTGGCAGAACAGGTGGAGGGGGACATTTCCCTTTATCCCCCCCGGCAGGATGCGCAACGTCCCTTGCTGCCCACCCTTCCCCATCAGGAGGAAGGGGTGGAGGAACTGGCACGAACGCAGGCGCAGGCACGGTATGGGAATCCCCTGCCTGCCTTTGTGCATGAGCGCTTGATAACGGAGCTGGCGCTGATCGGCCAACAAAACAGCTGGGTTGGCTATCTCATTGCCTGGCAGATCGCCAAGGCCGTCCGTGAACAACACAAAACCATCTCCCTCCGGGGTGCGGGCGGCGCCTCCTTTGTGGCATGGCTGCTGGGCATAACAAGCGTCAATCCCCTGCCGCCCCATTACGTCTGCCCTTCCTGCCACCATGCCTGGCTGGCGGAAAAAGAGGCAAGCCGCGTAGGTGTGGATCTTCCGGCGCAGGCCTGCCCGGTGTGCGGCACGGACTGCGTCAGGGACGGAGCCGATCTCCCCCTGTCCTCCTGCTTCGGCCTTCAGGGCGAAGTGCGTCCCGGGTTTGATCTGGACGTTGCCGCAGCCTGTCAGCCCCTTGTGGAAGAACAGCTAACAGCCATGTTTGGCAAGGATCATGTGATCCCGGTGGGAGAGACCCTGCCTCCCAACCCGGAGGAAATCAAGGGCTTTATCCGGCAGTACTTGGCGAATCACCACCAAACCCCCAGTGAGGAAACCGTCAATGCGCTTGTGGAGAAGCTTTGCCCCTCCTTCTGCGGGCAGGCGATGCCCCACGCCGGCAGCTACGTCATCATTCCCCAGGGGTACAGCGCAGATGACTTTACCCCTTTGACCTATTGCCGCGGGGCAACGGATGAGATTTGTGCCTGCACCCAGTACAGCGCCTTTGCCCTGTATCCTGTCCTTTTGAGGTTTACCTGCTGCTACATCAATCACCATCCCATGCTGGATCGGCTGTGGGCATTGACAGGCATTGACCCTGCCACGGTGCCGCTGGACGAAGCACAAGTGCTGAGCTTGTTCCGTTCTCCCGACGCATTGGGCACGACCAGCCGCCACATCCTGTGTGTAACGGGCACCTACGGCATTCCATACTTTGCGGAAGCAAAGGCACGGGAAATTCTGCTTGAGACACAGCCCCAGACCGTCAACGACCTGATCATCACGCTTTGCCTGCTCTACGGCAGCGGCGTGTGGTCAGCCGAAACGAAAGCGATGCTGCACGCCGGCAAAGTCCTGCTGAAGGATCTGCCGGCCGCCCGGGAAGATGTGATGCACCTCCTGCTGAGCAAGGGTGCTGCGTATGAAACGGCATATCACATCATGGAAAGCGTGGGCAAAAGAGGACAGTGCACGGAGGCCATGGCAGCGGTAATGCAGCAGCAGGGGGTGGCTGACTGGTACATGGCCGCCTGCAAAAAAGTCCGATACATGTTTCCCAGGGCGCATACGGCTGCCTTCGTGTTCCGGGCTCTGCGATGCGCCTGGTTCAAGCTCCATCATCCCGAAGCCTTCTACACGGCAGCCCTTGAGCCATGGGTAGATGTTCTTCAGGACGGGGATGCCGAAATGGAGGAGGCAGACCTTCGAGCCGTTATCCTGAAAGAGCGAAACAAGCCTGCCCCCGGCCCCTGGCAGACCCAGAAAAGGCTGACAGCCTTGGAACTGCTGCTGGAGAAAAAAGTGCGGCAGGGCAAGTGATGCTTGCTTAAAACGCCAGCCTGCTTTCATCGATGCGATCCTTCTCCGTCACCTTCCGCAGCACACGGCAGGGCACCCCGGCGGCAATGACCCCGGCGGGGATGTCCTTGTTCACCACGCTGCCTGCGCCGATGACCGACCCTGCGCCGATGGTCACCCCGCCCAGAATGACGGCCCCCGCGCCGATCCACACGTTTTCCTCCAGGGTAATGGGGGCGGAGGTGCCGATCCCCATGGCACGCTGTTCTCCCATAAGGGCATGGCCGGAACAGGCCAGGCACACGTTGGGGGCGATGAAGGCCCCTGCCCCGATATTCACCGGGGAGGTGTCCAGAATGGAACAGTTGTAGTTGATCACCGTCAGCCCGTGGGTGTGGATGTTGAAGCCGTAGTCGCAGTGAAAGTCCGGCTCAATGCCGGTCAAAGGGTGGCAGGTGCCCAGCAGCTGCCGGAGAATGTCCCGGCGCTTTTCCTCCTCCTCCGGGGCGGTTTGATTGTACGCCCAGCAAAGCTGCTTGGCACGGCGGGATAATTCCCGGGGAAAGTTGGCATAGCCGCTGACATAAGGTTCCTTTGCCTGCATCACGGAAAGTACATCCATGGTGAATCCCTCGCTTCATTTGATTTGCACCTGTGCATCATACCACAAAACGGAGTTTTTCGCCTGCAAGAAAACTGCCTGGCGGAGGCTCCTTCATTTTTGTGCAAAACAGGCAGGAATCAGACCATTTTGGTCGAATAAAAGAAATCAGAAAATCTTGCATATCATAAAGGAGGCATTCCTTATGGCAAAATTCCGTTTGTCCGCATTCGCTGATGAAGCAAGCCCTGTGCTGGATGAGCAGCTTCAGGCATTGAAGGAAGAAGGCATGGACCGCATCGAGCTCCGTGGGGTGGACGGCAAGAACTGCTCCGCCCTGACCCTGGAGGGAGCGGCTGAGGTCAAGAAAAAGCTGGATGCCGCCGGCGTCAAGCTGTCCGCCCTGGGTTCCCCCTTCGGCAAGGCGCAGCTGAACGAGCCCTTTGACGAGCATCTGGCGTCCTTCAAGCATGGCCTGGAGCTGTGCAAGGTGCTGGGCTGCGACCGGATCCGCATGTTCAGCTTCTATCCCCCCAAGGGCGATAAGCCGGAGGACTGGAAGGAAGAAGTCTTCCGCCGGCTGGACATCATGCTGGATCTTGCCGACAAGGCCGGCGTTTATCTGGTGCATGAAAACGAGAAGGACATTTACGGCGATACCACGGAGCGGTGCGTGGAGCTGATGGAGAAGTATTATCCCCGCATGGGCTTCGTGTTTGACCCGGCCAACTTTGTGCAGTGCGGCATGAACACCGCCGAGGGCTACGAGCGGCTGAAGGGCTATGTGACTTACATGCACATCAAGGACGCTTTCCTTGCGGACGGTGCCGTGGTGGCAGCCGGTCACGGGGACGGCCATGTGGCGGAGATCCTGAAGAAGGTGAATGCGGAGCACGACGGGGAGGTCATCCTGACGGTAGAACCCCACCTGACCGTGTTTGACGGGCTGAAGGATCTGCAGGGCGAGCCTGTGACCCATCACGAAACCTACCCGGACAGCAAGACCGCCTTCCACGCCGCCGTCAAGGCACTGAAGGACATTCTGGCAACCCTGTAAAACGCTTGGGGAGGAAGAACCATGCTTCGACTTGGCATCATCGGCGTGGGCAACATGGGCTCAGGCCACACGAAGAACATTCTGGAGGGCAAGTGCCCGGAGATCAAAATCACCGCCATGGCGGATCGGAAGGAATCCCGTCGGCAGTGGATTCATGAAAACGTGCCGGACGCACAGGTCTTCACCGAGGGCAGCGAACTGATTGCCAGCGGCGCATGCGACGCTGTGCTGATTGCCGTGCCCCATTATCAGCATCCCACCCTGGCCATTGACGCCTTCAACCACGGCCTGCACGTGATGTGCGAAAAGCCTGCCGGGGTGTACACCCTGCAGGTGCGGGAGATGAACGAAGCGGCGGACAAGCATCCGGAGCTGGTCTTCGGCATGATGTTCAACCAGCGGTCCAACTGCCTGTACCGCAAAATGAAGGAAATGATCGACGGGGGCGAGCTGGGCGACATCAAGCGGATGAACTGGATCGTCACCGACTGGTACCGCACCCAGTTCTACTATGATTCCGGCGCATGGCGTGCCACCTGGGCAGGGGAAGGCGGCGGCGTGCTGCTGAACCAGTGCCCCCATCAATTGGATCTGCTCCAGTGGCTGTGCGGCCTGCCGGTGCGTGTCCACGCCTTCACCCACAAGGGCAAGTGGCACGACATTGAGGTGGAGGACGATGTGACCGCCTACCTGGAGTTTGCCAACGGCGCCACCGGCGTGTTCATCACCACCACAGGGGACGCCCCCGGCACCAACCGGCTGGAGATCACCGGCACCAAGGGGCGGCTCATCTGCGATAACAACGAGCTGATCTATGACAAGCTGGATGTGGACGAGCGGGAATGGTGCGTCACCTGCGACAAGGGCTTTGCCAAGCCCCCGTGCCAGCGTGTCCCCGTGGAAACCGACGGGAAGAACGAGCAGCACGTGGCGGTGCTCAACGCCTTTGCCGGGAAGATTCTCCACGGCACGCCCCTCATTGCCGACGGTCGTGAAGGCATTCGCGGGCTGATGCTGTCCAACGCCATTCACCTTTCCGGCTGGACGGGAGAAACCGTGTCCCTGCCCATTGATGAAGAAAAGTTCCTGAAGCTGCTGAACGAGCGCCGTGCCACTTCCCGTGCCAAGGAAGACCGGGACGTGGTGTCCGACACCTCGGACAGCTACGGCAGCAAGGTGACAAAGTAAGCCTTGTCCGGGGCAGGCCTGAAGAACCTGCCGGGGCAAAATCCTTAGGAAAAAGCAAGGCTCCCTCTGTGCAAAATCACGGAGGGAGCCATTTTTGAGTGCAAAAAAACTGCCTCGTCTTTCGGCGAGACAGTCTGTTTTCTGATTAGGCTTCCTTTGCCAGCTCAACCAGCTTGGCGAAACCGGCGGCGTCGTTCACAGCCAGGTCAGCCAGCATCTTGCGGTTCACTTCAACATTGTGCTTCTTCAAGCCATTGATGAAGGTGGAATAGCTCATGCCATTCAGGCGGGCAGCAGCGTTGATACGGGTGATCCACAGACGGCGGAAATCACGCTTACGCAGCTTGCGGCCTTCATAGGCATAACGCAGGGAACGGGCAACCTGCTCGGATGCGGCGCGGTACTGCTTGGATTTTGCTCCCCAGTAGCCCTTCGCCAGCTTCATAACCTTACGACGCTTCTTATGAGCGTTAACGGCTCTCTTAATACGTGCCATTGGATGATACCTCCTTGCCAGCCATCGGGCTTATTTGTAGGGCAGCAGCTTATGAATGGTGCGTGCTTCGGCATTGTTGTCCACAACGCCATCGGCCCGCAGGTGGCGGGTCCGCTTGGTGGTCTTGAGGCGCACCTGATGGTTTGCGTTCATCTGCTTATGCTTGACGATACCGCTCTTGGTGAAAGAGAAGCGCTTTGCAGCACCACGGTGGGATTTTTGCTTAGGCATGGTATGGTCCTCCTTTGCTGTTAATTCTTTGCCTCTTCAGGGGCAGCAGCCTGTGCAGCTTCCTTGCGTGCCTTCTTCTCGGCGAAGGAGGCCTTGGCAGCCTTGGGTGCCAGGATCATGATCAGGTGACGGCCGTCCATCAGGGGGCGGCGCTCCACCGTGCTGACCTCTTGGCAGCGTTCGGCAAAGTCATGCATGACCTGCATGCCGATGTCGGAATGGGTGATCTGGCGGCCACGGAAGCGGATGGAAACCTTCACCTTGTCGCCGTCTTGCAGGAAGCGGGTAGCCATCTTCGCCTTGGTGAGGATGTCATTCTCCTCAATGGTGGCGGACAGCTGGACTTCCTTCAGCGACACGACCCGCGACTGTTCGTAGCGGTACTTGTCATAGTCCAGCAACTTGCAGACAGGGGGCTTTGCGGTGGGTTGAATCTTGGCCAGATCCAGGCCCCGTTCTTCCGCAAGTTCCAGCGCCTTTTGCGTGGGCATGACGCCGAGCTGCTCGCCGTTTTCATCAATCAGGCGAACCTCTCTGTCGCGGATGTCTTCGTTGATCATCAGATCGAGTGCGATAACCATGCACCTCCTCAAAATCGTTCGACCGCTGCGGCATAGAAAAAGCAGCGGGATGCGCACCCGCTGCTCAGCTGACACAATCGCTTTCCCCTGCAGGGAAAGAATGCCGCAAACCCGACAGCTTTCGCCGTTCCGGGTGAGAAGCGGGCATGCTTCTACTTCAAACATAGGTATTATACCCCCGGATGCCGGCGTTGTCAAGGGGGAAATTGGGATTTTACCCCCTTCCTCCGCCCTTGCCATGCCGAAAAAACTGTGGCATAATAGCAG
>CAVKHY010000045.1:0-18226 GCA_963656345.1 bacterium | reverse complement strand
CAACCTGATTTTCTCCCATGTCAACGGCGTGCTTCGCAACAAATTTCACGGAAAATGGGGTGGCCTCAAAGAAGGTATCGATACTCTTCGCAAAAGAGAAGTCCCTTGTCTGCTTCGTTCCATGTCCTTTCCCTACGATTGCCTAAGCTGCAGCAAAGAAATTCTTCTTGATATCCAATAGCTTCCTGCTCTTTCCCGTCTATCTCTTTCTGTGATGAAGTACAAAAAGAACGAGGAGCTATGAAAGCTTGAGCATCTTTCACAGCCCCTCGTTCTTGCCACTTTCTATCAATCCCAGAACAACAGCTCAAAGCCTGGATAGGAAACAGTCTTCTCCCCATCCGTGGTTTCGTAAGCGCCGGTGCAGCGACCATACATGGTCTGCTGACTGTCCATGGAGAAGTTGGGTTCCTGCGTCGTGGTAACGACGACAAAGTTCTTATACGCACCGCTCTTGGTCTTGTCCATAGCCATGGTGATAATCCACTGATCGCCCTCCTGAGCAATCTTCACGGCATACAATTTATACTTCATGATGCGCCCGGTATAGCCGGTCAGTTTCTTTGTCAGGGTGGAATAGGCGGGCTTAATGGCCTCTTCGATATACTGCGCCTTCAGGTCGGCTTCCGTCAATGTACGGTTGGCAGTGAAGGTATAGCGGCGGGTATCGTAGTTCTTCTTCTGGAAGGTCAGCGTAATGTTGTAATCGCCCTCTTCGGAGGTATCGATCTTGAAGGAGAAGGTGCCGTTGTTGTTGGTGCGAACCTGTTTGTCATAGGTGTCGTTCACAATGCATTGAATGGTGACACCCTGAATGGTCTTACCGGAAATCACCAGCTTGTCGCTGTCCAGCTGAGCAGGAATCTCCTCATCCAGATTAACGGGCAGCAGGGTGGACTGATAAGTGGTGGTTTCGAATACTTCTTCCTGGGTGACGGTGGATCCGTTTTCCACCGTTACGGTCATGAGCCATACGCCTTCACTGGGCAGACTCATTTTCAGAGAAAATTCTCCGGACTTGTTGATGGTATCCTCCACCAGAATACGGTCATTGGAGGACATACGCATCATAACGCCGATGACCTTAAGGCCTGTCGTGCCTGTACCGGATACGGTAAAGCTGCCTGTGTTGGTTTCGGAAGGGGGCGTGGAAGTGAAAGTCACCTTACCAACGGCCGTATCGGGTTTGACGGCGATGCCGGTGAAGGCAAAACCGGACATGATTTTGCTCAAAGCGTTACTGTCCGCCGTCTTCAGGCTGCGGCCATAGACCTGATAATCCAAAGTGATGGTGTAGCCGTTGCGAACCGTCCGATACGCATAGCCCCGATAGGTGCCGCCGTTGGTGGTACGCTTGTATTTTAACGTTAGGAAGCGGCCGTTGGTGCTGAATTTCTTCCATTCGGCAGACTGGTACGTATAGCCGTCCGCCTTATAGGTTGATCCCTTCAAGTGCTGCTTGCGGAAGGTGCTGCGGCATGCGGTGTCCTGCTGATCCAGGTCATAATATTGCTCTGCATCATCATCTTTCACGGCGGTGAGGACAAAGCGAGTCACACCATCGGAGGAATCGGCAACCAGCAGAATTCCATCTGTCCGCCACTGTTCTGCCAGAGCCTCTGGTGTGGAACCTTCTGAAGAAACCCATTCCGGATGCTGTGCCAGATTGTCGGGAGTGAGCAGAATGTAACTGTCATCAATGGACAGGGTGGCAGCAATATCATCGAAGGTGAAAGTCTGCGCACAGGCACAGGCACACAGGGTCAGCAGGCATACAAGCAGCAGTGCAAAGGCAGCTTTCTTCATGCAGGTCACTTTCCTCTCACATAACAAATAACAGGGAAATCCCTGACTTCATCCTATCCCACGGTATTGTACCATAGGAAAAGGAAAAAAGGCAAGCACCCGGGGAAATTTGGGAGGAAAGCCTCAGCCAAAAGACAAAACCGACAGCAGAAAAGAATGTATCCGCTGCCGGTAAATGGACGTGACTATGTGCTTTTGATTAATACTCCTTCAGCGCATCTGCATAGAAGTCATCCATAGCTTCCTTGGTGGGGAACACTGCCAGGTACATCTGGTTGCCCATGGCGCCGGAAAGAGCATCCGGCACACGGCCGGCTACGCGAATGGCGCCGGCATACTTGGACATCAGCGCATCGTGATCCAACACAAAGTGATGACCGTCTCTGCGGCCGCAGAAGGCACAGTAACCACGTTCGCCTACGCCTTTGTTTGAATGGTCAAAGGCGATCATGTCTGCCCAGATCTTGTATACATCGGTGCTATTGGCATAGTTCATCATATCGGGGGAAATGCCGCCGCAGGGACGCATATTCACTTCCAGCGCCACAACCTGTCCTTTTTTGCCGAGGCTGGGCTGATCCTGGGTCAGACGGAAAAACTCAAAGTGGACAAACCGACTGCGGACGCCGAAGCTTTTCACTGTGGCACGGCCTGCGGCACGGACGTCATCGGCAAGTTCCTTCACAATGTAGTAGATGGAGTTATCGCCGGTATTCACAATGTCCATGATGGACATGGGGGTCACATTCCCGGTTTCAAACAGGGGATCGCCGTTTGAATCAATGACGGCATCGTAGGAGTTCACCTCTGCGAAAACGTACTCTTCCATGATGTAGCTGACGTTTTCCTCACGCTCGGCCAGGAAGGCACGGAGATCGTCATCATTGGTCAGCCGATAGGTATGGGACGCACCTACCCCGTTGTCCGGCTTCACCACCACAGGATATCCAACCTCGTCGATGAAAGCCTTGCAGCCTTCGAAGCTGTCCACCAGGTGATACCGTGCCGTGGGAATGCCCACCTTCTGATAGTATTCCTTCATTTTGGACTTGTACTTGATCCTCGGAATATCTACGCTGCGGAAGCCGGAGTCAATGTTGAAATCATCCCGCAGGCGGGCGTCACGTTCCAACCAGTATTCATTATTGGATTCCAGAAAGTCAATGCGCCCGTACTTGAAAATGAAGTAAGCCACTGCCCGGTAGACTTCATCGTAGTTTTCCAGGCTGGAGACCTTGTAGTATTCGTGGAGGCTGGCACGCAGGTCAGGCAACAGCTCATCATAGGGCTGATCGCCGATGCCCAGCACATTCAGGCCGTTATTGGTCAGCTCACGGCAAAAATGCCAGTAGTTCACGGGAAAGTTGGGGGAGATGAATACGAAATTCTTCACGCAGATCGTCCCTTTCTTTTCTGTATGCTTATCCAAGCAGCTTTGGTACAAAGTATGCAACCTGCTTGTACCACCAGTCCCAGTCGTGGGCGCAATCATAGCCCCAGAAATCTACCCACAGATGAATGCCCTTTTCTTGACAAATCTGTGCAATGCGGCGGGTAGTTTCCGGCACTTCCCAAGCTCCCTGACCTACGCAGATAATGCCTCGATGTTGGTTATATTCTGCGATGTACGGGTGATCATTGGGCATGCCGGCAAGATAATCCACCGGAGAGTTTCGATAGACCACCTCATCCATATAGCCGCCGAAGCCATAGGAAGCCGTGTAAATGCCGCTGAGGGCGAGCAGCCCATCGAAGACGCCGGGAAAGCGGAAATACAGATTAGCGGCATGGGTTGCACCCAGGCTGCACCCAAAGGCGATAATGCCGGGATAGCCATCCCAGCCGTTCCGGGCATTCACCATATCCCGCATGAAGGGAGCCAGTTCATCCACAATAAAGTGAATCCATTGTTCATACCGGCGGATGCGCCAGTAAGCGTCTCCGTTTGTATCGGACCAGGTTTCCGCATCGATGGTGTCAATGGAGAAGACCATCACCTGCCCGGCTTCGATGAAGGGTGCCCAGGCGTCCGTCATGTGGAAATTCTCGAAGTCGAAGAATCGACCGTTCTGGCAGGGAATAAACAGCACCGGTCTGCCGGCGTGACCGTAGACTTTGACTTCCATGTCCCGGCCAAGCGCCGGGCTGTATTGCTTAAAGTATTGCGTTTCCATATGGCATCTTCTTTCAGGTGGAATATTTGAAAACGTATTCCCACAAAGGGAAAAGACTTATTCCCGCTCGTACATCAAGGTGCTGATCATCCAGGGCAGCTGCTCTTCCCAGCAGGCTTCGCAGTGATCGCCGTTGGGCACGATACGGCTGGTGACCTGTACGCCCTTGGTCATCAGTTTGGCGGTCAGTGCGGCAAAGTGGCGGCAGATGGTGGGATGGTTAGCCATTTCCCGGGAACCGTAATCCATGTACAGCACGGTACCGTCATGCAGCGGTGCATTGATCATCAGTTCCGTCAGCTTCCGGGGAGCAACCCAGATGGAGGGGGACAGGGCGGCGGCTCGCCCGAAGACATCGGGATAGGCGGCCAGGGCGTAAAGACTCATCAGACCGCCCATGCTGCTGCCGGCAATAAAGGTGGCTTCCCGGTCGGGAATGGTGGGATACTGTTCATCAATCATGGGCTTTAAGGTGCTCACATACCAGTCCATGGTGATTTTGCCCCGGCCGCGGACAGCACCGAATTTCTTGTCGAAGAAATTGAAAGGGGAATACTCGGACAGTCGCCCATTCTTAGGTGCATGGCTGCATTCAACGGCCACCACCATCAGAGGAATGTGGTTTGCATCCAGATAGTCGCCCAACCCCCAGGACTTGCCATAGGTGGCGTCTTCATCGAAGAAAACATTATGTCCGTCGAACATGTACAGCACGGGATAGCGCTGGTCCGTGTCCTCATCGTTATCATCGGGGATGTAAACATAAACACGCCGCTGAACCTTTTCGCCGCTGAGGGATGGAATGGCGACGTTCCACTTTTCAATCATCCATCAAGCCTTCTTCAAAGCATGGTAAAGGGAATACCTTCCGTAGTCTACCACAGGGAAAAAGGAAGCACAAGACGGAAATGCAGCTGTCTCTGCATTTTCTTTGGTTTTTTGCATAAAAACAGAGAGGCATCCATTGTAAATGCCTCTCTGTCGGTTATTCCAGGTTGGACGTCAGCATGGACAGAATACCGTATTGATCCAGCAGGGAAAACAGGGTTTCATAGGCGGACAGAGGCAAATGTTTCAACAGAGGAATGGATCCTTTTACGAAGGGCTCTGCCACGCCGGAGACGAAGGTTTTCATGCTTGCGTCATTCAGAGAGAAAATATTCAGTCCATTTAAGGTTTCAGCCGTATAGTTGGGGGCGGAAAGTTCCTGCTGCGTCAGCGTGCCCTGAACGGACAGCAGCATAGCCTCTGTTTCCGTATCCAGCTGCTGGAAAGTAAATTGCCCGTCTTCTGCCTGATAGACAAGGTGGAGATTGAAGGTGTTGGGCACCATTTCGCCTTGCATGGACAGAGCAAGATCAACTTGGCCGTTCAGGGGCAGGGTGTCCGTCCACCCGTCCAGTTCAAAGGAAGCATTCAGCATGGAGGTTTCGTCTTCCTCGTTGGCAATCAGGATGGAAAGAGCAATGGTACCATCCTCCTGCCGGCATTGATAGGAGGCTTCCACTGTGTTGCCGTCCGGCAGCATGGGCAGGGTTAGGGAACAGGATGTTTCTTCATTATTTGTTGTGCAGGTGTAGAAGGTTTCTTCACCACTGCTCCATGTCTCCGTATCCTCATCCACGGTGACGGTGATGCCTTCATCGTCCAGCAGACCATCCAGCCAGTCAGGCAGTTCGGTAATGGTTTCCAGTACCATGTCGCTGTAGCCGCTTTCCAGGGCAAGGGCAGCGAGCCAGTAGTAGAAGGCACGATCCTGCTCCGCATTGTCAGCGGCATAGGCGGCCAGCTCCATAACATCCTCTCGGGGAATGACCCGGCTGCCCTCCTCGGCATGCATGACCCGGTTCCATTCGTCACGGATCCAGTCAAAGGCGCTGGTGTGCGCATAAGGGGAGATAAGCAGGGCTGGATACTGCAGCGGCATGCCCAGGTGATTGTAAGCCTTGATGGCAAACTCCAGCAAAGCCAGGTTGTTCATCATCAGTTCCTGATTACCCAGCAGGCTGCTGCCCAGCTGATAGTGGGTATCGGTGCCGTAAAGGTGCAGGGAAGTGCGAGTATCTTCGTCATTTTCCAGCAGCATGTCGGCGGTGATATCAAAGCTGCTGCCGGCCATGGCAAAGGTGCCGGATAACGTCAGCATGTTCAGCGTATCCGCAATGCCCTGCACCAAGGTTTGATCTGTCTCGGGATAGGCAGATGCATCCATGGAAAAGTGAACATCAAAACCGTAGCCGACATCTGCGCTTTCGCCCAGGGATACGGTGGGCAGCAAGAGCACACACAGCAGCAGGGCAGCCAACCGGCGACCAAAGTCCTTCATTTGCGTACCTTCTTTCGCCTGTTAGCCCCACAGCAATGCCAGAGCAGGCACAATTTGCTTCTTTCTGGAAACGACTTTCGGCAGGAAAACGTGATGATCCTGAATGTCCCCGGTATTGAAGGCAGATTTCACCGCTTCTTCCTCGCCGAGGAAAACCAGCTCTGTGCCCTCCAACAGCACGTTGGTCAGCATGAGAATCAGCATGTCGTACTGCTTTTCGGCTTTCAACTTCTCCATAGCAGGCAGAATTTCATCAAGCCGTTTCATAATTTTATCTGTATCCAAGCAGGTGACCTGAGCAATGCCCAGACTGTGACCGGCAATATGGAATTCCTTAAAGTCCATGGACAGCAGTGTTTCCACAGGCTTATCGCCGCACTGACCGGCGGCGAAGATTTCATGACCCAGTTGATCCAGATCAATCCCTGCAATGCGTGCCAACCGATCTGCAATGCGACGGTCACGGCCTGTACAGGTAGGGGACTTGAACAGCACCGTATCGGATAGAATGGCGGATGCCATAAGCCCGGCCATCTTTTCGGATGGCATAAGCCCTCTTTCCTGGAACATGGTGGCAACGATGGTGGTGGAGGAGCCCACGGGCTCGTTCCGCATGAAAACAGGGTTTGCCGTCTGTACATCGGCCAGGCGGTGATGATCGATAATGGCCATGATTTCCGCCTGATCCAGCCCGGGAACAGACTGGCTTCGCTCGTTGTGATCCATCAACACCACACGTTTGCGCCGGGGCCGCAGCAGATGATACCGGCTTAAGGTACCCACAACGTGTTCATTTTCATCCAGCACAGGATAGGAACGATAGCGGGATTGAAGTACCGTTTCACGCACATCGTCAATGAAATCGTCCAGATGGAAGTACACCAGATCCTTGGTCTGGGCAATCCGGCTGACGGGAATGGCCTGATAAATCATCCGTGCGGCACGATAGGCGTCGCAGGGGGTGGCAATGAGGCAGGTATGGGAGGAACGTCCCCGATATTTTTCTGCCAGATCGCTTTGGCATAGAATGACACAGCTGACCCCAAGCTCCAGCGCACGCTCCACCACGTCTTCCTGCTGACCGCAGATCACAATGGAATGCTCGCTGGCACCCTTCAGGCAGGCGCCGCAGGAGGGGAGGGCAATGATTACCTCGCCGGAAATCTG
The DNA here is from genome assembly GCA_963656345.1 of bacterium. GTDB lineage: Bacteria > Bacillota > Clostridia > Christensenellales > Aristaeellaceae > CAKUFA01. The sequence goes on along the minus strand of CAVKHY010000045.1, from coordinate 10,753 downwards.
GTCGAACACATCTTCATCATCATTGATGATGCGTCCTTCCAGGGCACTGAGTAGGTTAAAGACAGGCACGTTTTCCACCACAGGATTCTGGGTGGAGTCCATGTCGCTTTCCGCAATGCTGCCGGCGGTGACCATGCCGTACAGCTCACCGTTTTCCGTGGTGATGGGCAGGGCGGAAACGCTGCTGTTTGCCTGAATCATCTTCCATGCATGACTGACGGCTACATTGGCACCCACGGCCGGGGGACGGTCGAAGTCAATATCCCGCACCTGGGTGCGCACTGTGGGCAGATACATGGGCGGCTTGAAGCCGAAGCGATCCAGCAGGTAAGTCGTTTCGTCATTCAGGTGGCCCAGCCGGGCGGCAACATACTCGTTTTCGCCTAATGCGTTCAACAGCGTTGCATAGGCCATGGAGGACACAACAGAGTCGGTGTCCGGGTTCTTGTGTCCGAATACGTAAATAGGATCCATTTTTTCCTCCTGTGTCAGTCGTCGTCATCAACCACCTGCCAGGTGGCCGGGTCGGCATCAACAGCGGCACGATAACGCTTGTTCAGCGCATCCTGCATGGCTTTGTTGGCAACGCCGTGTTCCTTTAAGCCTTCAGCATGCTGGAAGGTCTTCACTGCATCCACCGTGGCGTTGCCGAAGGTGCCGGTGGCTTTGCTTGCATCCAAATAGCCCAGGTAGACCAACTTGTTTTGCAGCTGCTGCACCTTTTCACCTACATTGCCGTAGCGCATGGTGGTTTCAGCCACATCGTGAACGGTGCCGTAGCCAAGGATTCTTGTGTAGGTCAGGGGATAAACCGTACGTTTGACGGCTACCGGGGTATTGCCCTCAATGACGTGGATATTCACATTTCCGTCTTTGTCCCGGGTGCAGTATTCCACCATGGCCACATGATCCGTGTTCTGATCATCCGTCCAGGTGAAGAAAACCCAGTCACCCGGTTGCGGAATGTACGTACCGGTGGTGATGTAGCTGTCATCCCCCTGCATCCACTGATAGCCCCAATCCTCCAGGTTGCCCCAGCGGACAATGTACCGCCCCTTTGTAATGAACCAGCTTCGCCCGGTGTTCTGCCCGGAGTACAGGGGATACACGTTCTTCAGCAGGTTGGTGCCATGCTGTTGATCTACCTGGTCCACGCACCAGCACAGGAACTCGGCACACCACTGGGCATAAGGGTCTCCTGCCCATTCGCCGTATTTGCTGTAGCCATGAGCCCCCTCTGTGTAACCGACTTCCCCGTCAGCCACCTGCAGCAGCCAGGTTACATAGTCCGGCACTTCCCACTGGGGCTGAATCACTTCTTCCTCCTCTTCACCCAGGACGGAAGGCGTCAGCAGCATCAGCACAGCCAGCAAAGCAAGAAAACGGCGAAGCGGCATCAAATAAGCCTCCTGTCAAAGGTTACGGGAACGGTGTGGGTAATGGTCATGCTTTCCGGTGTCACATGGCACACGGCGGCTACCAGACGGACACCGGCGGCTTCGGCTTCAGCTAATGCAACGCCAAAGGCTGGGTGGGTTGCATCGTTGGGGGAAACGCTGACCACATTGTCGCACTGGACAACAAAGCATAAGGCGGCTTCATAGCCTTCCTGCCGGGCGGCAATCAGCTCACGCAGGTGCTTCACGCCGCGTTCTGTGGGCGCATCGGGGAAGAAGGCGTGATCTTCCTCATCGAACAGGGTTACTCCCTTGATTTCGGCAAAGCCCGGGGTACCGTGGTGCACAAAGGCAAAGTCGAACCGGGAAGCACCATAAGTTACTTCTCGTCGAAGTTCCGTCAGACCTTCTGCCAAGCCGCCCTGCCGCGCCCATTCGGCAAACACGGGGTTAGGCGCCTGACTGTCCATGTTGATGATATATCCCCGGCTTTCCACGCAGACCAAATCGTAGCGGGTCTTGCGCTGAGGATTCGGGGATTCCGCCAGGTAAACCGTTGCACCGGGCAACAGCAGTTCCTTGCATCGCCCGGTGTTCTTTACATGGCAGACGACGTTTTCTCCATCCAGCAGGCAGTGGGCAATAAAGCGATTGGGACGGGAAAGAAAGATGGCCTTGCGCACATCAGCATAGAGAATCATTCCGATACCTTGTAGATGACCATCAGCAGAGCTCCGTCATCGCTGGTGTGCCCCTCCACACGGATGGGGAAATCGTAATTGTTGCGGAAGCGCAGATTCAGGTTGTCGTTGCCCACAGCAGCATCCACGCCGTGCGGCAGGTAGCTGGCACCGCCGGGACCGTGGGGACGGCGCTGAAGAATCTCGATCCCGGGCAGCTGAAGCAGTGCATTGTACAGCGTGGAGGATACCTGGCAGGTACCGCCGCCGTAGCCGGGACGGCTGGTGCCGTCCACCAATACGGGAGCCTCCTGATAGCCCAAGGATTTCTTGTAAGGGCCCACATCCTTATTGAAGTTCAGGGATTCGCCAGGCTGCATTACTCGGGTCAGCCGCTGGCAGGCCACATTGATGTTGTTAATGCGGCTCAGGTTGATCTTCGTCTGCACCATCTTGTAATAGGAGGTGTAGGCAGCAATGGGCGTATCGTCGCTCAAGGGTTCATCGGTGGGCGATACGGGTACAAAGTCCGTCAGCTCCGTCAAATGAATATAGCCGTACGTGCGCCAATAAGGAACAATCGCCCATTCCCCTTCGATGCGCCAGATGCTCAGCATGGTGCCGGGGTTCAGCACGACCCAGCTGTCGTCTGCCTCGCTCATGGATTTGCGCACGTAGCAGGTAGAAGCGGTGGTGGCGATGTAGATGGATTTCTGCACACCGTAAGGGTGGGTGTTGACGGTATCAATGGCCTTCACTTCATAAATTCTGCTGCGGTTAATGTAGCCGATGTACTGCTTGTAGCGCACAATCGCCCAGCTGCTGCCCACGTAGAGCACTTCGGCAGACACGACTCCCTCATTATAGGTCACCTTGGCAGCCTGGGTAGACCGTTCGGCAAACAAGCTGGACTTGGCCAGAATCTTGCAGTTGTAAAGAGCAGTGGAGTTCAAATCAAAATCGCTGAGTTCCGCCTCCTGATAGGTAGGCCCTGCGTGAAATTCTGACGCTTCGTCATCGTCCTCATCCACTGCATCCAGCTCTTCCACTTCACGCTCTTCTTCGGCGGAAATGGTTTCCTCGCCGTCCTCATCCGGGGTAGTATCTTCTTCTGCCAGCATGCTTACAGGCAGCAGACAACAGGCCATGATCAGTGCCAGCAAACGCTTCATCTTCAAAAGGAAGTCCTCCTTCATACCGTGTCAATACACAAATACCACCTTATTATAGCATTCACCACCCCAAGTGGCAAGGGCGGGACAAGGAGAAAGATGGAACGAGTTTGTAAAACTTGCAGACCCGTCCCTGCATCGGTTGCGACGCTTTTCCGATTTGCGGGGTTTTCACTGGGGACGGGATGTGCTATAATGTATCTGCTTATCAGAATCAGATAAAGAAGGCATGCAACATGGAAGTGCGAAAGAATCTTCGACGGATCGATTTGGGACAGCTGCAGGAAAATGTAAAGCTGATCCGTGCTGCCGTTCCGTCTGGCACACACTTATTGGCGGTTGTGAAGGCAGATGCTTATGGTCACGGCATGGCACAGGTGGCAAAGACCGCCCTGCTGAGCGGTGCAGATCATTTGGCAGTGGCCATTACGGAAGAAGGCGAAACCCTTCGGAAGGCAGGCATTGCAGCACCGATTCTGGTGCTGGGTGCCACAACGGAAGCCTCTGCCATGGAGGGTGTCGCCTTTGACCTGACGCTGACCGTGTGCGATGCGCAGATGGTTCGCTGGGCAGAAGCCGCAGCGGTGAAGTTCAGCAAGCCTGCCTGCGTACATTTGAAGATGGATACAGGCATGAGCCGCATCGGTTGCCGAACGGAGGCAGAAGTGAGAAACGTGCTGGAGACCCTTGCAGAATGTCCCCACGTGCATCTCACCGGCACCTTTACCCACTTTGCAGATGCAGACGGGGAGGATATGGCCTTCACCTACGAGCAGCTTCGTCGCTTCCGTCAGCTGACGGATTTGCTCCCTGCCGGCATTATTCGCCACTGCGCCAATTCTGCTGCCATTCATCGCCTGCCTGAGGCAGCTTTCGATATGGTGCGGGCAGGCATCTCCATGTACGGTTATCCGCCGGTAGCAACGGGAATGCCCTTGAAGCCTTTCATGACATGGGAAACGGAAGTAACCTACGTGAAAGAAATTAACCCCGGCGATACGGTAAGCTATGGAAGAACCTTCCGAGCAGAAGCTCCACGCCGGGTTGCAACCATTGCCTGCGGCTACGGGGATGGATACCATCGAGCTGCCAGCGGCAAGGCGCAGGTCATCATTGCCGGCAGGAAAGTGCCGGTAATCGGCCGTATCTGCATGGATCAAATGATGGCAGATGTAACGGATCTGCCGGAAGTGAAGGCCGGGGATCGGGTTGTGCTGATGGGCACCATGGGGGATGCAGCGATCACGGCTGAGGACATTGCTCAGTGGGCAGGCACCATCAGCTATGAAGTGCTGTTAGCAGCGACAGGCCGCGTGCCCCGGGTATGGGAAAATGAGCCTGCAGAGTAAGCGGGATCTTCGGAAAGCCCTGCGCAGCGCCTTTCAAGGTGCAGCCCAAAGAAATGCGGAAAGTCAGAGCATTTGCCGCCACCTTTGCTCGTGGCCTGTATTTCAGAATGCTTCTGTGGTGGCCGCCTATATGCCTCTTCCTCGGGAGGCGAATATTACGCCGGTGCTTGCCAGCGTGCTGAAAGCAGGACATACCCTTGCATTGCCCAAATGCGGCAAGGCGCCATCCATGACTTTCCATGCCGTAAGGAGTTTGACGGAGCTTGTGCCCGGTGCCTATGGTATTCTGGAACCCAAGGATGATGCACCGGTGGTTTTCCCGGAAGAATTCTCGCTGGTGCTTGTGCCTCTGGAAGGTGTGGACGGTGCAGGCCATCGACTGGGCAAAGGCTGCGGCTATTATGATAACCTGTTGACCAAGACAAGCTGCTTGTCAGTGGGCATTGCCATGTCGTGGCAGGAGTGCGAAAGCGTACCTGTGGAAGACAGAGATCAGCCTTTAGACGCTGTGGCGGATGCCCAAGGAATCCGGATCTTCAGGAACATCCTGTAAAATTGAAATCAATTGCTGAGAGGAAAGGAACATCATGGAGCAAAAGCACAAAGCGGCGAAGAAGCCGAAAATCGTCACCAAGCCGTATCTGCAAGGCCGCATGCTGGATCAGCATCTGCTGAGCGGCGGTCTGAAATTTCTGGGCGCACAGGTCATGATGGCTTTTGTGTTCCTGCTGCTCAGCACGCTGCTGATGGTGAGCAACCGTGTGCTCTGTCTCATCCTGAACGCAGTCATTCTCTGCGCCTGCTATCTGCTGTTTTATAACAGCGGCGCCGGGAAGGGTGAAGCAGATGTTACCTTGGGTGAAACCTTGTATATGCGGCAGGAGAACGGCCATGCCGTAACGCAGGAGGAGAAACGGGGCTGCTATCACAAGCTGAAGGGCTTTGCCCGCGGATTTGTGGGCACACTGCCCCTGCTCGTGTGCGCTGTTTTACTGGCATGCACGGCACAGGTGCAGATGACCGGGCTGTCCTCATTGCCTTCCTGGCTGACTACCTATGAAAGCAGGGCGGAGATCGGCGATGCCCTGGCCTATTATCATACTGCATCCGGCATAGGGCTGGAAAACATCCTGCGGATTGTGATCCGTGTATGCATCATGCCCATGGTGTCCATGGTAGGTACAAGCAATCCTCAAGGGTTGCTTCTGCTGGAACGCCTCAGTCCTTTGGCAGTGCTGCTTCCTGCTGTGGCTTACGGTATCGGCTATACCCAGGGACCCAAGCTGCGCACCAAGGTGCACACCGACATTGCCAGCAACAACCGGAAGCGTGCAAAGCGTGAGAAAAAGCAGCAGCAGGAGCGGGCAAAGCGGAAAGCACCTGAACAGTTGAACTAAGGAGGCACGGCTTTATGCGGATTGTTGCCGGAAGCGCACGTTCCCGGGTGATTCATGCACCGGAAGGTCGAGATACCCGTCCTACATTGGATCGGGTGCGTGAAAACCTGTTTAACGTGCTGAGCCGCCGTGTGCCTGGTGCTCGGGTGCTGGATTTGTTCGCAGGCAGCGGCGCCTTGGCACTGGAAGCACTCAGCCGGGGGGCGGAAAGCGCTGTGCTGGTGGATCATGATCGTGCCGCTATTCGCTGCATTCGTGACAATGTCACGACACTGGGCTTTGAAGATGAAGCCCTTGTGCTTCAGGCAGATTGGAAGACAGCCGCCAGTCAGCTGCAGCGGGAAGGCCGCACTTTTGACCTGATTTTTCTGGATCCACCTTACGCTATGGAAGATTTAAGTCAGGTGACCGAAGCCTTGATTCCTCTGCTGGCGCAAAGTGGATGGGTGGTCATTGAACATCGGGCACAGCATGAGCCCCTTGTGGCGGAAGGCTATTATTGCCGGGATAGCCGCCGCTGGGGTATTGCCGGGGTCACCTGCTACAGCCGGGAGGAAGCGTGAATGGAAAAGGTCTGCATTTATCCCGGAAGCTTTGATCCCTTGACCATCGGGCACATGGATGTAATTTGCAGGGCTTCCCGACTGTTTGATCGGGTGGTGGTAGCTGTTCTTCATAATCCGGCGAAGATTGGCTGCTTTCCTGTAGCCCAGCGGTTGGAGATGATATGCAAGGCCTGCGCATCTATACCGAATGTGGAGGCAGATGCTTTTTCAGGTCTGCTGGCAGATTATGTGGATCAAACGGGAGCGGCGGCAGTGGTTCGCGGCGTTCGGGGCGAAAGTGATTTCACTGCCGAGGCCATGATGGCACAGGTGAACCAGCGGCTGAATCCTCGGGTGGAGACGATCTTTCTGTTGGCAAAGCCGGAGCACGCATGCATTTCCTCCTCCATGGTCAGGGAAGTGGCAAGCTTCGGTGGAGATGTTTCCACTTTCCTGCCGGTGGAAGTGATCCCCTATGTTGCAGCAGCGTTTTCCAAGCATGAATGACGGTTGATTCCCTTGCAAGGGTTTGTTGAAATAGATAAAGGAGGCGTCCCATGGCTGGCACCGCTGTAGATCAATGTATGAATATCATTCGAGATATTGACCGAACCCTTGAAGAGGCGCGGAAGTACCTGATGAGTAAGGATGACTGTATTGTCAGCCGCACGTATCTGCGCACCCGGGTGCAGCAACTGCAGGATTCTCTGCCTCAGGCCGTACAGACAGCTTCCGAGTATGTGCGGAACATTCAGGCTATTCAACAGCAAAACAATCAGGATTGCTCTGCGCTTTTGCGGGATGCGCAGCAAAAGGCACAGCAGACCGTTTTTGATGCGGAACAGCAGGCTTCAGATACCACGACTCGTGCGGAGCGTACTGCTAACGAAACCCTGACCAAGGCGCAGAACGAGGCGAAAGCCACCGTAGAAGCAGCCCGCGGGGAGGCAGAACGTATCTTGGCCAATGCACGCCGCCAGGCGGATATGATGGTGGATCAGGAGGAGATTGTCCGTCGGGCTCGAGTAGAGGCCAGCGAGCTGCAGGAAAGCACCCAAGAGGAACTGAACCAGCTGCGTCAGAACACTTTTGATTATTTGGATAATGTCATGGAGCAGGTGGATCGTCACCTGAGCAGCACGATTAATAACCTGCGGCTGGAGCGAACGGAGCTGAACAATCATCGGGGATGACGGTAAACTTGCCGAGATGGTATATTCGGTTTGAGAAGTAAGGTTACATATACCCGCATAATAGCATGGATGGCGCATTCTATCACCAGTCAATACCATACCTGCAGGCTGAGAAGACCGTGTGCTTGGAAGAGGTGCGGTCATATGAGTATATACAGATTACAGTATCTTCAGACGAATTAGTGGAGGTAATCGAAAATGGCAAAGCGGTTTGAAAAAAAGAGACCGATAAGAGAAAAATCAAACAGGAGGATAAAAAGGTCGGCGTTGGCAAAATTATAGCCGGTGTTGGAACTTTTCTCCTTTGTACAGCCGTGTTCATCATAACCAAGGGGAAGTCCGGTGGCCCAACAAAATCCTGACTTTTACGCTGACGAATCCAATTTGGTAGGCTGGCGTGATAAGCTATGATTGCCTTTCCCTGAAATGGGAGCACAAGGGAACGGCATCATGAATGTCAGTGCATCCAGCAACGGGCATTACATTCGGAGGTTACGACTATGAAAGGTAGTTTGAAAAAAGGCATCTGCCTGGCTTTATGCCTCATGTGCGTCTGCACCCTGTTGACCGGCTGTGGCGGTAATCAACAGCAGCCTGCCGAGTCTCCGGCAGTAACGCAAGCTGCGACCGCTATACCAACCGCTGATGCGAGTGCGACGAAGATTCCGGCAACACCGACACCAGAAGTCACGCTGGAACCTGCTCCAGAGGCTGAGAAACTGACGCCGCAGCAACGAAACGCAATCAATATGCTGAATTACCTCCGTGCCCTTGCACAGGAAATCAGGGCTTCTTCCAACAGCAGGCTGTATCTGGAAGAATGCTATTCCACGTTGCTGAACAATACGCATCCGAATGCCGTTGATCTGGCCACCCTTGATGAGGTGATGTCCCTGCTGGATACATTAGAGAAGTACCGGATGATTGCTGTCAAGCGTGAACGGCTGCAATACATCTATGAGCAAAACAAAGCTCAGGCCATCCGCGATGCCGTCCCCAATCCGATAGGACTGCTTAGTGCTGTCGGTTCTTTCAGCCCAGCCAAACTGGCTGCTTCTGTCCTATACTTGGCGGTCGATGCCGTTACCAGTTATCAGTCTTCCTCGGCTGCGGCAGACTTGCAGTATCTGCAGGACGGCTGGCAGTTGGATGATGAAGAGGCAACGGCTTTACACAACAGCAGGAAGCAACTCTTCTCTTATATGATCAACATGGTCAACACATTCGATCTTCAGGGCAGCCTTGCTCTCAGCGAAGATCTTGTCGATGAATTTGTTTCCTGGAAGAACAACGAGAACGTTGTTCGCAGAATTCAGTTTCTGGAAGCAAACGAGGAAACCTATCAGGCATTCGGCCCCTACTGGTTAGCACTTGCAGAAAGCTACTATGAGAACGAGGACTATGCAAAATGCCTGAGTGCAGTTGCCTCCTATGAGGCTTTGGAAATGCAGATTTTCCGCAATGACTACGATTTCGCTCGTATTCTGCCTATGGCTATCGTCTCTGCTGAGTATACAATGGATGATACCAGCTATGTGGCTGTTGCCGATGATTATTGTCAAAAAATCCTCGCCAACACCAATAATGATGACTGGGCCCTCCGCTACTTTGCAGCGCAGATTTACATCGGCCTCTATTCCAAGACGAATGAGAAATCTTATCTGCAAAAGGCTTATGATATTACACTGAACAACGTCAATCATCTGGTCGATGAACAGAGAACGATGAACGCTACGTATTTGGCTGAAGTTGTGGAACAGAAAGCACCAAAGGGCGAAACGGAGTCCGCAAAAAAGGAAAGAGAACAGTACAACAAGATGCTTAAGGAGGAGCGGAAAACTGAACTGGCCCCGATCTCCGAGCCGCTGCTTCTTAACTGTGAATTACTTTTCGCCTTGGCAGACGAATTGGATATCCCGGCATCCGAACAGAGCAAAATTGACCGTATGCTTCATACGAAAGGCGAATCGCTATTTCTCATCTATCCGCTTGACAGACTCTTCTGGTTTGATGGAAAACCCGCCCCAATTGACTCTGACACGATAGAGATCACTTTCAATGGAGCCGAGATAACTATTCCAGCCAAATATGTTTCAGAAGGTACTGCAATCAGTGTTATGGCTGCTGGTGAAAAGGAGACAAATACTTTTGATTCCTGGAGAGTTATCAGGGTGGATCGAAAAGTCAAGGACGACATAGATTCATACCTTGTTACCTTTAGGTGCGACAACACAAAGTATTCCGGAGAAGAAGACGTCACGATCACCATAACGCCAAAACCCGGATCAGATACTGACATCTACACTTTTACTTATCGAACTGAGAAGCCAAAGTATCTGGGTGTTGAGGTTGGTTTCCTCCCTGACATGCAGTTCCATAGGATTACAAAATGAAGCAGAAAATAGTCGCTCTGATGAGCATAATCGTAATCCTTTCAGCAGTTCTTTCCTCTGCCAGTGCATCCGACAAGGATGTGCACGATGGCTATATGCTTCAGGTTCTCTTTGGAAAGAACTTCAGCGAGGAGAATTATTCTGAGAAAGAATTGCAGGGCATTGAGGCGCTGGAGGCCGCCTCTTATCTTGCTGTCGATCAGTATAACGGAAATGGGACTGAGGAGCTCAAAACCCTCTCTGATTATCGTGTTCCATCACTTCCGCGCAGTATCAGCGAGATTGACTTCTCAGGAAATCAGTATCACAGGCGCTATTCACACCGTGGCTGGTTGGGGCCGTATAATAACAAAGACCGTCCTTACCCGGATGATAAAGCCCATTGGAATACGAGAAAAGAAATTCTGCTTCAGACGACAAAGAAAGTGTTTGGTTTCAATGACAGTCAAAGCCGCATAAACGACAGCCTGAGCGCTGTCATATACTACATCCATATTCTCGGTGACCACATAGTTGAAACCGATTACCAGAAGATGAACTCTGATATGATCGGAGTTGGTGGCCGAAATGATCAGTATGATATTATTCACCAGTTGATTTACCACTTTGATGTTCTTTTTACCTCAC
>CAVKHY010000044.1:1360-18689 GCA_963656345.1 bacterium | reverse complement strand
GGTACGCACGGTGCGGTGAGAGGTCGGGAGTTAGTCACTCCCTCCTACTCGATTGCTTCCAGGCATTCTTTCCTTTGCATCATAAGGGAAAATGCGATACAATGGCATCATGAGGTGAAGGCCATGGTTCTGAACGAAGCTCGCAGGGTGCTGGAGCAGCTGACGCCCCTGAAGCGGGATTGCGGCACCCTTTGCGGCGGTGCCTGCTGCCGATCCCTGGAAGGGGAAGCAACGGGCATGCTGCTTTTTCCCGGCGAGGAGGATGATTATGTAGGTCTGGACGGCTGGCAGCTGACGGAAACCAAACAGGGCTGGCTGGTGTCCTGTCCCGGCACGTGTGACCGCAGCATTCGTCCCCTTGCTTGCCGTATCTTTCCACTGCTGCCGGTGCTTCGGGAGGATGGAGTGCATGTGGCCGTGGATGCGAGAGCTCGGGCAGTTTGCCCTCTTTCCGGGCAGGGCAGGGCGGCCATGGATCAGGACTTTATTGATGCTGTGCGGCAAGTGGGAACGCTGTTGGCAAAGGATGAGGAGCAATGCGCCATGCTTCGGCAGCTGACGGACATGCAGGATGAATTGGTTGCCTTGAGAAAGCGGATAAGGGGGAAGTAACATGTTCAAGGCTGTTTCTGTCAGCCAAGAGGTCATTGGCAAGGGTGAAAGTCTGCTTTTGCAGGGCAACAGCACCACCATGGATTTGTCCAAGTGGCAGGAGAAGGTGCAGTGCGTCTATATCGATCCCCCGTTTATGACGGGTGAACAGTTTATGCGCCGTCGTTCGGTAGGGGAAGAAGGCTGGAAGAAAGGCAGTCCCAGCATTCAGCTGCCTGCTTATACGGATAAGTTCCCCAGCCGGGAAAGCTATCTGGATTTTCTGCGCCGCTTGTGCGATCAGGCGAAAATGATCCTTGCCCCCACAGGCGCCTTCGCCCTTCACCTGGACTGGCGCTCCGCCCCTTATGGGCGCATGGTTTGCGATAATGTTTTTGGCGAAAAAAACTTCATGAATGAGATCATTTGGGCATATGAAAGCGGAGGCCGATCCACCAAGTGCTTCAGCCGGAAGCATGATACCATTCTGCTGTACGCCCGGGGAAAGAATGTTCGCTTCGACATTACCAAGGTGGGCGTTTCCAGGCAGGACAATCGGAAGAACCATATGCGCCGGGATATTGACGAAAACGGACGCAGCTACCGGAGTATTCGCAGCGGCGGTAAAGTGTATAAGTATTATGATGATGATCTGGTCTATCCCGGGGATGTGTGGACGGACATCAGCCACCTGCAGCAGAAAGATCCGGAACGCACCGGCTTTGCCACCCAGAAGCCTCGGAAGCTGCTGGAACGGCTTCTGCTCCCATTGACCGTGGAAGGAGATTTTGTGGCTGATCTGTGCTGCGGAAGCGGCACCACCATGGATGCTGCGCAAAATGCGGGCTGCAGGTTTCTGGGCATTGATACCAGCGGGGAAGCCCTGCAGGTAACGGCTTCCCGGCTTCGCAAGCAAAACTACACGGTGGAAAACGAATGCACTGTGGATGATGCAATGCTGAATGCGGTTTTCGAGCATGACAAAGGCATGATCACCCTGATGGGCTTTCAATGCCCCGGGGAGTTTCCTGAAAGTCCTGATCCCCTGGCGACTGCGGAGCAATGGCGGGCGGGCCGCATCCGGGACGGCGTCTTCTATACGGATGAAAACCTGATGCGCACCCATCAAAGCCCAGATCTTCCTCTGTGGGGGCTTTTGCCGGAGCAGGAGGGCACGCCTGCTGTTTCCGTGACGGATGCGGCAGGGAAGCGTCGAGTCTTCCAATGGGTTGAGTGAACAAAATAAAGACCTGGGGCAACGGAACGCCTCAGGTCATTGATATTGAGAAAGATTTTATGCTTCGCCCATGCGTTTGCGCAGGCGGCGGGTAATGCGGAAGTAGCAGGGGAACAGGAAAGCATCCGCTGCCAGCCAAGCAACGGGGCTGGCGAAGCAGGCGGCGGTATAGCCCCAAATAGGCACCAGCAGCCAGCCCACCAGCGTCCGGGCGATCATTTCGCATATGCCGGCGCACACGGCAATCTGAGTGTAGCCCATGCCCTGAATGGAAAGCCGGACGATATTCACAAACAGCAGGGGAATGAAGAAGGCGCCGTTGATCAGCAGATATTCCCGTGCCAGGTCGGTCACGGCGGCGGCATTAGCGTCGGAAGAGGAAACAAACAGACCGATCATGGTGCGGCTGAAGAAGTAAATCACTGCCAGGGCAATGATGCAGTAGATAATGCCCAGGATGGTAGCGGCCTTCAAGCCTTCGTCGATCCGGCGAATCTTCCGTGCACCGATGTTCTGCCCGGCAAAGGTGGCCATGGTGGTGGCCAGTGCGTCAAACACGCAGCAGAAGAAGTTGTTCAGCCGACCGGCAGCGGAAACAGCAGCCACGGCAATGGTGCCCAGGCCGTTCACAGCTACCTGCACCACCACGGAACCGATGGCTGTGATGGAGTACTGCAGGCCCATGGGGATGCCGATATTGGTCAGTTTCTTCGCATGAAGGGCACGGAACTTCCGCTCCTCTGCGGTGCAGTGCAGAATGGGGAAACGCTTCTTAATGACAATCAGGCAGCCGATACCGGAAACGATCTGGCTGACTACCGTGGCAATGGCAGCACCGGCAACCCCCATGGGGATCACCAGAATCAGTGCCAGATCCAGTACGATATTCACCAGGGACGCAACCACCAGGAAGTACACAGGGGTTTTGCTGTCGCCCAAGGCGCGGAGAATACCGCCGGTCATGTTGTACAGCATGGTGGCCGGAATGCCGAAGAAGATGATCTGAATGTAGCTGACGGCATCGTCCACAATTTCTGATGGGGTGTTCATCCAGCGGAGCATGGCAGGACAAAGCAGTCCTGTAGCGACTGCCAGCACAATGCCGAATGCCCCGGAAAGGTAGGCGGAGTTCATAACAAAGCACCGCATATCACTTTCTTCCTTAGCGCCAAAGGACTGGGCAATGGGAATGGAAAAGCCGGAGCAAATGCCCATGCAGAAGCCGAGAATCAGGAAGTTGATGGAGCCGGTAGAGCCTACGGCAGCCAGCGCATTGGCGCCGAGGAACTGCCCCACAATGGCGGTGTCCACAATGTTGTACAGCTGCTGAAAAATAAAACCGAAAAGCAGGGGCGTGGCAAAGCCCAGCACGAGCTTCATGGGCGACCCTTCAGTCAGGTCGCGGACGGCGGAACGCGCCATCAAAGTCACCTCAAATCCTTATGTGCTCCTGCACAGTGTCAACTGGTTATATCATAACATACACGACCTTGCAAGACGGCAAATCTGGGCAAAAAGAAGGCGTTTTTGGTGAAAAAAGAACATGAACACAGGGGACGCCTGTCCGGCGTTTCAGGACAACTTGTGAACAGAGTGTAACATTTATTTTTGCCCCGGGGGAAAAGGTTGCACGCAGGTGGAAAACGTGTCATAATAATGATATTCGCGGAACAAGTATGCGAAAAGAAAGGATTACCTAGCATGAAAAAGATTTCCCGCCTGCTGGCGCTGGTGCTGGCACTGATGCTTTGCACGGCTTCCGTGTGCACTGCCGTGGCAGATGAAGCAACCGCAACCGATACCACGGAAACTGCGACCACCTCTTCTACGGACGTGATGGCTACCGTGAACGGCGAGCCTGTGCTCCGGGAGACGGTGGAGAACATCGCTTCCAATCTGTCCTACACCTACAGCCAGTACGGCTATGATACTACCACGGATGAAAACGTAAAAATCATCAATCAGATTGCTCTGGATTATGCCATTCAGTATGCCCTGATGGATCAGAAGGCTGCCGAGTGGGGTCTGGATCAGTTCACGGATGAAGAGATGGAGTCCCTGAAGGCCTCCAACGCCGAGAGCTGGAACAGCCTGGTGGACAGCTATGTGTCCTACTACGGCAATCTGACCGATGAGTCCACCGATGAGGAAAAGCTGGCCGCCAAGACCAGCGCACTGGCCGCTTTGGAAGCCATGGGCTACACCGAAGACGTGATGATGCAGAGCACCCTGGAAGAAGAACGTTACAACCGTGTCCGCAATAAGATGATCGAGAACGTGGAAGTAACGGATGACGAAGTGCAGTCTGCCTTCGATACCCAGGTGGAATCCGACAAGGCTTCCTATGAAGGCAACGTGGCCTACTATGAGTACATGACCCAGTATTATGGCCAGACTTCCTACTATGTGCCGGAAGGATACCGGGGTATTACCCATATCCTGCTGACCGTGGATGATGACCTGCTGCAGAACTATGAAGACCTGGCTGCCAAGCTGGAAGAGCAGGAAGAAGCCGAGGATACCGATACCACGGAAGCTACCGCTACCGATGCGACCGAAGCAACCGAAACCCCTGTGACCCAGGCGGATGTGGACGCTGCATATCAGGCCATTCTGGACTCCGTGCAGCCCACTATTGATGAAATCAATCAGAAGCTGGCAGACGGTGCTTCCTTTGCTGACCTGATTACCGAGTACGGCGCTGACCCGGGCATGCAGTCCGAACCCTATAAGTCTGAGGGTTACAGCGTGCATCAGGACAGCGTAATTTGGGATGCCGCCTTTGTGAAGGCTGCCTTCTCTGTGGAAAAGGTTGGGGATGTGTCCGAGCCTGTTGTGGGCAGCTATGGCGTGCACATTGTGTACTACCTGCGGGACGTGCCCTCCGGCGCTGTGGACCTGACGGACGACATTAAGGAAGACCTGAAGAGCACTCTGCTTTCCGAAAAGGAAAACGAGGCCTTCACCACCACCATGCAGCTGTGGCGTGATGCTTCCAAGATCGAGTACACCGCTGAAATCGAAGCACTGGATGCTGAGTAAGCAAAACGAAAGAAAGTCATCAAGAATCGCCGTGAGGAGCAATCCCCACGGCGATTCTTTTACATCGGAAAAGTGTTATGCCATCTGGACGGAGATGGTCAGCAGATCCGCATCCTTGGAGCTGTGGCCTGCCATGAGCAGGAATTCACCGGGTTCTACCACCTGCTGTCCCTTGGCGTTGACGAGGGAGAAGCTTTCTCTGGTCAGGGGCAGGGAAACCGTCTTGCTTTCCCCGGCAGCCAGCTTCACCTTGGTGAAGGCAACGAATTTCTTCACCGGGGTCATGACGGAGCTGATCACATCCCGCAGGTAGGCCTGCACTGTTTCCGTGCCTTCCGTATCGCCCGTGTTGGTGACGGTGACCGTCAGCTGCAGGGTTTCCGGGTCAAAGGACAGATCACGGTAGGCAAAGGAGGTATAGCCTAATCCTTCACCAAAGGCAAAGAGAGGTTCGGCAGGCTGATCCTCGTACTTGCCTCCGTGCCAGCCGGGCAGGCTGTTGTAATACACAGGAATTTGCCCTGTATGCACAGGGAAACTGATGGGCAGCCGACCTACAGGGGCAATCTTTCCGCCCAGCAGCTCGGCGACGGCTTGTCCTCCCGCCATGCCGCCGTTAAAGGCTGTAATCAACGCATCCGCTTCGGCAGCCTCTGCCGGGATGCAAAGAGGCTTGGAGCTCATCAGCACCACCGTCATGGGAATGCCCAAGGCACGGAGTTTCCGGAACAGAGCATCCTGATCCCCGGACAGGGACAGGTCTGCCCGGTCATGGGTTTCACCCGTCTGCTGGATGGTGTCCCCCAGCACCAGCACAATGGCGTCGCATCCCTTGGCGGCTGCGGCAGCGCCCTCCAGGTCGGAGGGGGTTCTGTTCATGACATCGCAGCCCTTGTGGTAAACGATTTCTGCCTCTGTGAACACGTTCCGCACGCCTTCCAGCAGGGTGGTGTAGGGGCGCTGAGGTTCCGTTTTGTCCGGGTCGTTCATGGGATGGGTGAAGTAGGTCCAGTCGCCGTACTGGGCGCGAATGTCATCCGCATTGGGGCCGATGACGGCGATCTTTTTTGCATGCTTCAGGGGAAGCATCCCGTTGTTCCGCAGCAGCACCAGCCCTTCCCGGGCGGCATCCAGTGCCAGGGCACGGTGCTCTTCGCAGCCGATGCGTCCCTTGCGGCAGGGCTTCTCCGGCTGATCCAGTAAGCCCAGCTCCGCCTTCACGGTCAGAATGTGCATCACGGCGGCGTCTACCTGCTCCATGGCCAAGCGACCATCCTTGCAGGCGGCTACGGCAGCTTCATAGAATTCCTTGGTGCGCATCATCATGTCGTTACCGGCCTGAGCGGCCTTCACGGAGGCTTCTTCCATGTCGGCACAGACGTGCTGGTTGGTCACCAGACTGCGCACATTATCCCAGTCCGTTACCACAAAGCCGTCAAAGCCCAGCTCATCACGGAGCACCTGTTTCAGGGCTTCCTCGTGGAGGGTCAGGGGCGTGCCGTCCAGGGAACCGTAGGCCGTCATGACCGTGGCACAATTGGCTTCCGCCGCCTTCCTGAAGGAAGGCAGGAAAACTTCCCGCACTTTCCGCATGGTTACTTCCGTGTCGCAGGCATCCCGTGCGCCGACAGCTTCGCCATAGGCAATGTAGTGCTTGGCGCAGGCCAGTATGCTTTCCGGGTCATCCAGGTGATCGCCCTGGAAGCCCTGAATCATGGCAGCACCCATTTCACCGGCCAGGTAGGGATCCTCACCGAAGGTTTCGTCCACACGCCCCCAGCGAGGGTCACGGGCAAGGCAAAGCACCGGAGCAAAGGTCCAGTGCAGGCCATCCTCCGCCACTTCCTCAGCGGTGGCACGGCCGATTTTTTTCGGCAGCTCCGGGTTAAAGCTGCATGCCATGGACAGCTGAGAGGGGAAAATGGCGGCGTCCCGGTTCAGGCAGTGACCGTGCACTGCGTCAATGCCAAACAGCACGGGAATGCCCATCCGGGTGTGGCAGGCTGCGTCCTGTAACTCCCTTGCGTCGTCCCCGAGGACGTGCAGGAAGGAACCTACGCCCAGCTTTGCCCATTGCAGCGCCTCTTCACGGGTGCATCCGGCATAGGAAATCTGGGTCATTTGGGCAATTTTTTCCTCAACGGTCATTTGGGCTAAAAGCGCAGCGGCGCGGGTATGCGCCTCATGCTTGTTCATGGGCTAGGCCTCCTTTTCATTTTTCCGGCTTGGTTGATGCTTTCATTATAAAATGCGGCATGGGAAATTGTCAACGATGAACAGGATCAAGAAAAAACCGCACCCTAATGATTTAGAGTGCGGCAGAAGAGATGGAACGAAAGAAATTACTTCAGCGTCTCTGCGAAGAACTCGCCGGTGGCGTCCACAGCTTCGTACAGGGAGTGGAAGTCTTCCTCGCTGAACACATTGAAGGTGTGATCCATGCCCTCGATGAAGTAGGTCTTGGAAGCTTCATTGCTGGAGGCAGCCACGATCTTGTTGCTCCACTCGGGGTCAACGGTGGTGTCCTGGGTGCCGGCAATGGCAAGCACGGGGCCGGTGTAGCCGGCGGCAAACTCAGCCAGCACGTCCGTGTTGGCCACGTCGTCGCACCAGGCCAGGGACACGTTCAGGGAATCACGCCAGTCAAAGGTCATGGTGAAGTAGCCGTTTGCCTTTGCTTCGGCGTACAGGTCGTCGGTGAGCATGCTGCTCAGGTCGGGAGCGCCGGCCCAGGTGACCAGGGACTTGAAGGTGCTGCTTTCGCGGGCAGCGCACAGCAGAGCGTCGGTACCGCCCTGGCTCCAGCCCATGACGCCGATCTTATCGGCATCAATGTTCTCCAAGCCTTGCATGTACTTGGCAGCGGCCAGCGCATCGCTGACAGCGCTGTCGAAGGTGTAGCCCATGTAGTCAGCAGTAGAATCGCCGCTGCCCATGAAGTCAATCCGGATGGTAGCAATGCCGTACTTTTCAGCCAGCACGGGAGCAGCCATCTTGTAGCCGTTGCCTGCCTCGTCCCGGTTGGAGCCGGTGCCGTGGAGCATCACCACAGCGGGGAAGGTGCCTTCGCCGGTGGGCATGCATACCGTGGCGGGAACGTCATGGTCTCCGTTAGGGATGGACACAACGGTTTCCGTATAGCCTGCGGTCTCTTCTGCCATGGCAGGGAGCACAGCAAGGCACAGGGTCAATGCGCAAACAAGAGCAAGAACCTTTTTCATGATTTGTCTCTCCTTTCAATAGTGGAACAGTGGATACCTAGGCACATTATAGGAAGGTGAAATGCTTCTGTCAAGCAGAGGAACGAACAATGATAAATTAATAAGAAAAAAAGTTTGGAAAACCTATCGGCGGGACGAAACTTGTTATCAAAAGAAAAAATGATGAAATCAGCATCAATCGTCGCAAAATGAGAAGAGAGAGAATGATTCTCATTATAAATATTAAATCGTGAGAATATGAGCGAAAAACAAGGGGAAAATCGTGATTTTCCTTGTTTTTTTCGATTGACCCCGCCACTGGGCGTTTGTATAATTCATGGCATGAACCACCCGAAAAGCACATGTCGCACACAGAAGCGCGATGAAAGGAGATGCAAGCATTGGCACGGTACATCCTCCAACGGTTGGGGCAGACCTTGTTGATTTTGCTGATTGTATCATTTATCACCTACTTGCTGATTGACTTTCTGCCCGGCGATCCCATCGCTGCCATGACCGGCGGCGAGATTTCCGGAGAGACTTACGATCGGCTGTATCACGAGCTGAACATGGATAAGCCGGTACTGGTGCGTTACATCCTCTGGCTGCGCAACGCCCTGTGCGGCAACTTCGGTACATCCCAGACGTACAATAAGTCGGTGATGACCATCATCGGCGAGCGGCTGCCGGTGACACTGTATCTGTCCCTGCTGGCCTTCTTCATCAGCGTGCCCCTGGGCATCCTGTTCGGCATCATCAGTGCCGTGAAGCGGGGAAGCGCAGCGGACACGGCAGTAACCCTGACGGCGAACATCTGCTGCTGTCTGCCCCAGTTCTGGCTTGGCATCCTGTTCATGTATGTGTTCAGCATGCTGCTGGGCTGGCTGCCTTCCATGGGCTTTGTGTGGCCTTGGCAAAACTTCGGCCAGAGCGTGAAGCAGACCATCATGCCGGTGCTGTGCTTGGCCATCGGCGGCATCGCTTCCATCACCCGTCAGACCCGTTCCAGCATGCTGGAAGTGATCCGGCAGGATTACATCCGCACGGCACGTTCCAAGGGTCTGAAGCAGAAGAAAGTCATTTACGTCCATGCACTGAAGAACGCCCTCCTGCCGGTGATTACCCTGATGGGTCTTCGCTTGGGCGGCATGATCGGCGGCTCCGTGTTCGTGGAAAACGTATTCGTGATTCCTGGTATGGGTTCCCTGCTGGTGAACGCCATCAACAGTCAGGACATCCAGTTGATTCAAGGCTGCGTGCTCATGATTACCCTGTTCACCAGCGTGGTGAACCTGATTACCGATATTGTGTATGTGGCGGTTGATCCCCGCATCAAGATCGCCTAAGGGGAAGGAGGAAAACGAACATGTCAGAAGTTGCATTTGATAAGAAAGCGGCGGCGGAAGCCAGCCGGGCTTACAAGAAGAAGCATCGGAAACAGTTTATCAAGACCCTCTTTTCCCGCAGGATTGTACTGGTGGCGGCCATCATCACCCTGCTGATCATTCTGGTCTCTATCTTCGCTTACCAGATCGTTCCTTATGAACCCAACAAGATCAGCATCAAGGAACGTACCCAGGGCCCCAGCGCAGCTCACTGGCTGGGCACGGATGAGTTCGGACGGGATGTGCTGAGCCGCATCATCGTCGGCAGCCGGGTATCCCTCATTGTGGGTGTACTGGCGGTGGTCATTGCCTGCATCATCGGTACTGCCTTTGGCATGATCGCCGGCTACTTCGGCGGCGTGGTGGACGATGTGATCAACCGTATCAGTGAGGCCATTCGTGTTATTCCTCAGGTGGTGCTGGCCATCGCCTTGTGCGCCGTGTTCGGCGGCGGCATTCTGAACCTGTCCATTATCCTGGGCATTTCCAACATGACCATTTACGTTCGTATGATGAGAAGCGAGGTCATGTCCATCAAGGAACGGGACTACATCATGGCCGGCAAGCTGCAGGGCAACAGTTCCTTCCGCCTGATGGTGAAGCATGTGCTGCCCAACAGCATTTCCCCTATTATCGTGACCATGACCCAGCAGATCGGCAATACCATCCTGTCCGAGGCAGGCCTTTCCTTCCTGGGACTGGGCATCAGCCAGCCTACCGCCTCCTGGGGCAGCATGGTTTCCGGCGGACGCGACTATCTGCTGACCAACCCTGTGTATTCTCTGGCGCCCGGCATCTGCATTGCACTGCTGGTGATTTGCCTCAACACCTTGGGCGACGGCATTCGTGACGCCCTTGACCCCCGTCTGCGCGGCGAACTGTAAGGAGTGTGGAACGCAATGGCACATTTGCTTGAGGTCAAAAATCTTGCTACCACCTTCCGCTCCGACGGCAAGGAATTCAACGCCATTGAAGGCGTCAGCCTCCATGTGGATCGGGGCGAAATCGTGGGCATTGTGGGCGAGAGCGGCAGCGGCAAGTCCGTTACCATGCTCAGCGTCCTGCAGCTGATCGCCAGTCCCGGCCGTGTGGCAGGCGGCGAGGTGTACCTGGAAGGCGTGGAAGGCAACCTGCTGGACCATGACGGCGAAAGTGAAATGATGCGTCAGGTTCGGGGCGGCCGCATCAGTATGATCTTCCAGGAGCCCATGACCAGCCTGAACCCTGTGCTGACGGTGGGCTATCAGATTCAGGAAAACTTGATGCTCCACAGCAACATGTCCGCAGCGGAAGCCAAGGCACGCACCATCGAAGCCATGAAGATGGTGAACATCCCCGATGCGGAAACCCGCTACGGCTATTATCCCCAGCAATTTTCCGGCGGCATGCGCCAGCGGATCATGATCGCCATGGCCATGGCGCCTAAGCCCGACATTTTGATTGCAGACGAAGCCACCACCGCACTGGACGTGACCACCCAGGCACAGCTGCTGGAGATGATTCGCCGCATTGCCAAGGAAACCAACACGGCTGTGATCATGGTGACCCACAACCTGGGCTTGGTAGCCCGGTATGCGGAGCGCATCTACGTTATGTACGGCGGTCACATGATGGAAACCTCCAATGCCAAGGAAATCTTCCATCACACGGAGCACCCCTATACCCGGGCACTGTTGCGGGCCATTCCCCGGCTGGATGATCCCAAGGATCGTATTCTGATCCCCATTGACGGCCTGCCGCCGGTGCCTTCCATGCGGCCTGCATATTGCCCCTTCTATGCCCGGTGCGAATACCGGTGTGACCGGTGCAAGGAGCACACCGATGCCACCCTGAAGGAAGTCCGTCCCGGTCACTACAGTGCCTGCTGCCTGACCCAGGCGGAACTGGACGCTAAGGAAGAAGAACTGAAGCACAAGGACTACGGCGCTTCTCCCGAACGACACCCCAACAATGAACTTTGCCTGGATGTGCGGGACGTACGCAAGTACTTCCCTGTTTACAAGGGACTGATGAAGCGGAAGGTGGGGGATGTGAAGGCCATCGAAGACATCACCTTCACCATCAAGCAGGGCGAAACCTTGGGCGTGGTCGGCGAAAGCGGCTGTGGCAAGACAACGCTGGCACGGTGTATCATGCGCATGTATGAGCCGGATGAAGGGCAGATCATCTTCCGCGGCAAGGATATTGCCCACAGCAAGGATCGGGAGCTGAAACCCTTCCGCCCTCAGGTGTCCATGATTTTCCAAGATCCTTTCTCTTCCTTGGATCCCCGGCAGAACGCCGGCTCCATCGTCGGCGAGTCCCTGCTGATTCACAAGATGGTGAAGAACCGGCTGGAGTACGATCAGAAGGTAGATGAGCTGTTCCGCAAAGTTGGCCTGGATCCTTTGATGAAGGAGCGGGTTGCCCACGAGTTCTCCGGCGGTCAGCGGCAGCGCATCGGCATTGCCCGGGCACTGAGCTCCAACCCGAAGCTGATTATCTGCGACGAACCGATTTCCGCCCTGGACGTATCCATCCAGGCACAGATCATTAACCTGCTGGAGAACATTCAGGCGGAAATGGGACTGAGCTACATTTTCATTGCCCATGACCTGGCTGTGGTGAAGCACATCAGCGATCGAATTCTGGTGATGTATCTGGGCAGGGTGATGGAAATCGCCACCTGCGATGATCTGTACGAGCGTCCCCTGCATCCTTACACCCAGGCACTGCTTTCCGCCATCCCTGTGGCTGATCCCACGGTGGAAGAACAGCGGGAGGCCATTACAGTGCAGGGCGAGGTGCCCAGCATCCTGAAGCGTCCCAGCGGCTGCCCCTTCCATAATCGTTGCCCCAAGTGCACCAAGCGGTGCGAAGAGGAGACCCCTGTGCTCCATGATGCCGGCGACGGCCATATGGTGGCATGCCATCTGTTTTAACAAGGTTGTTCCCTGCACCTGAATGTGGATGCAGGAACAGATAGACCTGCGAATGCATGAATTCGTGGGGACAAACAAAAGGAGGATTTATCCATGACCATGAAGCGACTGCTTGCGCTTGTGCTGGCCGCGATGATGCTGACCGCACTGGTTCCCGCCTTGGCGGAGGAAGCTGACGCAACGCCTACCTACGGCGGCACCCTGACGGTGCTGGGCTATCAGCACAACACCTTCTTCCTGCCCTATTCCACCACCACCTCCGACCGTTACAACGCTGCTCCCGCCATTGAGTCTCTGGGCCGTCATGATCCGGAAACCGGCGACACCTACGGCTGGCTGGCAGAAGAGTTCGTCACCGATGCCGACAACCTGACCCTGACCATTAAGCTGCGCCAGGGCATCAAGTTCAGCGACGGCAGCGACTTCAATGCAGCTGCTGTTGTGTGGAACTTCGACAAGATGGTGGAATTCGGCAAGGCTTCCGAGCTGGTAAGCCCTGTATCCTATGAAGCCACCGACGACTACACCGTGGTTGTGAAGTATGACAGCTGGGCCAACACCTGGGCAGATACCATTGGTGAAGTTCGTATCTATTGCCCTGCCGCTTACGAAGCCAACGGCGCTGACTGGGCAGCCATCAACGCTGTCGGCACCGGCCCCTTCGTGCAGAGCGAGTTTGTGCAGGACAGCCACATCACCTATGTTCGCAACGACAACTACTGGGTTGAAGGCCAGCCCTATCTGGACAGCGTAAAGGTGCTGTTCATCAGCGACGCTACCACCCAGGTTTCCGCTTTCCTGAACGGCGAGCTGGACGTGCTCCGTAACCCCACCACCGCCGCTATCGATCAGCTGAAGGACAAGTATGAGAACGTTGCCGGTCAGGCTCCTGACACCGCCGGCATCACCTACATGATGTTCTGCTCCGGCGACGAAGCTTCTCCCTTCTATGACCTGAACGTTCGCTTGGCTGTGATGTACGCCGTGGACTGGGAAGACATGGCGGAAGGCATCTACAACGGCCTGGGCGCCGCAACCCCTGTCTTCGCCGTACCCGGTGCTTACAGCTACGACGATACCCTGGAAATCTACCCCTATGACCCCGAAAAGTCTAAGGAGCTGCTGACGGAAGCCGGCTATCCCAATGGCTTTGATACCGTGATTACCACCAACGGCGAGAACGAAGCCAACAACCAGTGCGCCGTGATTCTGCAGGCTTACCTGTCCATGGTGGGCATCAATGCAGAAATCAAGAACCTGACCAATGCTGACTTCAACGCACAGAAGGCTGAAGGCACCTATGATCTGGGCATCATGATCAACAACGGTTCCTCCAAGCTGGACTTCACCGCTAACTACATCCGCCTCTACTCTTCCGAGGGCGTCAACTACAAGAACATGATGGCAAAGCCTGCCGACTATGAGGAAGCCCTCTTCGGCGCCCGTGCTGCCAAGACCCAGGAAGAAAAGAAGGAACTGCTGAAGAAGGCAGCCCGTCTCTTCAGCCACGACTATGCCCTGGTGGTAGCCACCGGCTATCAGCTGCCCTACTGCTTTGCACAGGAAGGCGTGCATGACACCGGCATCCTGATGACCACCGCTGAATCCTGGACGCCTGAAAAGGCCTGGAAGGAAGCAAAGTAATGCATTCCCTTTCCGGGGAGGGAGCGATCCCTCTCCGGAAAGATTGTACGGTTTCCGGCGCGCATGAACGCTGAGACCGGTGAATAGGCAGTTCGCTCTGCCTTGCTTGGGTGAAATTTGGGATCATAAGGAGGCTGCACCATGGAAACTTTGATGAAGCCGCAAATGGGGATCAATTCTGACAAGGCAACCGACGACTACCTGCGGTATCTTCGCCAGATGAATATTTCCCATTGCTTCGTGATGTTTTCAAATGAACATAGCAACTATGAAGACGTGAACCGGATTCTGGAGCGGGTGCGCAAGGCAGGACTGACGGTGGATGATGCGGGCAATTCCCACATCTACAAGCATCCTTCCATTCAGCTCGGCCTGGAAGACCGGGACGAATGGATTCAGAAGTACAACGACCTGAATCGCTGGATTGCCGGTGCCGGGGTGCATGTGGGCTACGCTACCTGGGACACGGGGCGTGTTTCCACCTCCTGGTGGAAGGCTGGGGAACATACCCATGGCGCTGTAGGCCGCATTGTGGACATGGATGAGATCTATGCCCGGAAGCCTGCCTTCGGCAAGGAATATGATTACGACACCATGTGGGGAAATTTCGAGTACTTCCTCCGTGCCGTGCTGCCGACCTGCAAGGAAGTGGGCATGAAGCTGGCGCTGCATCCCTGCGATCCGCCTGCCCGGTTCTATGAAGGCTGCGCAAGCATCATCATCAGCGGGGACGACTACCGCAAAGCCCTCCGCCGTGCGGATGAAATTCAGCAGGAGCTGGGCCTGGGTACGGATGAGCATTACCTGGGCATTAAGTTCTGCTGTGGCTGCTGGCTGGAAGGCGGCAAGCAGTTCGGCAATGTATTGGAAGACTTGGCGGACTTTGTGCAGCAGAAGCGGGTGCATATTGTTCACTTCCGCAATGTATCCGGCACGCTGCCTTACTTCGAGGAGACCCTGCTGGAAGACGGCTACATGGATATGTACAAGATCATGGAGGTGCTGGTGAAGAATAACTACGACGGCACCGTCTATGTGGATCACGTGCTGCGCTACGATGAAGCGACCGGCGGCGAAAAGACCTCCTTTGCCTATACCACGGGCTACATGAAGGGCTTGATGGCTGCTGCTTATCATCAAAAGTAAGCTTTTAGCACCCTGAGCGGAAAGGAGCGTTTCTGATGACATTCAAACCTCATGGCATTGTGGTGCCGATTGTGACCCCTGTCACAGCGGACGGCAAGTTTGACGAGAAGGCCTACCGGGGGCTGATTGATTACCTGGCGGACAACGGCATTCATGGCGTTTTCCCCTTTGGCACCACGGGCGAGTTTTACGCCCACGACTTGGACTTCTATCGGAACGTGCTGGAAGTGACCAAGGATGCGGTGCACGGCCGTATGGACATTTACGCCGGCGCCAATGATATTACCACCAAAGGCGCAGCGAAGATTGCCAAGGCTGTGGAGCAGGTGGGGGGCATTGATGCCCTCAGCGTGCTGACGCCTATGTTCGTCAGCCAGACCCAGTACGAGGTGTACGAGTACTATCGGGAGATTGCCTCGGAAACCAGCCTGCCCATTATCATCTACAACAACAAGCCCAAAACCAACGTGACGGTGGAGCCTGCCACGGTGGCCAAGCTGGCGCAGATCGATAACATTATCGGCGTCAAGGACTCTACCGGGGACATGACCAACACGGAGGAGTATCTTCGCCTGACCCGGGGCATGGAGAATTTCCATGTGATGATGGGGCGCGATACCCTGATTTACGCCGCCCTGTGCTACGGCGCTGCCGGTGCCATTGCTTCCTGTGCCAACGTGGCGCCCCGCATTGCCGTGGACATTTATGAGAAGTTCAAGGCGGGGGATGCCGCCGGTGCACTGGATGCTCAGTTCCGCTTCTCTGCCCTGCGCATTGCCACCAACATGGGCACGTTCCCGGTGGTGCTGAAGGAGGCGCTGAAGCTCATCGGCCACGACTGCGGAGACTGCGTGAAGCCCATTCAGCCCCTGAATGATGAGCAGCGCGCCAAACTGAAGGTTGTCTTGACAGACATGGGTCTGCTAAAGTAACATGGTTTTCCGCCGGAAGGAATCGACCCTCCGACTGAAAATAGATGTGGATGTACGTAAGGAGGAAAATTGATATGAAGATTTCATTCATTGGCTTGGGCATCATGGGTAAGCCCATGGCAAAGAACCTGATGAAGAACGGCCACGAGCTGTATGTGTATGACCGCAATCCTGCCGCTGTGGAGGAAATGCGTGCTGCCGGTGCGCATATCTGCGGTTCTTCCGCAGAAACGGTAAAGGATGTTGACCTGGTTATCACCATGCTGCCCAACAGCCCCCACGTCAAGTCCGTCATGCTGGAGGACGATAAGCTGGCTGACTACATGCCCAAGACGGCTACCTTCATCGACTGCACGTCCCTGAACCCTGTGGCTTCCCGTGAGATCGCTGCCGAACTGGCCAAGCGCGGCATTGACATGCTGGATGCTCCTGTGTCCGGCGGTCAGCCCAAGGCCATTGACGGCACCCTGTCCTTCATGGTTGGCGGCAAGGAAGAAGTGTTCAACCGCTTCAAGCCTGTTCTGGAGTGCATGGGTTCTTCCGTGGTGCTGTGCGGTGATGTAGGCGCAGGCAACGTGACCAAGCTGTGCAACCAGACCATCGTGGCTGTGAACATTGCTGCTTTGGCAGAAGCTCTGCAGATGGGTCAGATGTGCGGCGTGGAGCCCCAGAAGATCTTCGAGGCCATTCGCGGCGGCCTGGCAGGTTCTACCGTGATGAACGCCAAGGCTCCCATGATGATGGATCAGAACTTCGAGCCCGGCTTCCGTATCGACCTGCACATCAAGGATCTGAACAACGTGGTGGATGCCGCCAGCACGGTGGATGCCCCCATTCCGCTGACCCAGTCTGTACTGGAAATGATGAAGGTGCTGCACAAGGACGGCCTGGGCTCCTGCGACCACAGCGCCCTGCTGAAGTACTATCAGAAGCTGACCGGCGAAACCCTGCATCACTAATTCGCTAAAGTGGCAAGATGCTCTGCCGATGTCATGAGGTCAGCAGGCAGAAATGTCTGCTGACCCAGATCATCAACAAACCTCAGGTGGCGTTGGAGGGCTCGCAAGCCCTTCAACTTTTAATCGAAAACCAGCGACATGTGCGGTGGTTTTCGTAGCAATCTGAAGGATTGCTTCCTTACACGACCGAACGGCCGGGAGAATGACGAAGTCGTTCGACCAGTGAGGACGTGCAAAACTCGACAAAGTGGCTTTGCCACTTTGTCGAAGTC
>CAVKHY010000044.1:0-1350 GCA_963656345.1 bacterium | reverse complement strand
GGACAGACACACTCCTCATTCAAATGAAAGGCAGCAGGCAGAAATGTCTGCTGCCTTTCATTTGAATGAGGAGTGTGTCTGTCCGATGAAAATGCTCTTTGCCTCCGACTCTTTCAAGGGTTCTCTTTCGGCAGTGGAAATTTGCAATCTGCTGGAAAAGGCAGCGGAAACCATTTTCCAGGAAACGGAAACGGTTTCCATACCCATTGCGGATGGGGGAGAAGGCACAGTGGAAGCACTCCTTCGTGCCATGGGCGGCCGCTGGATGACCACCCGGGTGGCGGATCCGCTGTTTACGCCTGTGGATGCCAAGTGGGGCATGCTTAGTGATGGCACAACAGCCGTCATGGAAATGGCTCAGGCCAGCGGCCTGCCCTATGTGCCCCAGAATCAGCGGGATCCCCGCTATACTACCAGCTACGGCACCGGGGAAATGATTGCGGATGCGCTTCATCAGGGAGCACGGAAAATCCTCATCGGTATTGGCGGCAGTGCTACCAACGACGGCGGCATGGGCATGCTCAGCGCCTTGGGGGTCGTGTTCACCGATG
Source organism: bacterium (assembly GCA_963656345.1). Classification (GTDB taxonomy): domain Bacteria; phylum Bacillota; class Clostridia; order Christensenellales; family Aristaeellaceae; genus CAKUFA01. Next base: position 799 of record CAVKHY010000044.1, on the reverse strand, counting down.
ATTGCGGCAAGCAGGTCTCTCCCGTGGGAGACGGACTGGCTCATGTGGCGCATGCCGACTTTACGCATTTGCTGCCCGAAATGAAAGAATGCAAAATAACCGTGCTGTGCGACGTGACCAATCCTCTGCTGGGGCCTACCGGCGCAACCTACACCTACGGCCCGCAAAAGGGCGGTACGCCGGCCATCTGCGATGCGCTGGAAGCAGGCATGGCCAACTATGCCCGAGTGATTCAGCAGGTAACTGGGAAGGATATTGACCACATTCCCGGCGCCGGGGCAGCAGGCGGATTGGGCGCAGCTTTTGCCGGTGTGCTGGGCGCAACCCTGAAGAGCGGCATTGATGCGGTGCTGGAAACGGTGGACTTTGACCAGAAGCTGACGGATGTGGATCTGGTGGTGACCGGGGAAGGCCGCATTGACGGACAAAGCGTCCGCTTCGGCAAGGTGCCGGTGGGCGTGGCACGGCACTGCGCCAAGCAGGGGATTCCTGTGCTGTGCATTGCCGGCGGCATCGGGGAAGGGGCGGAAGGCCTTTTTGACCTGTGTGAAAGCACCATCCAGACCACCGTGTCCGGCCCTATGCCCTTGGAGGAGGCCATGACCAACGCCGAAAAGCTCTATCTGGATGCGGCGCTGCGGCTGTTCCGGGCAGTACGGATCGGTATGAAGCTCAGGTAATCTTGGCACAATGGATGCATCAAAGAGGGATTGACTGCCTGCATGGGCGTCGAATCCCTCTTTATGTGCGCCCGGCGGCGCCCGTTTCTAAAGGGTGAAAGACCCGAATCCGCCCGGTA
>CAVKHY010000043.1:10002-19577 GCA_963656345.1 bacterium | reverse complement strand
GGGTACAAGGCTTTTATCCAAGCTCACCCCAATGTATCCGTCCAACGTTGTACACAGTATTATGAAACAACTTCAACCTTTGCAAATGCACTGAACCTGAAAGAGCTCTCTTGCGATGTAATTAGTCTTGATTCACTCTACTATGATTGGTCATCTTTGATGGAAAAAGGCTATTGTGCTGATTTATCCGACAGCGCCGTCATTGCCAGTATTATGTCCCAATTGTATCCCAACATTGCCGCACTTGGCATGAAAGACGGGCACATCTTTGCGGTTCCATTTGGAATAGCTTTCCGCAACATCCTCTTCGACCAGGATGCTCTTGCCATGTGTGGTTGGGAAAACGAACCTACGCCTCAGTCTTTTCCTGAATTACTTGACTTTGCAGACCGCTGGTGCGACCTAATGGAACAAAACGGCGCATACGAAGGGCTTCGTCTTCATGCCGGTTGGGTACCTGACCTTTATGGGGAAGGTACATACAGTGCATGGCTGATTTCTCTGCTCATTGACAGCTATATTTCTCAAACCCAATATGCCGGTGAAGCATTGGACTTCAACGATTCTGAATTGATTGCACTGTTGGAGAGGTGCATAACCGTTGGGAGAAGGCTCTATACCCTTGAGCCCAAGCCACGTAACACCGACTTCGGCGATGGTATCGGATTTCTCGAAACGGCTCCGCAACTTCTTTGGCCGACGAATGCAGATCAGATTGTTTGCTTCCGTCTGAATGATCAACAGCCTGTTATTACAAAAGCTGATATCACAATGTACGGCGTTTATTCAGGCAGTAAGCAGACAGACCTTGCTATTCAACTTTTGGAATCTTTCCTTGCTGGCGAGGAAAATCCCGCCAATTTTCAGAGACAATTGCTGTATACCAATGCAGAGCCGAAAATCAGCAACAACTATGAGTACTCCATTGCCACCGACAAAAAGTACATTGCCGAAACGGAAACTCAGCTGCAAAATCCCAACCTGTCCACCGATGAACGAATTGTTCTGGAAGACGAGCTAGAAAAATGGAAACAAGAGCTTATTGATAGTGAATCAGATGAACGCAAATACCTTGTTTCCGCTGCAAAGCTTGCCAGCTACCGTGAAAAGGAGCCTTACTTCTACTTTGAATCGCCCAACGCCTTTAACTCCAGCACAGAGGCTTCTTCTCAGCTGGAATCTTTGGAAAAGCAGTACGCCAACGGCGTGATCAATGTGGAAACGTTGGTCAAGGAATTGAACCGCATTGCAAGGATGTCCACACTGGAGGATGAGTAAAATTTTTTCATCAAGGAAGAAATACTTCTTCTTATCCGTTGTATAAGTGGCACAGGTGATGGATTGTCGCCCATGTGCCTGCAAATGAAAAGGAGGAATTGAAAATGAACATGCACAAGATGGCTGCCGGTCTGCTGGCCGGGATCATGATGGTCGCACCCTTGGGTGTTCTCGCTGAGGAAGCGGAAGAAAACCTCCCCATTGAGCAATACCTGCAAGTAACCATGGGACAGGATCTTTCCGCTAATACCACCAAGTCCTTCACCCTGGAGGGTGACATCAAGGATGTTGACTGTTCCCTGATCAAGGTGACCATTGAGGAAGTTTTCTACGACGGCGAGTACGAAAGTCTGTATGCTGCTGTCACTGCCGTCCCCGCCGCTGATGATGTAATGATCATGCCTGCCGATGCTTCCAGTAGTGATAACGTTTGCGGCAACTGGGGTGAAAACCTGAACACGGATACCCGCACCTTCTTGGAGGCTGCCAAGAAGGATGGCAAGCGGCTGATCAGTGTGTATGCCTATCCGAAGGAATTTGAAGAGGAAGGCGCCTATTCGCTGGATCACCTGCAGCTGGCGGACGGTAATCCCCTGCTGATCAGCAGCTGCGGCGGTGACCTGAACGACAGCACCATTTCCCTAACCTTTACCATTCAGCTGTATGAAGTGGATTTGGAAACCGGTGCAACCTCCCATGTGGGAACGTATGAAATCCCTGTAACTGCTACTGTCAAGTAAACCCATATTGTTCAAGATCGATGCCGATGGATCAACTGCCATGGGCATCGATTTTTCTTTTGCAGGAATCTGCCTACCGCAAATCGAATATATCCATTGATTGCGGAGGTGTTTTTGTTTTGCTTCATTTTGGATTGATTGGCGAACACTTGGGACACAGCTTATCCGTGCCCATTCATCAGACACTTTATGCCCGGCTAGGTTTATCGGCAGATTATCGGCTGCTTGAAATTCCGAAAGCTGATTTACATGACAGGGTCTCTTCCCTTTTTCACGAATTGGACGGCTTTAACATCACCATTCCATACAAGACGGATGTGATCCCCATGCTGACTTCTCTCGACCATGCAGCAGAAAGCATGGGAGCCGTCAACACAGTGGACTGTGCCGCTCGAAAAGGCTACAACACGGATGCTCCGGGCTTCGCTGCCATGCTCCGCCATCACGGCATGGCTGTGCATGGTAAGCCTTGCTTCGTGCTGGGTACCGGTGGTGCCTCCAAGGCAGTCGTTGCCGCCTTGAGGGACGAAGGCGCCTCCGGCATTACACTTGTCTCCCGTACGCCCCGTGAGGACGTCATCAGCTACGACCAGCTGGCCGATGTTTTCTCCGGCTATTTGATCAACTGCACCCCGGCCGGCATGTGGCCCAAGTCAGAGGGCTGTCCGGTCAGCAAGGATGTGCTTGCTAAGATTCTTCCCCGTGCGTTAGGCGTTGCCGATGTGATTTATAATCCTCCAGAGACTTGCCTGACCCTTGCCGCCAAGGAGGCAGGCGTTCCTGCCTGCACGGGGCTGTACATGCTGGTAGCGCAGGCCGTTGTAGCGGAAAGCATTTGGCTGAAGCAAGAGCTGCCGGAAAATCTGCCTTCCCTGCTCATGAAGGATATCGAGGAGATGAAGCTGCTATGAAGCACATTCTGATACTAAACGGTCCCAACATCAACTTCACCGGCCTGCGAGAGAAGGGTGTCTATGGCTCCCAAACCTTTGATGATTTAATGAAAATGATTCAGGCCGAGGCAGATCAGCTGGGCTGTCAGGTTCGGTTCGTGCAATCCAACCATGAAGGAGCATTGATAGACGCCATCCAGCAGGCCTATCTTGATCACCTGGATGGTATTGTATTCAATCCGGGCGGGTACACCCATACGTCTGTCGCCTTGCACGATGCGATTGCTTCCGTGCCCATTCCCACCATTGAGGTACACATGAGCAACATCCATGCACGGGAAAGCTTCCGCCACGTTTCCATGACGGCATCCGCCTGCCGAGGGCAAATTGTAGGCTTCGGCTTCAGAGGCTATCTGATGGCTCTGCGGGAACTTGCTCTGTAACCATGCAGAAGGACGAGACTGTTTGATAACTGTCTCGTCCTTTATTCATAGTACCTTATTCAAGAAAGCTTGGGCGCGCTCACTCTTGGGAGAGGCAAAGAACACCTCCGGTGGTGCGTCCTCAATCAGTTTGCCTCCGTCCAGGAAGCAGATTCTGTCGGACACTTCCCTGGCGAACCCCATTTCATGGGTCACCAGCACCATGGTGATGCCTGTGGTGGCCAGCCGCTTAATCACGTCCAGCACTTCCTTCACCATTTCCGGGTCAAGGGCAGAGGTAGGCTCGTCAAACAGCACCACTTCCGGCTCCATGGCCAAGGTGCGGGCAATGGCAACCCGCTGTTTCTGTCCGCCGGAAAGGGTCCCAGGATACACATCCTGCTTTTCCAGCATACCAACGCTGTCCAGCAGTTCCTTGGCCTTGGCTACTGCCTTTTCCTTCGGCACTTTTTTCACGGTCATGGGCGCATAGATCATATTCTCCATCACCGTTTTATGGGGAAACAGATTGAAGTGCTGGAACACCATGCCGATCCGCTGGCGGACAATGTTGGTGTCCATAAAGTCATGCTTGGTGATTTCCTTCATCAGCCGACGATACTCCGACCCTTCCTTGGTGTGGAACAGGTCTTTTTCCTTCAGCAAATCCTTCTCCTTGATTTCCTGAATGGCCTCCATGTCCTGTTTCCCAGCAGCGATCATGGCCGCGTAGGTTCTGCTGCTGCGAATAACGTCAAAGTGCAGATAAGGATCCGGCGGGGTGATCAGTTTTCCATCCACCCAGATTTCACCGTAGGTAGGTGTTTCCAGCAGATTAATGGAGCGCAGCAGGGTCGACTTACCACCGCCGGATGGTCCGATAATGGAAACCACTTCGCCGTTGTTCACCGTTAGGCTTACGCCGCTCAGCACATGCAATGTGCCGAAATCTTTGTACAGTCCCTTAACCTCGATCACTCTTATTCACCTTCCTTTCCAGCAGCTTGCCGCAGTAGGACAAAATCATCACCAGCAGATAATAGAACACTGCAATGGCAAAGAAGGGCTCAAACGCCCGATAGGTAGCTGCCTGAATCAGCTGACCCGTACGGAGCAGATCCACCAAGCCGATGGAGGCAATCAACGTAGTATTCTTCAGGAGGCCGATAAACTCGTTCACCAAACTGGGCAGCACGCTCTTAATGGCCTGAGGGAGAATAATGTCCTTCATCATGGGCGTGTACGGTACGCCCAGCGCCATGGCCGCTTCATACTGTCCACGGTCAATCGCATTGATGCCGCCCCGCATGCTTTCGGAAATATAGGCGGCGCTGTTCATGGCAAACACGATGGTGCCGGCGGAAAAAGCTGTAAACTTCAACCCGGTTACCAGCGGAATGCCAAAATACATCATAAACACCTGCACCAGCATGGGCACACCCCGGAAAATGGACGTATAAAATGCCGCAAAGCCTTGCAGGAACTTTATTTTGGAAATCTTGCACAGAGACAGCGGAATCGACAGTACAAGTGCCAACGCCAGGGAACAAAACGTCACCTTCAGCGTCACCAGCAATGCACTGCCGAACATAGGAATATATTTGATCAGGATGCTGAAATCCAGCTGCACGGCAAATCCTCCTTCTGCATGAACCATAATGAACAGCGAAAGGCTGCCGAGGCAGATGTACCTCGGCAGCAGTGTCCTTCCTTACCGGAGGATTAGTAGAGCCACTTCTTGATCAGCTCATCCATCTCGCCGGAATCAATCATTTCCTGCAGAGCGGTATTGAACACTTCGGTCAGCTCGCTGCCCTTGGGGAAGGCGATGTTGTACACGTCAGAGATGCCGTCGTACTCCAGCACGAAATACTTCAGCAGCGGAGAGCCATCCTCTGCCAGCACCGTGTTGGCCAGCTTCTTGGAACCGTTAATGGAAGTCATACCGGCTGCAACACCATCGCTCTGCTGAGCCACAGCAAGGCCGACAGCGGACTGTCCCTGATAGGTAACCAGGGTAGCATCTTCAATGTTCTGGATGACCTGCTCCAGCGTAGCACCCTGAGAGCAGCAGATGATCTTGCCCTTCAGGTCGTCGTAGCTGGCAATGTCGGAATCCACAGGTACCACCACGCCGAAGTCGGTTTCAGCATAGGTGATGGAGAAGTCAACCACCTGAGCACGCTCTTCCGTAGCACTCATGCCGGAGATGACCAGGTCTGCATTGCCGGTCTGCAGCGTGCCGATCAGGGAAGAGAATGCCATGGGTGTAATGGTGAAGGTGAAGCCCAGCTTTTCGGACAGGGACTTCAAAATATCAATATCCAGTCCTTCATAGCCGCATTCTTCCGTTTCGGATACGGTCTCAAAATACATGAAATCCGGGCTCATGGCCACGGTCAGATTCTTACCTTCCAGAGGCTTTGCTTCATCAGCAAAGGCAGCTGTGCAGCACAGCAGGGACAGAGCCATCACCAGCGACAACATCTTCTTCAACATAGGGAACGTCTCCTTTCAGCATCCAATCCTTCATTTCTGTTTGGAACGTGAATAAATATAACATAGCATTCGAAACTTGTCAAGGGGAAAATGCATATTTATTTATAAAAAAGTATATTGCATGAATAAAGAAGTTATGATAAAATACCAACGGCCTGAAAAGGCCTATGGCAAGGAGGAAAAAACTATGGCGCAACTCTGGGGTGGTCGTTTCACCAAGGCCGCTGCTGCAACAGCCGCTGCCTTCACATCTTCCATTACCTTCGACCATCGCTTTTATCATCAGGATATTCAGGGTAGTCTGGCCCATGTAAAGATGCTGGCCAAGCAAGGCATTGTCACAGAAGCGGAGCAGGATCAGATCATTGCAGGCCTGCAGGCCGTAGAGGAAGATTTGGATAAAGGTGTTTTCTCCTTTACGCCGGATTGCTATGAAGATATACACTCCCTCGTGGAGGCTGAACTGATTCGCCGTGTCGGGGACGTGGGTAAAAAGCTGCATACCGGTCGCAGCCGCAACGATCAGTGCGTTACTGATATGAAGTTGTATACTTTATTTGAAGCAAAGGAAATCCGTGCGGCACTCGTTCAGTGGATCCATGTATTGGTGCATACCATGGACGCGCATGTTTATACATTTATGCCCGGTTTTACCCATATGCAGAAAGCCCAGCCTGTCACCCTTGCCCATCACCTGGGCGCCTATGTAGAAATGGCACTGCGTGACGTAAGCCGGCTTGATGACATGATGCATCGTGCCAACACCTGCCCTTTGGGTGCGGCTGCCCTGGCCGGCACCAGCTATCCCCTTGATCGAGCATACACCGCCCAATTGCTTGGCTTCGACGCGCCTACGGAAAACAGCATGGACAGTGTGTCGGATCGGGACCACATCTGCGAGCTGCTCTTTGTGATGAGCATGATTGCCATGCATCTGTCTCGCTTCTGTGAAGAAGTGGTCATGTGGACAAGCGATGAATATCAATTCATGGTTATGGACGATCAATGGAGCACCGGCAGCAGCATTATGCCCCAGAAGAAAAATTCAGACGTGGCGGAATTGATCCGCGGCAAGACCGGTCGGATTTACGGTGCCTTGATGGGCATCCTGACCATGCTGAAAGGGCTGCCCCTTGCGTTTAACTCCGACATGCAGGAGGATAAGGAAGGATTCTTCGATGCCATTGACACGGTGAAGGGCTGTCTCGGTGCTGCATCCGGCATGCTGGCCACTGCCACTTTCCGTCCTGATCGAATGCGGAAGAGTGCCGCCGGCGGCTTCACCAATGCAACGGATGTGGCGGACTATCTGGTCAAAAAGGGCATGCCTTTCCGAGACGCACACGGCGTGGCCGGTCATCTGGTGCTGCGTTGCCTGGAAGAGGGCTGCGACCTGGATCATCTGCCGCTGAGCGAATATCATGCTGCCTCTCCCCTGTTCCAGCAGGACATCTATGACGTTATTTCCGTGGAAGCCTGTGTGGATGCTCGGCAGACCTATGGGGGGCCTGCGCCGAAGGCCATGCAGCAGACGCTGGAGAAATACCATGCCTGGCTGGCAAAGCAGGAAGCCTGACACTTGACGGCCAACATGCAAAAGGAACTGTCTCGCAGATACGGGACAGTTCCTTTCTGTTGTATTCACTTCAGTTTCAATCCATCACTGAAGGCATGGCCAACCACCGTACCCAGCCCAACATAGGTGTTGTTCACAGGGTCATAGGTAATGGGCTTCAGCTTGGCAGGGTCAATCTTGCCATCAGTCAGCACTTTCTCGTCTGCCGTAACGTTCACGATTTCGCCCACCAGAATGCCGTTTTCAAAACTCTTTACCTTGCATTCCAGTGCCATAGGCAGTTCATCAATCAGCGGTGCGTGCACGCGGGTGCTCGGCGTTGCATGGAAGCCAGCTTTTGCAAACTTATCCGGTACTTTCTTGCCGGATTCAACCCCCACATAGTCGCAGGCAGTCGCCATATCCTCTGTGCCCATGCTCACCGTGAAAGCCCCTGTCCTTGCCAGATTCTCCGTCGTCTTGTGTTCACCCATGCTGATGGAAATTTCGTTCATGTCCGTAATAATGCCCCAGGCGGCATTCATCGCATTGGGCACATCGTTCTCATCATAGGTGGCCACGATCAGCACCGGCATGGGATACATCATGGGCTTTGCCCCGAAATCCACACGACTCATTTTGCTTCCTCCTCTTCCACCCAGTGAACCCGGGCTTCATCATAGCGATTCTCCTGTGTCTTTTCCACTGCAGGATACCCGCAGGCAACCAGTGCAAAGGGCTGCAGGCGTGACGGAATGTCCATCATGCCACGCACCTTTTCCATGCGATCCTTGCCTGGGGCGATGCCCATCCAGGTTGCCCCAAGTCCCAAGGTATCCGCTTCCAGCAACAGATTTTCCACAGCTGCGCTCATATCAATTTCAACGTACTCCGGTGCCGGTCCGTCCGTGCGGTAGCATGGCACAAAAACCACAGGAGCTGCCTTAGCAAACTTCGTGTAGGGTGTCGCCTCGGACAGCTTGGCAATCATTTGCTTGTCCGTCACCACATAAAACTCCCAGGGTTGCTGATTGTGCGCAGAAGGGGCCGCCATCGCCGCCCGAAGCATTTTTTCGATTTTTTCTTTTTCCACCTTCTGCTCCGTGTATTTACGGATGCTGGTGCGATGAAAAATGCTGTTCATGATGCTGCTCCTGCAATTTCTGCTTGAATGGTGTCTTCCGTAGCCGCCATGGCCGCCAGGGTCTTGGTCAGCAGATCATCAAGACTCCAGCCCAGCTGCTCCGCGCCGCGTTCAATGACTTCCCGTGAGCAGCCCGCCGCAAAGCCCTTGCTCTTGTACTTCTTCTTCAGGGACTTCAGTTCCATATCCTTGGTGGACTTGGATGGACGCATCAATGCAGCTGCCCAGATAAGTCCCGTTAATTCGTCTGCTGCAAACAGCACCTTCTCCATCTCGTGCACCGGCTCCACATCAATGGTTTTGCCGCATTCCACCGTAATGCCGTAGCCATGGGAGCATACTGCGTGAATCATATCTTCCCCCACGCCGCCGGCCCGAAGAAGCTCCGGCGCCTTCAGGCAATGTTCTGCCGGATACAGTTCGAAATCAATATCGTGCAGCAAGCCTACCAGACCCCAATACTCCGCATTTTCCCCATAACCCAGCTGCTCCGCATACCACTTCATGACAGCCTCCACGGTATACGCATGCTGGATATGAAAGGGATCTTTGTTATACTTCTTCAGCAGTGCAAGGGCGTCCTCTCTGGAAATATGTTCCTTCACTTTCGTTGCCTTCTTACTTTTTTATTCGTGGTGATGTCCGCTGCAGGCATGGGCTTCCTCTGAATAAACCAAAGTACCGTCCAAGTAAGCCTGCACGGCTTCCTCCACGGAGCCGGTTACATTGGCACATACCTGAATGCCGGCCTGTTTCAGTGCGTTCAGCATCCCCATACCCAAGCCGCCGCAGATGGCTACCTGTACATGCTCCGCCTGCAGCTGTTTTGCCAGAGCCCCATGACCGTTTTCATCAGCGGTCAGTTGGGTAACGTTCAAGATTTTGCCATCCTCCACATCGTAAATGCGGAACAGCTTCGTCTTTCCAAAGTGCTGAAAGACCCTACCATTTTCTTCGTTAACGGAAATTCTCACTTAGTAGCCCATCTTTCTGATATTCTTGTAACTGCGTTCCAAGCAGGCAAAGGGACTGTCGCCATAGCAG
>CAVKHY010000043.1:0-9992 GCA_963656345.1 bacterium | reverse complement strand
CAGTCATCCTGCTCCACCAGCAGATACTTCGTTTTCCCCAATGTCTTCAGGGTATGCAGAATCTTCGGGAAATCCAAGTTGCCTTCGCCGATGGGTGCAAAGTGGGCATCCCATCCCTGTACCGCCATATCCTTCAGATGAACGCAAGGAATCCGATCCTGCAGCTTCTCGATCCAGTGGATCACGTCGCAGCCTGCGGCCTGAAGCCAGTAGGTATCCAGGGTAAAGCCCATTAGTTCTGCCGGCATCTGCTCCAGCAGCACATCGATGATGCGCCGTCCATCCCGCAGGCGGGTCCATTCAAAATTATGGTTATGATACATGAAGATTTTCCCTGCATCGTGCATCTTCTGTGCCGGAAGGGTGTAGTCCTTGGCAAACTGATCCACCCACTCTGCCGTCTGATACTTGGGCGCCATCATGCCAATGCCGATGCAGTCGCAGCCCAGCACGTCATGATCCCGAATCACCCCATCCGGGTCGGTGATCATCCGATCCGGGTTGGTGTGGGTCAACACAATCTTCAACCCAAATTCATCGCAAATCTGCCGCTGTGCTTCCACCGGAATGTTGCCGATGGCAGACAGCTGCACGCACTCGTAACCAATGTCGGCAATCCGCTTCATGGACTCGTAAAAATCCCGTTCATTCTGGGTGTAATTGCGAACCGTAAATGTCTGAGCACCTACCAGCATGATGATTCCTCCTCTATTTTATGGTCGTTTACTCCGTCAGTACCTGATCTGCCTGCACGCTGCGGAAAGCAGCGGCTCTTCCAAGGCGATTCATTACGGCCAAGCCCATGCCTTCCGGCGGCACTACCTCGCTGAAAATGGCCTCCATTTTTTCCTCGTCCATTCTCCGCAGGGTATCGAACAAGCGGTGTGCAACTTCCTCCGGCTTGTCTCTACTGCCAATGTCGTGGGGATGGCAATCTTTCAAGGCCTCCATATGCTCCGTGAAGCACATGACGCTGGTACGGTGCCCTGCCGCCGAAGCATGCTGATACAGCTTCACCAGTGCAGCCACCACCTGCTGTTCCTCCCCTTCTACCATGGTCACTTGGCCATCCGGGGAATAGTGCTTATACCGCATGCCGGGTGACAAGGCCTTTTCCCCAGCCTGCAAAGGCCGAAGCACGCTGCCGGCCACCTTCACCTCGCCCACAACGTTTTCCAGCATGTCCTTAGTCACTCCGCCAGGACGAAGGATGCAGGGCGTGCCGTTGCAGATATCCAGCACCGTGGATTCCACACCCACGTCACAGCTGCCGCCATCAATGATCAAGGGGATGATGCCCTGCATGTCTTCCAGCACGTGGGCAGCCGTTGTGGGACTGGGCTTGCCGGAACGGTTTGCGCTGGGAGCGGCAATGGGTAGGTTGCACTGCTTCAGTAGAGCTGCCGCCACCGGGTGGGAGGGCATCCTGACTGCCACAGTACTGAGTCCTGCCGTTACCGCATCCGGAATGGTGCTTTTTCTGGGCATCAGCATGGTTAAAGGCCCCGGCCAGAAAGCATCCATCAGCTTTTCCGCAATCTTCGGCACTTCGCAGATGCCTGCCAGCTGCTCCCGGTTCCAGATGTGCACGATCAGCGGATTATCCGCCGGCCGCCCCTTGGCAGCAAAAATATTCAGTACAGCCTGTGCGTCGAAAGCATTGGCGCCCAAGCCGTAAACCGTTTCCGTCGGGAAGGCTACCAATTGCCCCTCTGCCAAAAGCTTGGACGCTTCAGCCAGCACGGCTTCATCAGCGGATGATACTCGGGTCTCCATGGGAATGTTCCTTCTTTCCTGTTTAAGGCAGCTTACTGCATTTCCTCCAGCAAGCGTGCCTGCTCTTCCATGCGCAGGGCGTCGATAATTTCATCCAGATCGCCGTCCATGATTTCATCAATCCTGTACAGCGTAAGCCCAATGCGGTGATCCGTGACCCTGCCTTCATGAAAGTTATAGGTTCTGATTCGTTCGCTTCTGTCTCCTGTGCCTACCTGCATGCGCCGATCCGCCGCATAGGCGGAATGCGCTTCCTCCCGGTGCTTTTCCAGCAGACGTGAGCGGAGTACCTTCAGGGCCTTATCCCTGTTTTTGATTTGACTTTTTTCGTCCTGACAGGTGACCACCATGCCCGTTGGCAGGTGGGTAATTCGCACTGCCGAGTCCGTTGTGTTCACGCACTGGCCGCCGTGACCGGTGGAGCGATAAACATCAATCCGCAGATCCTTGGGGTCAATGGTCACATCCACCTCTTCTGCCTCCGGCAGTACCGCCACGGTACAGGTGGATGTTTGCCGCTTGCCGGTCGCATCCGTTACGGGAATCCGCTGAACCCGATGCACGCCGCTTTCATATTTCAGCTTTGCAAAGCTGCCATTGCCTACCACGGAAAATACGGCTTCCTTCATGCCTCCCAGTTCGGTAGGGCTTTCGGAAATGTACTCCACCTTTAGGCCGTGCCGTTCTGCATATCGTGTATACATACGCAGAAGATCCGCGCCGAAAAGGCAGGCTTCTTCGCCCCCGGCACCGGCACGAATCTCCATCACAACATTTCGGTCATCATCCGGATCTTTGGGCAGCAGCAGAATCCGCAATTCCTGTTCCATGGCCTCCTGTGCTTGCTTTAGCGCAGTGATTTCTTCTTTTGCCATATCCGCAAGCTCGGCATCCTGAAGCATGTCTTCCGCTTCCTTCAGGTGTTTTTGCTGTGCCAGGTACTTCTGCCATGCTGACACGGCAGGTTCCAAGGCTGCCCGTTCCTTCAGCACGCTGCGATACTGGGCTTGGTCGGCAATGACCTGGCTTTGTGCCATGGCTTCACTGAGTTCAGCAAAGCGGTCGCACATCTGCTCAAATTTCGCCGCCATATCGGTCACGCCATTCACCTCGTCTTTTTTGCCGTTATCATTCTGGGGATGCCCTGCCAATCCTGATCGATACTCAGCACATCCAAGCCGGCTTGCTGCAGCAGTTCACCGACTTGCTGTGCCTGATTCCAGCCTACTTCCAGCAGCAGCATACCGCCGATTGTCAGATGCTCCGGCGCTTCCTTGGCGATTCGCCTGTAAAATTCCAATCCGTCCGCTCCCCCTGCCAGGGCAGTCAGGGGTTCACACCGCACTTCCTGTTGCAATGCGCTGCATTCGCCGTCAGGAATGTAAGGAGGATTAGAAACGATAACCTGAAACTGCTGCCCTGGCACTGCCATGAACAGGTCTCCCTGCCGAAAAGTCACCTTTGCCTGCAACGTCTCGGCGTTGTCCTTCGCCACTGCTAAAGCAGCCGCCGACAAGTCTGTCAGTGTTACCGCCGCTGCCGGCATTTCCAGGGCCATGGTAATGCCGATACAGCCGCTGCCGCAGCACAGATCCAGTGCCTGGGCAGGCGACGGAAATTTCTTCAATGCCTGCACAGTCTTTTCGGCAAGCAATTCCGTTTCCGGCCGAGGAATCAGTACCCGTTCATCCACGCAAAATATCCGGCCGAAGAAGTTTGCTTCTCCCGTTAGGTATTGCAAAGGATAGCGCTGCAATCTTTTTTTCAGCAGCGTTTCAAATGCGACAACCGTCTCTTCCGCAAGCTGGCTTTCCCCGTCCAGCCGAAGTTCCAGCGGGTGCCGTCCCGTCAGGTGAGCAAGGAGCAATGCTCCGTCCACCTGTGGGTCAGGAATTTCAGCCGCTTGCAGGCGTTTTGCTGCGTCCAGCAGCAGCATGCGAGGAGTCATGCCTGCTTCTCCTCTGCTCCTTCATAGCCCGGGTCAGCTTCTTCATAGCGATGAAGCACTGCATAACCTTCCGCCGTTTTTTCACTGTGCTTGGGCATGCCGTACAGAGCCACATTCATGGCAACAATGGCACACTCCAGCATTTTCGCATCCGGCTGACGGGTGGTAAGCCGCTGCATCTGCAAGCCCGGCCAACGCAAAATCTTTGCCAGTTTGCTTTCGCTGTGTGCCAGCCCCTTCAGCACCTCATAGCTGAGACCGGCTACAATGGGCAGCAGGGCGATGTGCATCAGGAATCGCCAGAAAAATTGATGGACGTGCTGCCCCACAATCAGCGCCACCAGCATGCTGATGACAAACACAATCAGCAGGAAGGCCGTGCCGCAGCGGGGATGCAGAGTGGTAAACTGAGCCGCATTTTCCGGCGTCAGGGGCAGATCCGCCTCATGGCAATAAACCGTCTTGTGTTCTGCGCCATGATATTGGAAGGTTCTGCGCACATCCGGCACAAAGCCGCAGAAAATCATGTAGCCGATCAGCAACAAGATTTTCACCACGCCGCCCACAAGGGTTGCCCCCGTAACAGAAAGTCCCAGATTCAGCATGCCCTTTTCTACAGCCGTAGGAATCAGGATAAACAACCCTACCGACATGATTACTGCCAGCACCACAGCCACAGCCATCACAATTTTATCAATACCCTTGCCAAGCTTCTTAGCCAGCCATTTTTCAAACTTGGTAGGTTCCTCATCCAGCACGCCAAGCATTTCGGTGGATTCCTGCAGGGTGGTCATGCCCATCACCAGCATGTTCACCATATTCACCATGCCACGAAGGAAGGGGTAGCCCATCCATTTATGCTTGCGGCTCAGCGGCGGACAATCCCGACGCTTCACCACAATGGTTCCGTCAGGGCGGCGCACCGCAATGGCCAGTGCCTCCGGTCCCTTCATCATCACGCCTTCCATCACGGCTTGGCCGCCGATATCCACTCTCGGGCAAGCCTTTTGCTTCTCGCTCATTTTTTCCTCATTTCTGCGCCCGCATGGACGCTTATGTATGCATGCATGGGCAAAGCCCCGTATGATTCATTCGCCCAAGAGGGTTTCTTTCCCTGCCTGGCATGAAAAAAACCAGCTGCAGGGTTCTTCGCTCTCCTTGGCCGCTAAAAAAACAAAACAGTGCACCGCATATGCGATGCACTGTAAATGGACTCACTCCATGCCGAAGCGCTTCTTGAAGCGATCGACGCGTCCGCCGGTATCCACCAGCTTCTGCTTGCCGGTGTAGAAGGGGTGGCACTTTGAGCAGATATCCACCTTCAGTTCCTTCTTCGTGGAACCGGTCTCAAACGTCTCACCGCACACGCAGCGAACGATGCATTTGCCGTACTGGGGATGAATCTTTTCCTTCATTGCTTTTTCACCTCTTTCGCGTATGCAATGATCGGCTCTATGCCGCGTAGACCATTGTATCATAGCACCACATAAAATGCAAGCCTTTTTTTCATGTGTGCGAATGATTTGCGGGAGGCGGCTTTTGAGGCAAAAGCCCCTCCCGCACCCTCCCGAAAACCAGCTTATTCCTTCGGAATGATACATGAGGCCAAGGTCTTTGAGTAAAGCCGCTTCACCGCTCTATCATCAATCCGAGCGACCGCTTACCGGCTATTCTGCATCAGCGCCGCCCAGTCTTTGATGCGGGTCAGGAAAGTGGCATTGGAGTCCACCTTATCCATCATGCTCAGCAGCTGCGGAATGGCAGTCGCCGAGGGCGTGGAACCAAGGATTTGCCGGGTCAGGGTAATGCCCTCTGCCTGTTCCTTGGTCAGCAGAGCTTCCGCCTTCTTGGTGCCGCATTGCTGCAGGTTGAAGGCAGGCTTTACGCCGGCCTTGGCAACCGCCTGATCCAGCACCAGCACCATGTTGGCTGTCCCCCGAAATTCCTCCACAATGGTATCATCCACACGGGACTCCGTCTCCACATTCATGGTGCCGATCACAGTCAGGCTGCCGCCTTCCTTCATGCAGCGAGCTGCGCCGAACAGCTTCTTCGCGCGGAACAGGCTGGTGGGGTTCACCATGCCGGGAACGCTCCGTCCCTGCTGGGCAGCCGTGGTGGTATAGGTCTTGGCCAGCCGGGTCAGGCTGTCCACAATCAATACCACATCCTTGCCCTGCTCCACCAAACGTTCCGCCCGTTCCAGCACCAAATCCGTCAGGCGAAGGTGACTTTCCGGCGGCTGATCAAAGGTGGAAGCGATCACCTGGCACGCCACTGCCTCACGGAAAATAGTCACATCTTCCGGATTTTCGTCGATGAGGAGTACCAGTACCTCCGCGTCCGGGTGATTCTTGTGAATCACATTAGCGAAGTCTTCCAGCAATTCCTTTTTGCCGGTATTCGGCGGGCAGAGCACCAAGGCACGCTGGCCGAAGCCCAAAGGCGCCATCAAATCCACCAGTCGCATGGTGTCGATCTTTTCCCCGTCATGGCAGTCCAAATCAATCCGCCGCGTAGGATACACCGGAGTCAATTCATCATAAAGGGGGCGATCCAGCGTCTCATCCACCGGCACGCCGTTCACCGTGGTGATATACAGCATAGCGGCAAACTTATCGCAGTCCCGCTGGGGGCGGGTCTTGCCCACCACGTAATCGCCCGTGCGCAGGCCAAAGCGGCGAATCTGTGCCATGGAAATGTAAATATCCTTTGCCGATGGTAGGAAAGACTTGGAGCGCAGGAAGCCGTATCCGTCGGGATGCATTTCCAGCACGCCCTTGCCTTCCGGGCAGTCGCTAGCGGATAGCATTTCGCTTACAGCCATGCTTGGCATGCTGCCGTCCGTCATGGGCGCATCCTGCCGAGGTGCACCATAGGAAGGACGGGGCGCATAGCCAGCCCGGTCGTAGCTGCCCTGATCACGATTGTAATAGCCGCCCTGAGGCTGACTGTCGTAGCCACGTGTTCCCCGATCATAGCCACGGTCGTAGCCACGGTCATTTTGTACGGGACGATCCTGGCTATACCCGCGGTCACTCTGCATGGGACGATCCTGGCCATACCCGCGATCACTCTGCATGGGGCGATCCTGGCCATACCCACGGTCGCTTTGCACAGGGCGATCCTGACCATACCCACGAGGTTGACCATAAGCACTACGGGGAGCTTCTGTCCGATACCCACGATAATCGTCACTAGGCTGAGCAGGAGCCACGGGATCCTGTGCCTCCGGTCCAAAGCGAGGTGTAAAGCCACTAGGGCGCACCGTCTGGCGGAAGTTTGGGGCATCGCTCTGCTGATAGCGGGGCGTATCATCCCCAGCGGTTCTGGTGGTATTGGTACGTCCCTGCCAAGAAGAAGACCGCTGACCATAAGCAGGCGCCTGATAAGCCGGACGGCTGCTGTACCGGGGCTGAACAGCCGGGGCGTGCCAAGCCTGTCGGAATTGGGGCTGCGCTGCGGTGTTGCCTTCCGGCTTAACATCTGCATTGGCAGAAGGCTGGACATCTTCCGTCAGACCTGCCTCTTCCCGTGCCTTCTGAGGCTCCGCCTGTGTCTCCACCTTTGCCGGTTCATCTGCAGCATACGCCTTGGCTATGCGTTCCACAATTTCCGCTTTGGAAATGCCTGCGCTTAGCTTTACTCCTTTGCTCTTTGCTACCTTACGCAGTTCAAGCACTGTCATAGCAGAAAGTTCGCTCGCGGTCAATTTGCTCTCCTCCTTGATTTGTATGCAAAAGAAATATAACCTAATACGATGAATCAAAATGTTGTGAACCAATAGATCAATGGCATCTATGCAGTTTTACCCTTAGCCGCTATGGAAGCATCAGCCGGATGCCAAGGCAATCACCACGTCCCGTGTCACTGCTTGCTCCACAAAGTGCGGAAGCGCTCCATAAGGCTTCTCCTCCAAGGGAACGAAACCGGCTTCCGTCAACATGGACGTCAGGACTTCCCTTTTCAGTGTCAATGTGTTGAAACTGATAGCAGCGGCGCCATCTTTCTGCAGCGCTTGCTTCCATGCCGGCAGTGCCCGGCGCATCAGCATCGTAAAGCTTTCAGGCTTACGTCCGTCTTGGGGTGCATGCTGCACACCATAAGGCAGGTCGACGATCAGAACATCCGTCCTTTCCTTTTTCAAAAGGCTTGGGGCAAGCGCCGTGTCGCATTGGAAAAATTTCAGCCTTCGTGTATCCCCGGCAGTATAATGCTCCTTCGTATCCGCCAGGGTGTAGGCTGCCCAAGGAACGGATACTTTTCCGCAGGTTTCCGCCCCCTGTTTCAAGCTATGCTTGAGGCGATGCATGGTACAGTATCGCTCCAGATGATTCGCCGCTTCCTGCAGATCTTTCCGATCCACATCCAGACCCACGCCGTTCATCCCCATTTCCAAGGCACAAAACAGCGTGGTGCCTTTACCGCACATGGGATCCAGCACGGTAACAGGTCGTTCCGTTTCCAGCCTTCCGGCGGCAGCGCAGGCCATGTTGATCATCATGCGGGTGAAGGCAGGGCTGGTCTTGCCCTTGTACTTCAGCACCTCCGCCAAATCCTTCGGCAAATAATCTGACGACTCAAAGTCAATAGGACGAAGAAGCTCACCCTCCTGTACGCACACCATCATCAAAGCCGAATGCCTGCCCAGCACATTCAATTGGTGTTGTGACAAGGTTTCCGTATCAACAAAAAGAAATTCAGCTCCGCCTAGGCTGCAAGATCCAACCGGATCGTTGACCCCCATGGCTTGCAGCATACTTCCTAATTCAGACATACCCAGCACAGACTGACCGGCACGATAACGAACATTCGCATGCGGCAGCAATTGAAAAAGATAGCGCATAGAACCCTCTTTGCTTCTTTCCATTGATGGTTTCATCATAGCAAAAAAAAACACCGAACGCAAGGGAACATTCGTATTTTCATCGAATTTTCACATTCCATTTTCCGCTGCAATGCTGTCTCCCCACAAAAATATGATTGTTTTTTCATATGTGTGTTGACTTTTATGCTAGTTAAGTTATAATAATGATAATAGCTTAATCAAACAAGGAGGATACCGTTATGGAACTACGAAAATCCCTGGACACCTTTTATTACAGTTCGGCCCTATGTGACCTGCGGCTGATGAACAAGCAGTTTGTGGATGAGAACATCACCTACAACAGCCTGCTGTACATCGAGCTGATCTACACGATGAACGGCACCTGCACCGCATCCAAGCTGGCGGAGCTACTTCATGTATCAAAGCCCGGAGTCACTTTGAAGCTCAATGAATTGCTGCGTCAGGGGCTTATCACAAAGACGCCCGATCCCCATGACAAGCGCAAGAGCTATCTTTCCGTCAACGATGAGGCCATCCCCCAGTATAAAGTCTTCCGCCGTCAGGACAGCGAGGCGATTCAGCGCATTACGGATCGCTTTTCGCCGGAGGAAATCAACAAGTTTTGCGAGATGCTGGATATCATTTCCGACATCAACTTTGAGGAAATTAACGGAGCGTAAGAATGACCATGAGGCAAGCAAAGAACAATTTCCTGACCGGTCCGATTTTACCGGCACTTTTGAAATTTTCCATTCCCGTACTGTTGGCATTGCTGCTGCAGGCGTTATATGGCGCAGTGGATCTTTGGGCTGTTGGTAAATTCGGCACAACAGCAGATGTATCTGCCGTTGCCACCGGCTCACAGACCATGCAGATCATCACAGGCCTGGTTACCGGTCTCTCTATGGGTTCCACGGTTTTGCTTGGTACCTATGTAGGACGCAAAGACCATGACGGCACAGCAAAAACCATCGGCAGCAGCATTTGGGTATTCGGTGTGCTTGGCGCAATTTTAACCGTCATCACCGTGCTGGCCGCACCGTGGATCGCCCATGTGACCAATGCGCCGGCAGAGGCGTTTTCGCAAACGGTTTCCTACATCCGTATCTGCAGCGCAGGCAGTTTGTTCATCGTAGCATACAATCTGATCAGCGCCATTTTCCGCGGCCTTGGCGATGCGAAATCCCCTCTCTATTTTGTGATGATCGCCTGTGTGACGAATATCATCGGCGATATTACATTGACAAAGTTTATTCCTTTAGGCGCAGCAGGAGCGGCTATTGCAACGGTGGCAGCGCAGGCCGTCAGCGTGGTGCTGTCGCTGGTGCTGGTTCGGAAGAGAGGACTTCCCTTTGCCGTAGAGAAGAACCACCTGCATTTTGACAAAAAAAGCTCCGTCAGCATCTTGAAGCTGGGTGCACCTATTGCTCTGCAAAGTAT
>CAVKHY010000042.1:0-19709 GCA_963656345.1 bacterium | reverse complement strand
AAAGAACGACGGGCTGTGAAAGCAAGGTTACTTTTCATAGCCCGTCGTTTTTTCGCTGCGGAATTGTTGTGACCAAGAATTCCGTTATTTATTTTGCATCCTTCAGGAATGCCACATAGCACTTGTATCCTTCATACAGATCTGCCTTGCTGATGATTTCGTAAGGCGCATGCATGGACAGCACAGCAATGCCGCTGTCGATGACGCTCATGCCATACTTGGCACAGATGTAAGCAATGGTGCCGCCGCCGCCAACATCCACCTTGCCCAGCTCAGCCGTCTGCCATGCCACGGAAGCACCGTCCATGATGCTGCGCACCTGAGCCATGTATTCCGCATTGGCATCGTTGGAACCGGACTTGCCCCGGGATCCGGTGAACTTATTGAAGCAAATACCCTGTCCCAGAATGGCGGCGTTCTTCTTCTCGAACACACCGGCAAAGTTAGGATCATAGCCTGCACTTACGTCGCTGGAAAGCATCCGGCTGTTTTGCAGGGTACGCATAACCCCCAGTGCATCATAGCCGTGCACCACGTTATACAGCTCGGCAACGGTATTTTCAAAATAGGTGGCGGCCATGCCTGTGGCACCAACACTGCCGATTTCTTCCTTGTCGGTCAGCACAGCGCACAAGGTAGCTTCCGGAACGCCCTTCCAGTCCAGCAAAGCAGCCATGGAGGGGAAGGCGCATACACGATCATCGTGGCCGTAGCCCAGAATCATGCTCCGATCAAAGCCAAGATCACGGGCCTTTCCGGCAGGCACGATTTCCAATTCGGCAGAGATGAAGTCTTCTTCCTCCACCCCGTAGGTGTCGGCGAGGATCTTCAGCACGTTGGCCTTTACAGCGTTGCTTTCCGTGCCCTTCAAAGGCATACCGCCCACAATCAGGTTCAAAGCTTCGCCTTCGATGACATCCTTGGCAGGCTTGCCCATCTGATCGGCAGAAAGGTGAATTAGCAGGTCGGAAATGCAGAAGACCGGATCATCATCTTTCTCGCCAATGGCGACCGTTACCACCGTGCCGTCCTTCTTGCAGATAACGCCGTGGAGTGCCAAGGGCTGGGTGACCCACTGGTATTTTTTGATACCGCCGTAGTAGTGGGTATCCAGGTAGGCCAAGCCTTCATCCTCATACAAAGGATTCTGTTTCACATCAATGCGGGGAGAGTCGATATGGGCACCCAGAATGTTCATGCCTTTGCTCATGGGTTCCTTGCCGATGATGAAGAGCATAATGTCCTTCTTCATCCACACCCGATACACCCGATCGCCGGCCTTGAGCTTTTCACCCTTGGCGATGACCTGCTCCAGGTCACGGAAGCCGGCTGCTTCAGCCAACTTTACGGCTTCGACAACGCATTCCCGCTCCGTCTTGCCGTTGTTCAAGAAAGAAACATAGCGCTTGCCCAGCGCCTCCACCTGCTTCAATGCAGTCTTGTTATAGCCTTCCCAGGCATTCTTTTTATACATGGCGATTGCCATCCTTTCCGCAGTTTGTCACGGCAAAGCTGCGCATTTACAGCATTGATTATAGCTAAAATCAGTGCATGTGGCAAGGGCAAAATGAACATCTGCCCATCCAGCTAAAAATTCACTATTGACATGGCTTCCTGCCCCGGTTATAATGGCAACCGTGAGTCAGTAAAATGAAAGGAGGGTCGCAAAGTGTTCGTATTGTATGCATTGGGAATGTCTAACCTGTGTTTGCGACCCGACCTGTTCTGAGGCAGGAGCATCTTTGCGTGTGCCTGCGTGGATAGATAACAGAAGCATCGGTCGCGGTAGCTGCGTCCGGTGTTTTTTTGTGCGTAGGGATAGGGAGAAAGGAAGTCGTTTATGAAGAAACAAAAGCCGGTTGCTGCCATGTGGGCACTGATCCGGGAAAACATGGGCAGTTTTATCGGCGCCATGGTTTCTACGGTGATGATTGTCATCATCGGATTTATTACACCGTTGATGCTGGCGGAAATTATTGACAGCGTGCTGGGCACTGCACCCTCCACGCTGCCAAGCTGGATCCTGGCGCCGATTGAGGCACTTGGCGGACGAGACTTTCTGGTGAGCAATTTGTGGATTGTGGCAGTGGCGCTGGTGGTGCTGAACCTGATCAACGGTTTGTTCACCTACCTGAAAGGACGACTGACTGCCGTTGCCAGCGAAAACATTGCCTATAAGCTGCGCACCAGCTTGTACGAGCACCTGCAGCGGCTGCCCTTCGCCTATCATGTGAAGGCGGAAACGGGGGATTTGATTCAGCGCTGCACAAGCGATGTGGATACCATCCGTCGCTTCCTGTCCGTGCAGGTGATGCAGGTGGTGAACACGGTTCTCATGGTGGTTATTGCTCTGACCATTATGCTGGGGCGGAACGCCATGCTTACCGTGTATTCCATGATTCTGGTGCCCCTGCTGTTCGGTTTCGCTATGTGGTTTTTCCGCAAGGTGCACAAGGGCTTTCGTTTTGCCGATGAGGCGGAGGGCAAAATGAGCGCCGTGCTGCAGGAAAACCTTTCCGGCGTGCGGGTTGTGCGTGCCTTCGGTCAGCAGGAACGGGAAGTGGAAAAATTCGAAAAGGTCAATCATGATTATTATACGAAATCTAAGCATCTGAACGACTTGCTGGCCGTGTACTGGAGCGGCGGCGATATGCTGAGCATGACCCAGTCTTTTATCACGCTGCTGGTTTGCATTCTCTTCGCCTGCCGGGGAGAAATCACGGTAGGCACGCTGGTGGTGTTTACCAACTATGTGAGTCAGCTTTTGTTTCCGATCCGTCAGCTGGGGCGTACCCTCAGCGACGCAGGCAAAAGTCTGGTAGCCATGGAGCGCATTCAGGCCATTCTGCACGAGGAAGCAGAGCCGGAGGAGCCCCATGCAAAAAAGCCTCCGCTGGATGGGGACATTGTGTTCAATCATGTATCCTTCCACTATGCGGATGATGATACGCCTGTGCTCAATGACATTACCTGCACCATCCCTGCCGGAAAGACGGTGGCCATTCTGGGCGGTACCGGCAGCGGCAAAAGTACCATGATGTATCTGCTTCAGCGCCTGTACGAGCCCACCGGCGGCGAAATTACCATTGGCGGCGTACCCTTGCAGGAGATCGACCGGGAATATCTTCGCAGCCATGTGGGGCTGATTTTGCAGGAGCCTTTCCTGTACAGCAAGACCATTCGGGATAACGTGGGCATTGCCCTTCGGGATGCATCCATGGATGATATTAACGGTGCGGCGGAGATCGCCAGTGCACGGAACTTCATCGAGCATGCGGATAAGGGCTACGATACCATTGTGGGCGAGCGGGGAGTGACTTTGTCCGGCGGACAAAAGCAGCGCATTGCCATTGCCAGAACCCTGCTGAAGGAAAATGACATTCTGATCTTCGATGATTCCCTTTCCGCCGTGGATACGGAAACGGATGCGCAGATCCGTGCGGCTCTGCAAAAGCGTTCTTCCGGCATGACGACCCTGATCATCAGCCACCGCATCACCACCCTGAGTCAGGCGGATCTGATTCTGGTGCTGGAGAACGGCACCATTACCCAGCAGGGCACGCATGAGGAACTGTGCCGGATGCCGGGCTTGTACCAGCGAATCAACAACATTCAAAACGCCTTGGAAGAAGAACTGAACCAGGCAAAAGCGGAGGAGGTGACGGCATAATGCAGGCTTTTCAGGAACAGGAATATACCAAACGAATTGATTTTTCTCTTTGGAAAAAAATCTTCCTTATTGCTAAGGACTATCACAAGAACCTTGCTTTGATCGTTCTCTTCATGACGGTGTCCGCCATCATTGACGTCGTCTTGCCCCTTATGAATTCCTATGCCATCGATACCATCATCGGTCAGCAGCAGACGGAACAATTAACCGGCTTTTGCGTGCTGTATGTGGGTTTGCTGCTGATTCAGGTGGCGATGATCTTCCTCTTCATTTACCAAAGTGGCAAGGTGGAGACCGGCGTGTGCTATACCATTCGCAAGCAGGGTTTTCACAAGCTGCAGGAACTGCCCTTTTCCTACTATGATCGGATGCCTGTAGGCTACCTGATGAGCCGCCTGACCACGGATACCCAGCGCATGGGCGATACCATCGGCTGGTCGCTGGTGGATCTTTGCTGGGGCGCTGTGTTCCTCGTGGCCTGCTCCATTCAGATGCTGGTGCTGAATTGGAAGCTGGCACTGGTGGTAATGCTGGTGCTGCCGCCTCTGGCAGTGATCAGCTGGAAATTTCAGCGGGAAATTCTCAGCGCATATCGCAGCGTGCGGAAGCGTTCCAGTCAAATCACCGCAGGTTTTAATGAGGGCATCAACGGTGCGAAAACCACCAAGACCCTTGTCCGGGAAGAAATGAACATTGAGGAGTTCAACGAAGTGGCGCAGGATATGCGCAAGTCGTCTGTTCGGGCAGCGACCCTGTCTGCGCTGTTCATGCCCATTGTCGTGTCTCTTGGTTCGCTGGCCACGGCCTATGCGCTGTGGAAGGGCGGCTATGATGTGCTCAGCGGCGTGATGACCTTAGGCATGATGCAGGTATTCATCAATTACACCGTCCAGTTTTTCCAGCCTGTGCGGGATATAGCCCAAATCTTTGCCGAGCTGCAGTCTTCCCAGGCAGCGGCAGAACGGGTGGTTTCCCTGCTGGAAACAGAGCCTGATATTGTGGATTCTCCTGAAGTGGAAGCTGTGTTCGGCGACAACTTCCATCCTAAGAAGGAAAACTGGCCTGCCTTGGTGGGGGACATTGAGTTTAAGGACGTGTCGTTCCGCTACAAGGATGGCGAAAAGGTACTGGAACATTTTAACCTGAAGGTGCAGCATGGCCAAACCATTGCCTTGGTGGGTGAAACAGGCAGCGGTAAGAGCACCATCGTGAACCTGATTTGCCGCTTCTATGAGCCTACAGAGGGGCAGATTCTGATTGACGGGGCAGATTATCGGACTCGCAGTCAGCTGTGGCTGCAGTCCAATTTGGGCTATGTGCTGCAGTCTCCGCACTTGTTCAGCGGCACGGTGGCAGATAACATTCGCTACGGCCGCCCGAGTGCTACCGATGAAGAAGTGCAGCTGGCGGCCCGGTTGGTGGGGGCAGAAAGCTTCATTCTGAAAATGCCGGATGGATTCCAAGCTAACGTGGGCGAAGGCGGCAACCGCCTGTCTACCGGTCAAAAGCAGCTGATTTCCTTTGCAAGAGCCATTCTGTGTAATCCGGCCATCTTTGTGCTGGATGAAGCTACTTCTTCCGTCGACACGGAAACCGAGCAGCTGATTCAAAATGCCATTCAAAAGGTGCTCAGCGGACGAACAAGCTTCATTATTGCTCATCGGCTTTCGACCATCCGCTCAGCGGATCGGATTCTGGTGATCCAGCATGGCAAAATCACCGAGGAAGGTACGCATAAGCAGCTGATTGCCAAACAGGGTTATTATTATCAGCTGTACACCAATCAGTTCCAGGAAGAGCAGGGCATGAATATCCTGGCCGGGGAACAATAATGGCATGGAAACAAACGAGAGGCGGAGCCGCAATGCAGATGGCTTCGCCTCTTTGTATACTCTCCTTTTCCTGACGTAATGGGTAGAAAAAGATTTTGAAATCTATTGACATAAGTTAGGGGGGGAGTAGAATTATACCAATAAATACTTTACGTCGAGGAGGACTTCTATGTTTGCAACAACACGAGAGTTTGTCGATCTTTTGAAGAGTAAAGGCTTTCAATATGAAATGACGTGGGAAAATGAGGACGGAAGTGATTGCATTTCCATTTGTTCAAAGTGTGAAAAGTCGAACGAAACTTTTGAATTACATGCGTTCTTTTATACCGACCCTGACAAGGTTTGTTTGCAAATTGATCAAATATGTATAGTACCAGATGGAAAACTTGGCCAAGCGATAGTGACAATTAACGATTTGAATCATGGACTGTATTTTACTAAGTTCTTCTTAGTAAATAATGATGGAAGTCTGAGTGTAACTGCAGAAAGTGATCATTATCTGGGCACCCTATATCGCACTTCAGGAAAGGATGGGACGTATATTGACAACGGCACCTTTTGTCTGTACCAATGTGCAAATCTATTTAAGGCTGTTGATGATGCATACTCTAAGCTGATGCGCGCTATATGGAGCGATTAAGTAGTATCCACCAAAAAGAGAGTCGCTTTACATGTCCGCAGAGGACAGGGGCGACTCTCTTTTCTTGGTAGGCCGATTAGAACATCAGCAGGAAGCTGGTCTCAATGGACAGCACTTCGCAGTCGATGGTGTAGGAGGACAGCTTGCCGTCGGAGCCGGAATAGTGGTGATCGAACTCGCCGGCTTCATAGGCTTCGTCGCTGTACACCTGCTCATCGGAGTTCAGCACCTTCAGGTGCACAATGTACCAGGTGCCATCCACACCCATCAGCAGGGTGCCGCGCGCACCGTCTTCGGACAGGTTCAGGGCGTTCTGACCATAGGTCAGTTCAACGGTCACGGTAGCGGCAGCACCGTCAGCGGCGGGGGTCAGCTTCCACTCGGAAATGGTGGACAGGCCAACACTGCCATCGGGATTCACGGACATAATCTGTGCATTCAGGGCATCAGCAGGGGCAGTGTAGCCTTCAGCGGAAGCCTCAGCCTTGGTGGCCAGGTCGGAGCTGTGGGAGGCCAGCAGGGCTTCAGCGGCAGTCAGGTCATCGCCGCTCAGCAGGGTCTTGGTGGTGGAAGCAGAGGTATAAGCATCCACGGTTTCAGCAGATGCGCAGGCAACAGCCAGCAGCATCATCAGGGCAGTCAGGGCACAAAGGAATTTCTTCATAGGATAAAACCGCCTTTCTCAACATTGAAAGAGCGAGCAGCACAGGTCTCGCTTTTTCATGTGTGTATTTTCTCATGGATGTCAAAGGTTTGTCAATGCAAAACGCCGGCATTTGCACCTTCGCAAATGCCGGTTTGGGACACCTGTGTAATGTTGTTACTCTGCCTTGCTCAGCCGAATCACGTTCCAGCTTAGGGCAGGAAGTTTGATGGTCAGGTGACCGCCATCCATCACGCCGCCGGGACCGGCCACAGGCTTTACCTGATCAGGGTCCGTTTCCGTGTTCACGGCATGCACGTCGTCATGGTGGAGCAGGATATGTTCACTGATTTTCATGTTGCCGAAGGCACGCAGGTCGGCTGTCAGCTCCACATCTTCTTTCAAGTCACGGTTGACCGCAAACAGCGTCACGCTGCCGTCTTCCGCCACGGTTGCAGCGGAGGACACAATCGGCACTTCCTCAAAGTCCTTGGTGTCATACACCGGGCTGTGAACGATGGGACGCAGCGCCGTGCCACGGCCGTAGCGGGAGGCATGCATCAGGGGATAGAAGATGGTCTGCACCCATGCGCCGCCATTGTCATTGGTCATGATAGGGGCGATTACGTTTACCAGCTGTGCCATGCAGGCGATCTTGACTCTGTCTGCATTGTTCAGGAAGGTGATGAGCATGGCGCCCACCAGCAGGGCGTCTTCAAAATTGTACACGTCCTCCAGCAAGGGAAGGGCACGGTTCCATTTGCCGCGCTTCCAAACTTCCTGATCCTGCTCGGCGGAATGATACCACACGTTCCATTCGTCAAAGGACAGATGGAGCTTCTTCTTGGCATGCTTCTTGCTGCCAACCGCATCGCACACTGCTACCACAGCCTTGATGAAGGCATCCAGATCCATGGTGCTGGCAAGGAAATTGGCCGTATCCCCGGTGGGGTTCCTGTAATAGCGATGGAGGCTGACGTAGTCGATTTCGTTGTAGCACTCGGAGAGCATCTCATATTCCCAGGAACCGAAGGTAGGCATATCGCTGCCGGAGGAGCCGCAGGCTACCAGCTCAATGGAAGGATCTGTCCACTTCATCATCTTGGCGGCTTCGCAGGCAACACGGCCGTATTCCGTGGCGGTGCGGTGACCCATCTGCCAGGGGCCGTCCATTTCGTTGCCCAGGCACCAGAGTTTAATGTTGAAGGGATCCTTTGCACCGTTGCGGATGCGCAAATCGCTCCAGTAGCTGCCAGAAGGATGATTGGCATACTCCACCACGTTCCGTGCAGCATCCGGTCCACGGGTGCCCAGGTTGACGGCATACATCACCTGCGTATCCGTGGCCTTTGTCCACCGGTCGAATTCGTGGAGGCCTACTTCGTTGGTCTCCGTGGTGAACCAGGCCAGATCCAGCTTCTGCGGCCGCTGAGCCACCGGGCCGATGCTGTCCTCCCAGTTAAAGCCGGATACAAAGTTGCCGCCGGGATAGCGAACAACGGAAATCCCCAGCTTGCGAACCAGGTCAATCACATCCTTGCGGAAACCATCGGCGTTGGCAGTGGGATGACCGGGCTGATAAATGCCACCGTAAACCGCCCGCCCAAGATGTTCAATAAAGGAACCGTATACCCGAGGATCCACCTGACCGATGACGTAGTCTCGATCCATAATGAGGCTTGCCTGCTTCATGCAATCCATACTCCTTCCATAGCTGAAAAGATTGAGTGCGCCTCTGCCGGGCGGTGATCTCTGCCGCAGCACGCACATCATTTATTCTGACTTCATCATAGCACAAAGCAAGACGTTGTACAAGGCAGACACTGCAAAAAAAGTCAGCCAGACATGCATGTCACATATCCGGCTGACCGGTTTTACTTTTTCGATTTTTTCAGCTTTTTCGTTTTCTTGTCCAGACGAATGAAGCGCTTCAGCTGGAACTGAACCTTCTTCGGCAAGGTCAGACCGTTAAAGAGAATCTGCCAGGAGGTGCGAACCTGCTCGATTTCGGCCTCGTTGGGGATAATCTTTCCGTAGTAAACGTTGGCCATCAGCACGCCTACCGGTGCCAGCTTGGCAGGCAGCAGATGCGCATCATCCAGCCGCTTGGTGTAGGCCATGGGGGATTCACCTGTGCGGATGGGCAGCTTCTGCACGTCCAGAATATCATGGATAGCTTGAATCCAAAGATCGAATTTTTGCTCGGGGTCAGCAGCCTTGGCGGTCATGCGCTCCGGCTGTACCGACAGGAAACGGTAAGCTGCCGCACCGGCCAGCACCAGCACAAGCAGCAGCCATAGCCACCAAAGGGAAGGAGAATCGGGCGGATCTTGGTCAACAGAAGGGTCTTCGTTGTCCGGCGGCGGCGTAGGTTCATCATCCTGATCCGATTGATTTTCCGTATCCTCCGGGGGCGGTGTGGCATCGTCCTCCGTGCTTTGATCCTCTTCCGGCTCCGGGGTAGGCGTGGGTTCTGCGGCATCGTTGCTGTCGTTTTCGGAAGAGAAGGAAGGGGGCGTGACCAGATTGTTCTGTGCCGGGGTAGCATCGAAGGTCAGCCAGCCAAAGCCTTCAAAGTACACTTCTGTCCAGGCGTGACCCTGTAAACCGGTTACGTAGGCCAGACCGTTTTCATCTGGGGTGGCAAGGTAGCCTTCCACATACCGGGCGGGCAGACCCACCATGCGGCACAACACGGTCATGGCAGAGGCAAAATAGGTGCAGTAGCCCTTCTTGGTGTTCATCAGAAAGTTGGTGACAAAGTCCAGGTTGGAGGGCTGGTCTTCCACCGTCAGGGAATAGCGGAAATTGCGGCTCAGGTAGTTCTGAATGGCAAAGGCCTGCTCATAGGGTGTATCCGAGCCGACGATGATCTGCCGGGCCAAGTCATACACCATCTGCTGCAAATGATCAGGTAGCTTGGTATACTCGGTCAGAATATTGGCATAATTTGGGTCATCCGTCAGGGCACAGGCATCAATCAGGGTGCCCAGTCCCGCATCTCCCGCTACGAAGAGGGGGGCACTGACAGAATAGGTATCGCCCGCCTGCAAGTCGTGGGTTGCGAAAATTTCACTGGCATTGTTGAAATAGGGGACAAGCGCACCGCCTGGGTTCAGAGAACGGACCCGTTGAGGTACAAACAAGCTGGAGGCGTTTTCACTCAGCAGCTGAACGGTAACAACCTGCTCTTCCATCAGGCTGCCGGAGGAGCCGAGAACGCCATCCGGCAAGTCCATATCAAACAGGGTGGTACGCTGGCTTGTCCACCGGGAGGACTGCCATTGGTATCGTCTGCCGCCGGTGGTGTTCAGCCAGGTTCGGCCGGTGTATTCATTCTTTGTAATGCCCCGCAGATACACCTTCTTCGGCGTGGATACAATCATGACGGGATGATCCGTAGGATTCGCTGTGCCGCCTAACTGGTTTTGCCCCTGGGGATAGTATCCCTCGGAAGCCAGGGAGAACACGTCACGCTGTTCGGTAAAGAAAAAGTAGTCGAAGATCCGCTGCCGAAGATTATCGGCGGCCTCCTTCAGGGGGCTGATGGTGACGCCACCTGCAGGTGTCAGAAAAAACGCCAACAGCACGGCTGCGGCGGTCACCGGCAGGATGCGCTTCAGGGGAAGCTCGTCATGATTGGTCATCACCGCCAGGGCAATCACGGAAGCCACGGCAGGCAGCAGCCCCCACAGCAAATTTTCGTGACTGCTGAGCCACAGCATCAGGGCACTGAGCAGCACCAGTGCAATGGCAGGATAGCATCCCATGGCACGGCAGGTAAGTCCCCAGGAAGCGAAGGCTATCAGCACGGCGGCGGTTAAGGCAATCTCTCGGGCATACAGGGGCAGGGCGGCACTTTGCCCAGCCACCTGCATGACCATGGCACGGAATGTTTCAGTCAGGGAACCGTTTGCCAGCAGGACAAGCAGAAAAATAAGGGCGGAGACGCCCAGCACGCTATAAAGAATCAGCCGAATCGGCTTTTTGAGCATACCGGCAGCCGTGAACGCAGCGATAATCGCCAGCAGGATGAAGCAGCATGGCAGTACCCACTGCATCAGATCTAGCGTGCCGAGAATGGGCAGCGTGAGCCCGGCTGCCATGAAAAGGGCCACAATGCCGTGGGTTATTGATTCCTGCTTTTCAGGGGACACGGTGGCACCTCCTTTGCAATTGATCGTCTTTTACACCGGGGCCGGGGTAACAAACCGCACCTGAATGGCGGCCTGCTGCAGCTTGCTGATCAGCGGCACAAGTTTGGGATCATCCGGCGTAAAGGTTATAAGATACAGGCGGACATAGGGTCCCATGCGACGCATGCGGATCATCATATCCACCATGTTGCTGTTGAGCCTTGCGGAAACAATCACCGTAGAGCCTACTTTCCGCAGCCGGCGGGTTTCCAGCAGCAGCACCCGTTCAAAACGGTCGGTTTCGGAAAAGTCCAGCCGGGCCAGATCTTCCAGCAGCAGGGGCAAGCCCATGGATTTTTCAAACTCCACCGGGTGCGCACCTTGCAGGGGCAGACGAACCCCGTGATCGGAGTGAAGCTGATGGGCAACAACGGATGCGGCGGTTTCCAACAGGCTGTCCCGCACATCTGCTTCAGCGTCCGGGTGTCCCCATGTGGGGGGCTGGGAGCAGTCCATCAACACCAGTACCTCAGGCAATACAGGCTCTTCAAAGCGCCGCACCATCAGCTCACCCTTTCGAAGGGAAAGCTTCCAGTGAATTTTCTTCAGCGCATCGCCCTGCTGATAGGTGCGGACATCACTGGGGTTGGTCACGTCCTCCGTGGCTCGTGCCAGGGTTTCAAAGCCGGAATCCCCGGGAGCAAACAGCAAATCTTCCACAGGGAACACAACCGGCAGCACCAGCAAGTCTCCCTGAGAAGCCTCGGGACAGCGGCGAATAGAGAAAAATCCAAATAAATCCTCTACCGTGTAGGCCTTAACCCCTGGGGCGCACACGCCTACGTGGGAGGCATGAAAAGGCAGCGTCAGCCGTTGATGCTTGCCCGGGGCATCCTTCAGGCGCACCTTGGTTTCCGGCATATCCGGGGTGGCGGACAATTCCAGCAGGATCGGGGCAATGGGCAACAGGCCGTGGTGATGTACCACCACGTTCAGGATCACGTTGTCCCCGCGCTGGACGGTTCTGCCACTTAGATCGCTCTGGATGGTCAGCGTCCGGGAAGCCTGCCATACGCTGATGAAGCCGAAAACAATCAGCAGCACCAGCAGCAGCGCCGCCATGAAAAACAGGGGGCTTCCTGTGGAAAATGCGGCCAGCAGCAAGGCAAAAATCACCACTGCCGGCAGGGTCAGATGCATTTTCATAGTTTTACGGGTACCGTCACATTCTTGAGGATATTCATCAGCACGTCCTCGGCGGCAATGCCTTTCATCCGGGCTTCCGGGTTCAGCACCAGCCGATGAGCAATGACAGGCAGCACCATGTGCTGTACATCCTCCGGCAGGATAAAGTCCCGGCCGTCCAGCAGGGCACAGGCTTGCGCACCGTGCAGCAGGGCGATGGCGGCACGGGTAGAAGCACCCAGCGACAAGGCAGGCTCCTGCCGGGTAGCGGCGACTAGTGTTGCCACGTAGGAACGCACCTCGGGAGAACAGTAAATCTGGGTTACCTGCTCCTGCAGGTTGATCACATCCTCGGCGGTGCATACAGGCTCAATAGTGGCCATAGGCTTTACCGAGCCGGAGTACCGATCCAGTACGTCCATTTCTTGCTCAATGGTGGGATAGCCGATGGAAATGCGCAGGAAGAAGCGGTCCATCTGGGCTTCCGGCAGGGGATAGGTACCAACAAACTCACCGGGGTTCTGGGTGGCCAGCACGCAGAAGGGCTTGGGCAGGGGATGGGTCACACCGTCCACCGTTACCTGATGCTCTTCCATAACCTCCAGCAGAGCGGACTGAGTTTTAGGGCTGGTACGGTTGATTTCGTCTGCCAGCACGATCTGACTCATCACAGCCCCGGGCTTAAATTCCATTTCGCCGGTTTTGAAGTTCACCAGCGTAAAGCCTGTTACGTCGGAGGGCATCAGGTCGGGGGTAAACTGAATGCGCTTAAAAGAGCAGTCCAGGGATTTGGCCAAGGCACTGGCCAGGGTGGTTTTTCCCACGCCGGGCACGTCCTCAATCAATACATGACCCTTGCACAGCAGGGCGATCAACGCATACTCAATGGCTTCCTCTTTGCCCACAATGGCTTTGGCAATATTTTGCTGCAGGGCATAAATGATCTGTCCGGGTTCCTGCATCACGCCGTACCTCCTTGAAATAGGACGATGTTCAAAAGAAAATGGTTCCCCGGTGAATGACAGGGAACGTACTTATTTCATGACATACATTATTTTGCAACAAGGTTGTCACAAATTGAGTACCCTAACAGTATAATCGTTTTATGCTGACAAATCAAGGTTTTTTCCTTGCATCCGGCAGGGGAATGCGCTACAATAGGGCTGGAACGGCAGTTCCGAGCCATGATAGAATTGTAACAGTTTTGAAATAAACGAGGAGAGCCATGCGCAGCATTCTTGAAATTTTATCGGACGGGCAGTATGTTTCCGGGGAAGAAATCAGTCGGGAGATGGGTATCAGCCGAGCCGCTGTATGGAAGCGTATCGGCGTACTGAAGGAACAGGGGTGGCAGATTGAAAGCGGCGGCAAGCGGGGTTACCGTCTGGAAAGCGGCGACAGCCTTGCACCGGAACTGTGGAAGGGAAAACTGACCACCCGTTATATGGGTCAAGGTGAAAACCGATATCTGGAAGAGACGGACTCCTCCAATGTGCAGGTAAAACAGATGGCCATTGCCGGCGCACCCGGCGGCAGTCTGTGCGTAGCGGAATGCCAAACAGCAGGCAAAGGCCGCCTGGGGCGGCAGTGGATCAGCCCGGCAGGACAGGGCTTGTGGATTTCCCTGCTTCTCCGTCCGCACCTGACTCCCTCGCATGCGCCTCTGATTACCCTGTGCACCGCTATGGCCATGAGCCGGGCTGTGCAGGAGGTGACCGGGGCGGACTGCGCCATTAAATGGCCCAATGATTTGGTACACAACGGCAGGAAAATTTGCGGCATTCTGCTGGAGATGGGGGCTGACCCGGATGCCATTGAGTACGTGGTGGTAGGTACGGGGCTGAACGTGAAGAAAGGCGCCTATCCGCCTGAACTGGCGGAGCGTGCCATTGCCATTGAAGAATTTGCTCCTGTGCCTAAGCGTCGGGACTTGATTGTCCACTACCTGACAGCCATGGAAGATTTGATGGACAGGCTGGAAGAGGGCGGCTTTGAGGCAATCATGGATACCTATAAGGCCAACAGCTGCACGCTTGGCAGCCGGGTGCATGTATCCGGCAGTGTGGACTTTGTTGGCGTGGCGGAAAGCATTGATGAAACCGGCGCACTGCTTGTGCGGGATGACGATGGCCAGCTTCGCCGGGTGCTTAGCGGCGATGTGTCCGTGCGCGGGGTCATGGGCTATGTGTAAGGCACGGGGCGTAGGGCTGGATTTGTGTGCGGTTGCACGCATGGATGCTTTGATGGAGCACGAATCCTTCCTGCAAAAATATTTCAATGAAGAAGAAAGGCAATACATCCGCAGCAGAGGAAAAGCTGCTGGGGAAACCATGGCCGGGATTTATGCTGCAAAGGAAGCATTCCTGAAGGCAGTAGGGATCGGCATTGTGCTGCCGCTGAGAGATGTGGGCGTTACCCACACAGAACTGGGACAGCCGTGCTACCGCCTGCAGGGCAAAGCGGCGGCCTTCGGCAGGGATGAAGATTTCCTGCTGAGCATTTCCCACGATGGGGGCGTTGCCGCAGCTGTGTGCATTTGGAATCCATAAGCAAAGGGTGTGCGCTCATACAGAACGCACACCCTTTGTTTCTACCATTCCAGCGGATACTCGTCTACCACGTATTCCAGCTTCTTGCCGTTAGCCTTCAAGGTGGTCAGCACGCTGTCAATAGCGGTCTCCTTGGTCAGCACGGTGGGGGTGAAATCATTCCGATCCGTTCGGCTGGAAATTCGGATGGGAATAATGCGGAAACCCTCATTGGTGATGGTATCGTTCCGCATGCGGAAACGTGTTTGGAAAATGAAACTGCTCATGTCACTGGGTTTGCTGTTGCCGGAGAAGCAGAAGTTCCCCAGGGAGTAGCAGATGTACACGCCGTTGTAGTACTCAATGGGATTGATGCGGTGACTGTGATGCCCCAGCACCAGGTCGGCACCACTGTCAACCGCCAGGTGTCCCATTTTGATCTGATTGTTAGTGGGGGAGTAATCCTTTTCGTTGCCCCAGTGGAAGCTGACAATCACAATGGGATACTTTTCCTTGGCAGCGGCAATATCCGCAGGTACCTTATCCCAAAGAGAATCATATCGGTCAATGCATAGGTAGGAAAGCATGCAGATTTCCACACCCTTCACATTGATAACGCCTTCCTCCGTGGAGTTGGAGTACACAATGCCGGCATCCCGCAAGGCCTGTTTGGTGTCCTCATAGGCGTCTTCCCCATGGTCCATGACGTGATTGTTCTCCAGAGACACGGCTTCAATGCCGTTATCGGACAGCATGCTGACGTAGCTGGGGGGAGCACTGAACAGGAACTGATTTTCTTTTTTGTTGCTGGGCACATAGGTGGAGTTGGTCAGCGTGCCTTCGAAGTTCACAATGGTCAGGTCATCTGCCATGAGAATATCCCGAACATTGCGCATGGTGAAGTTAATATCGCCGCCCTGCTTTTTCAGTTCATCAGCAAAAATGTCAGTGCTCTTGCGGCTGTCACCGCCGATGGTAAAGTCGCCGGTGGCGGAAATGGTAATGAGCACGGAGCCGTCGCTTTCGTAGATGCTTTCTTCTTCCTCTTCTTCAACGGTAACGTCGTCCGTTCCGTCACTGGGCTTTACCACCGTATCGGTGACCACCTCCGGATTGGCCTTGTCCAGAATGTCATCCATGGACAGGTCATCCTCTTCTTCGGCCATCACAGGAAGACAGATCAGCATCAGCGCAAGAAAAAGCGCTGCAAATCTTTGCATTGGATACCTCCTCGAAGCGTCCTGGAATGGAATGAAGCACGCTTCGGTTTATAAACGAAACGGAAGCTGGTTTTCATCCCAAAAGGCAACGTCAGCAGTTCTCTTGTAAAAATTCGCCCATCCGATCCAGCGCAGTGGTCAGCTTTTCGATGCCGGTGGCATAGCTGCAGCGGATGTGTCCTTCGCCGCAGGGGCCGAAGGCTGTGCCGGGAACGCAGGCAACGTGCTTGTCCCGCAGCAGCTTTTCACAGAAAGCTTCACTGCTCATGCCGGTGGAGGCAATGGACGGGAATACATAGAAAGCCCCCAGGGGCTCAAAGCATTCCAGCCCCATGGCACGGAAGCTTTCCACCATGAGCCGGCGGCGGCGGTCATAGCTGTCCCGCATGCGCAGCACGTCTTCATAGCCGTTTTCCCGGCCGGAGCGGAGGGCCTCCAAGGCGGCAGCCTGCCCCTGACGGGGGGCGCAGAGAATGCCGTACTGGTGAATCTTGTTCATCACGCTAATCAGCTCTTCAGGACCGCAAATGTAGCCCACACGCCAGCCTGTCATGGCAAAGGACTTGCTGAAGCCGTTAATGGTCAGGGTATAGTCTGCCATGCCGGGCAGGGAAGCAAAGCTGACGTGATGCCGATCCCCATAGGTCAGCTCGGAATAAATCTCGTCGGAAATGACGAGAATCTTCTTCTCACGAATGACCTCGGCCAAGGCTTCCAAGTCCTGCTTTTCCATAATGGCGCCGGTGGGATTGTTGGGGTAGGGCAGGATCAAGGCTTTGGTTCGAGGGGTGATGGCCTTGCGGACAGCCTCTGCACTCAAGCGGAAGTCCGTCTCTGCCGTGGTAACAACGCCCACAGGCGTGCCGCCTGCAAAGATGACGCTGGGACTGTAGCTGACATAGCTGGGTTCCGGCACCAGTACTTCGTCTCCGGCAGAGACAATGGCACGGAGCGCTACATCGATGGATTCACTTGCACCTACGGTAACCAACACCTGGGTTTCCGGGTTGTACGTAAGATGATACCGGTGCTCCAGATACCAGGCGATTTCCTGACGCAAAGGAAGCAATCCCCGGTTGGCTGTATACTGGGTTTCGCCGTCAACAATGCTGTTAATGGCGGCGTTGCGGATGTGATAGGGGGTAATGAAGTCCGGCTCGCCTACGCCCAGGGAAATCGTATCCTTCATGGTGGCAGCCAGGTCAAAGAAACGCCGGATGCCGCTTGGCGGAACGGCTGCTACCCGGGGATTCAGATACTGCTCGTACGTCACGGAGAAATCACCAGCCGCTGATCAGACTTGTCACCCTCGAAGATGACGCCCTCCTCCTTGTACCGCTTCAGCACAAAGCTGGTAGCCGTACCGGTAACCATCTCCAGGGTGGACAGCTTTTCGGATACGAACAGTGCCAGATCCTTCAGCGTGCGCGCTTCCACCAGCACAAGCAGGTCATAGCTGCCGCTCATCAGGTAGACGCTCTTCACTTCCTCAAAGCGATAGATCCGCTTGGCAACCGCATCAAAGCCCATGTCCCGCTGAGGGGTTACGCGCACCTCGATCATGGCCTCCACACGTTCCCGATCCGTCTTGTCCCAGTTAATGGTGGGGGCGTAGCGGAGGATCACCCGCTCTTCCTCCAAGTGGCGGATGGTTTCACTCACTTCTTCCGGCGTGGCGCCAGTCATTACGGCCAGCTTGTCCACACTCAATCGGCAATCCTCTTTCAACAGCTCCAGAAGATCGCTTTCCAGCTTTTTCAAAGGGAGCACTCCTTTCAATCCTTCTTTGGTTGCATGTATTGATTGTACAAGAAAAAACTCTGCCTGTCAAAGGGCAGAGCAATGTCATGGCTTACAGCAGCTTAATAAGCATGGTCTTCTGCTCATCCATTTCTACTACCAATAAACCATCCTTCTCCAGCTGCTTCAGCATGTCAGAGAACCGCTTGAAGCCAATGGCACGCTCGGTAAAGTCGGGATAGGTAGTCAGGATATCGGCCTTCAGGATGGAAGGATTCACTCGATCGAATCCTCCATCTTTATAGGCCTGCAGCTGAGCGGCAAAAGCGTCCTTCCAGTTGTCCTTGGTAAGCTGGGGATGACTTTCTGCCTCGACAGGGCTGTTCAGGCTGACCATCACATTGAAATTGTCATTTTTCACGTGCAGGTCGCCGAACTTTGCGGCCAACTTCAGCAGCAGCTTGTAGAAGGTAGCGCAGCCGTAGGACTTTTCATTAAAGTCAGGCCGCAGCCGCAGCAGAACGCCTTTCAGTTCACTGGCGTACATTTCGTCTGTATCGGAGGATTCCTCAAAGACACTGCACAGCAGCTTGTTCAGCTCTGCTTCGTCCATCATTTCCTCATTGCTGGTCGTGACCTTGTGCTTCTTGGAGGGAGTGTTGTTTACCTTACGGCTGCCAACACTCTCCAGAAACTGAAACTCGTTGCAGGCGTTGATGAAAATGGTGCTGGCAGCTTCGCTTCGACTGATGCCCAGCACGAACTTCCCCATGGATTTCAGCCGACCTACAAGAGGCGTATAGTCGCTGTCACCGGAAACAATGCAGAAGGAGTCGATCCGGTCGTTGGTGTAGGCAACCTCCAGCGCGTCAATCACCAACAGAATGTCAGCGTTGTTCTTCTGGGCAATGCCGTAGCGCAGGGAGGGAACGACAGAGAAAGTATTGCTCAGCAGCACCTCTTTCAGGTCGCTGAACCGATCTGTGTACCCATATACCTTGCCCAGCAGAATATCGCCGCGGATTTTCACTTTTTCCAGGATGCTGTTCAGGGTTTCGACCTTGGCGCCGCAGTTTTCCAGATCTACAAAGAGGGCAAATTTACTCAAATAAAACAGTCCCTTCGGATTAAATACGGAAGGTGAACCGGTCGCCTCGAATCACCTGATGAGAAATATGCAGCGGCTGACCGTGCTGATCAAACACCACTTCGTGGAGGCACAGCAAAGCATCTCCGGCGGAAACATCCAGCAGTTTGGCCTGAGCGGGGGTAGCATAGCACAAGGAAATGTCATGAATGCCCTGAGCAGCCTCAATGTGCTGTTCTTGAAGAAGCGCATATAAAGACCCGGTCAGGTCAGCACTGAGCAGACTCTGAAAAGAAGGAGCGAAGTGATTGGTTTCCAGCATCACCGGCATGCCGTCGGCCAGCCGGAGACGCACAATTTCCACCACTTCATCCTCCGGGGCAAGCATCAACTCCTGCACGTCCTCTTCACTGGCGTGCACCATGGAGGCATGCACCAGCCGGGTGCCTGCTTCACAGCCCATCATGCGGCAGGCTTCGTGAAAGCTGTTCATGCCGCGGAGATCTTTGCGAATGCGGGGCATGCTCACAAAGGTACCCTTCCCTTGATGACGCTTCAGCAGGCCTTCCTGAGTCAGCTCATGCAGCGCTTTGCGGACGGTTACGCGGCTGACGTCGTAGGTGGCGCAAAGCTCCTGTTCAGAGGGAATGCGGCTGTGTACGGGATACACCCCGTCGGCAATGTCGCTGCGCAGTTTCTTAATGAGCTGTTTGTACAGGGGGCTGTAGCTTTCGGAATCCAGAATCTGCTTGTTTTTCATAGGCTGCACCTCTGCATCGTCTGCTTATAAACAGTTGCATGTTTGCTGCCCACGGCACAAGAACAATACGTCTTCATGCCGGACAGCATGACATGCAAAGGCGAACAATCACAGTATAGCATCATTTCATGGAAAAACCAACACCTTGCGGAAGAAAAAATGCATTTGCATACAGGTTGAAATTTTGAAGTGAATTCCCAAAGTAAATGCCAGAGCTGCATTTAACAGTGGCATTTAGTCTGGGAAGAAAAAAGAGTAGCATTTAGTC
>CAVKHY010000041.1:0-19723 GCA_963656345.1 bacterium | reverse complement strand
CCAGGCCTATGATGAAAATGAAATTCAGGTGCTGGAAGGGCTGGAGGCCGTGCGCAAGCGCCCGGGCATGTACATCGGCTCCACCGACGCCCGGGGACTGCACCACCTGGTATACGAAATTGTGGACAACTCCATTGACGAGGCGCTGGCAGGCTATTGCAAGCGGATCGACGTGACCCTGCACAAAGACGGCAGCGTATCCGTGAAGGACGACGGCCGGGGCTTCCCGGTGGGCATTCACCCCAAAATGCACCGGCCTGCCGTGGAGGTGTGCCTGACGGTGCTCCATGCCGGCGGCAAGTTTGGCAGCGGCGGCTACAAGGTGTCCGGCGGCCTGCACGGCGTGGGCGCTTCCGTGGTGAACGCCCTGTCGAAGCACCTGACGGTCACGGTGTATCAGGGGGGCAAGATTTATCAGCAGGAGTATGCCCGGGGCAAGTACCTGTATGACCTGAAGGTCATCGGCGAAACCGACCGCACCGGCACCATCATTTCCTTCCTGCCGGATGTGCGCACGGAGGATAACCCGGAGGGCATCTTCGATACCGGAGATTTCGATCAGGATGTTCTGCGCCGCCGCCTGCGGGAAATGGCCTACCTGAACAAGGGCATCCGCATTGTGTTCCGTGACGAACGGGGCGAGGAGCCTGTGGAGAAGGACTTCTGCTACGAAGGCGGCCTGAAGGAATATGTGAAGCACCTGAACCGGAACAAGGCGGTGCTTTTCCCCGAGCCCATCTATACCGAGGGTATGAAGGACGGCATCCTGGTGGAAGTCGCCATGCAGTACAGCAGCGATGAAAACTATCAGGAAAGCATTTATTCCTTTGTCAACAACATTGCCACCCCGGACGGGGGCACCCACCTGCAGGGCTTTAACACCGCCCTGACCCGGGCCATTAACGACTATGGCCGGAAATACAAACTCCTCCGTGACTCTGAGCCCAACCTGAAAGGCGAGGATGTGCGGGAGAGCCTGACCGCCATTGTATCCATCAAAATGGAAGACCCTCAGTTCGAGAGTCAGACCAAGTCCAAGCTGGGTTCCGCTCAGGCACGGCCTGCGGTGGACAGCCTGGTGACCTCCGAACTGACGGATTATCTGGAAGAGAATCCTCCCGTGGCACGGGCCATTCTGGATCGGTGCGTCAGCGCCCAGCGGGCTCGGGAAGCTGCCCGGAAGGCTCGGGAAGCCACCCGGCGGAAGACGGTGCTGGAAAGCGCCTCCCTGCCCGGCAAATTGGCAGACTGCTCTGAGCGGGATGCCAGCAAGTGCGAGATCTTCCTGGTGGAGGGCGACAGCGCCGGCGGCAGCGCCAAGGACGGACGGGATCGGCACTTCCAGGCCATTCTGCCCCTGCGGGGCAAGATCCTGAACGTGGAAAAGACCCGGCTGGACAAGGCTCTGGGCAATCAGGAGATCCGCAGCATGATCACCGCCTTCGGCTGCGGCATCGGCGATAATTTCGACGAAAGCAAGCTTCGGTATCACCGCATTGTGTGCATGACGGATGCCGACGTGGACGGCGCCCATATCCGCATCCTGATGCTAACCTTCTTCTACCGCTACATGCGCCCCCTCATCGAGAAGGGCTATGTGTATGCCGCCATGCCGCCCCTGTACAAGGTGACCAAGGGCAAGACGGAACGCTACGTCTACGATGATGACGAGCTTCAGCGGCTGCTGGATGAAATCGGCCGGGATCCCAAGCCGGACATTCAGCGGTACAAGGGTCTGGGCGAAATGAGCAGCGAGCAGCTGTGGACCACCACCATGAACCCGGAAACCCGCACCATGATGCAGATCACCCCGGAGGACGCCATGGCGGCAGACGAAATCTTTACCCTCCTCATGGGGGATCAGGTAGAGCCTCGCCGGCAGTTTATCCAGGAAAACAGCGACCTGGTCAAGGATCTCGATATTTAACGGCTAATGGAGAAATGAAATGAGCAGTATACAGGATAAGCTGATCCCGGTGAATCTGGAACAGGAAATGAAGCGCTCCTTCATCTCCTACGCCATGGCGGTGATTGTGGACCGTGCCCTGCCGGATGTGCGGGACGGACTGAAGCCCGTCCATCGCCGCATTATTTATGACATGAACGAGCTGGGCATGACCCCGGATAAGCCCTACCGCAAGAGCGCCCGTCTGGTGGGCGATGTGCTTGGTAAATTCCATCCCCATGGCGATTCCTCCGTGTACGATGCCATGGTGCGTCTGGCTCAGCCCTTCAACATCCGGTATCCCCTGGTGGACGGTCAGGGCAACTTCGGCTCCGTTGACGGGGACGGCGCTGCCGCCATGCGTTACACCGAAGCCCGCATGACCAAGCTGACCATGCACCTGCTGGACGGCATTGACAAGGACACGGTGGACTTCTACCCCAATTTCGACGAAACCCTGATGCAGCCCGCCGTGCTGCCCAGCCGCTTCCCTAATTTGCTGGTGAACGGCTCCAGCGGCATTGCCGTAGGCATGGCTACCAATATTCCGCCTCACAACCTGCGGGAGGTCATTAACGGCGTTATCTGCATGATCGATAAGCCGGACTGCACCGTGGAAGACCTGATGGAGCACATCAAGGGCCCCGACTTCCCCACGGCAGGCATTATTCTGGGCCGCCGGGGCATTCGGGAAGCCTACTATACCGGCAAGGGGCGGATCGAGATCCGTGCCCGGAGCAACATTGAACAGATGAGCGGCGGCCGCAGCCGGATCGTGGTGACGGAGATCCCCTATCAGGTGAACAAGGCCAAGCTGGTGGAGAAGATCGCCGAGCTGGTGCACGAAAAGCGGCTGGAAGGCATCAGCGACATCCGTGACGAAAGCGACCGGAAGGGCATGCGCATCGTCATTGAGCTGAAGAAGGACGTGTATCCCCAGGTGGTGCTGAACTACCTGTACAAGCACACCTCCCTGCAGGAAACCTTCGGCGCCAACATGCTGGCGCTGGTGGACGGCAAGCCCCGCATCCTGAACCTGCGGGAAATGGTGTACTACTACCTGCAGCATCAGAAGGACGTCATCACCCGGCGCACCCGGCACGACCTGGAGGCAGCCCAGGCACGGGCTCACATCCTGGAAGGCCTGCTGAAGGCGCTGGATTACATTGACGAAATCGTGGAGCTGATCAAGGCCAGCGAAGGCCCCACCCAGGCCAAGACGGCGTTGATGGAGCGGTTCGCCTTCTCCGAGAAGC
Organism: bacterium; assembly: GCA_963656345.1. Classification (GTDB taxonomy): domain Bacteria; phylum Bacillota; class Clostridia; order Christensenellales; family Aristaeellaceae; genus CAKUFA01. Next base: position 16,522 of record CAVKHY010000041.1, on the reverse strand, counting down.
AGGCACAGGCCATTCTGGACATGCGTCTGGCTCGCCTGACCGGCCTGGAACGGGATCGGCTCATGGCGGAGTATCAGGAAAAGGAACGGCTGATTGCCAACCTGAGCGCCATTCTGGCAGACGAGAAGCTGCTGATGAACGTGATCAAGACGGAGATCACCGAGATCCGGGACAAGTACGGCGACGACCGGCGCACGGAGCTGACCACCATCGAAGGCGAAATCGATGTGGAAGACCTGATTCAGGAAGAGGACATGGTGGTGACCATGACCCACGAAGGGTACGTGAAGCGTATCGCCAAGTCCGTCTACAAGGCGCAGAACCGGGGCGGCAAGGGCGTTACGGGCATGACCACCAAGGATGAGGACTATGCGGAGATCATGCGTGTGGTCAACACCCATGCGGAGATTATGTTCTTCACCGACCGGGGCCGGGTATACAGCCTGAAGTGCTACCAGATCCCCGAAGCCGGGCGCACGGCTCGTGGCACGGCGGTGGTGAACCTGCTGCAGATCGCCGCCGGCGAAAAGGTGACGGCAGTGGTGCCTCTGCCCCGGGAGGATGACGAGAAGGAATACAACCTGGTCATGGCTACCCACGGAGGCATCATTAAGAAGACTGCCCTCAGCGAATTCCGCAACCTGCGGAAGAACGGCCTGATCGCCATTGTGCTGAAGGATGAGGATGCCCTGGTGGGCGTGGAGCTGACCCAGGGCAATGATGACCTGATGCTGGGTACCCGGAAGGGCATGTGCATCCGCTTCAATGAATCCCACCTGCGGCTGATGGGGCGCAACAGCATGGGCGTCAAGTCCATGCGGCTGGACGAGGATGATGAAATCATCGACATGTGCCCTGTGGAAGAAGGGGCCCAGGTGCTGGTGATCACCTCCCTGGGCTACGGCAAGCGGACGGACGTGGACGAATACCGGGAGCAGGGACGGAACGGCAAGGGCATCCGTGCCATGAACCTGACGGAGAAGACCGGCGACCTGGCGGCACTGCTGCTGGTGCAGCCGGAGGAGGATATCCTGCTGATTACCGACGACGGCACCATCATCCGCACGCCGGTGGAGTCCATCCGGGTATGCGGCCGCAACACCCAGGGCGTGCGCATCATGAAGCTGGCCGAGGGCAGCCGGGTCATCGGCGTTGCCCGAGCGGACAAGGAAGAAGAAACCATCGAAGACACGGTGGACGAGGACGCCGCTCAGACGGAGGACGTGCGGGAAGAAACCCTGCTGAACGACACTCCGGATGAGGAAATCTGAAACCCCTGATACGCAAAACAATCCCCTGCCGGAAAATACCGGCAGGGGATTTTGCAACGATGGATGCAAGGATGGGATTATTGGTGCAGCGCCTTGTACCACCGAACGCCGATGAACATGGTGTACAGCAGGGACAAGCCTTCGTATACCAGCGAAACGCCGATGATCACGCCCACGGTGATGCTGAGGATTTCAGGCTTCAGGAAGCCGGCAATGCCGATGATCGCCTCCAGAATGCCAATGACCCACAGCCATGCCCGGCCGGGGATCCGATCCTGCCGCATATCCAGGGCAGAGCCCAGCAGGCCGATGCCGTCCACCAGCACCATCATGCTGATGAGCACCCGGAGCACTTCCCCTGCAATGAAGGATTTGCACATGATGAAGATGCCCACCACCACGGCCACCACGCCCTTGGTGAGGAAGGAACGATTGCCGAAAATGGTATGGCGCATGATCCACGCCACGCCCAACTGCAGCAAGCCGGAAAGCACCACCAGGATGCCGATCCAGTCTGCCATGATATCCATGATTTCACCGCTGTTGACCATGCAGCCAATGCCGGAAACTACCAGCAGTGCCGCTGCCAGGGACCAAAGGACGATCAGCCCAATATGCTTGCCGTTCTTATTCATGATTCTGCCACCTTTCTCCGGCGGTGACCCCGGCAACCCTGCCGCACACCGCCTGATTTGATTGTAACATAAGCGGCGTTCCTCTTGCATGGACAAAAAACGGGTTTGTCTAAATTTCGTCAAGGAGGGGGACAGGGGCGAAGCGTGAAACGGAGTGAAGCTTAAATGATGCGAAGCATCGGCGAAGCGTGAAACGGAGTGAAGCTTAAATGATGCGAAGCATCGGCGAAGCGAAAAACGGGGCAAAGCCCCTTGCGAACGTCCGATAAAAGGCGTATACTTTTTCTTGAGTTCGGGATAAGAAGAACATTCTGTTTCGTTCAATAGAGTGAACGATGATTTTGGAGGTGATCGCCGCATGAAGCGGATGGTTTGGGCGCTGCTGTGTGTGGCGCTGCTTTGGCTTGCCGTGCCTGCTCTGGCGGATGATACCTATACTGTATCTGATCCGGCGTCGGCAGGCAATATCCGCACGGAGTGCGAGTATCTGAACATTTACTGTCCGGCGGAAAACGGGGAGCAAGTGACCCTCAGCGTGTATGATCAGAACGGTTCCTGCATCTATCAGCGGGATTACGGCGCCAGCGGCAGCGCCTTCTACACGGACGATGTGTATCTGCCCCTGTATGGGGCGGAGGCGGTGTATTCCGTGACCCTGACGGTGGACGGCAATGCCTATGCCTTCGCCGTCACCCGGGTTTCCGGCTATTTGACGGATAATGCGGCCTCTACCGCCGGCTATCCCCTGTCCCTGCTTTCTGGAGCGAATACCTGGCGCATGGCCACTATTGTGGATGTTGCCTCCCTGGAAGGCAGCAGCATGACCGTGCCCCTGTACGCCAGCAATGCGTACGAAATCGGCTCGGCATCTCTTTCTGTCAGCAATGGTCGACTGACGGTTTCCGCCTGGCTTTCCGATGGCATCAGCGGCACCATTGACAGCACCACGGTGTACGTGGCCACCACCGCCGTGCAGGCTCAGGAGCTTGGCCGCAAGGGCTTTACAGGCATGACCGGCTCCCTGGATCGGGGGATCGACCTGGCGGGCGCTGCCTATGCGGCGGTGTATGTGCGGATGAGCGTCTCCTTCGACCCCGGCAACGTGCCGGAGGTCACCCCCATGACCCTTTCCGGGCAGGACGCTCTGTGGCAGCAGATGCTGAACGAAACCGCCAACGAGGCAGTGGGGTAAGGCAATAGAATAACAGAAAAGCGTCGGGAGGATCCCGGCGCTTTTTGATGTGAAAAACAGCAAAAGAAAAACCGTCAGCGTGCTGCTGACGATTTATGACGCACCTCCGATGGGATTCGAACCCATGTTTTCGCCTTGAGAGGGCGGCGTCCTAGGCCTCTAGACAACGGAGGCAGATAAGCTGGGGAACTAGGATTCGAACCTAGACAATACGAGTCAGAGTCGTAGGTGCTGCCGTTACACAATTCCCCATTATCCTTGCAATCGTTTTCTCTCGACTGCAAGGGATATTATATCGCACCGCAGGGGTTTTGTCAACCCCTATTTTTCATTCTTTTGACCCCGTTGCTTACAGCTTTTCAATAGCGGCAATCAGCTGATCCACATGCTCCGGCCGGGTGGCCCAGGAGGTGCAGATGCGCACGGCGGTGCTGCTTTCATTGACCCGCTCCCAAGTGCTGAAGGTGAAGTCCTCCTCCAGGGCTTCCAGCTGCTCATCGGTGAAGATGGGGAAAAGCTGGTTGGTGGGGGAATCCACCGCCAGAGGAATGTGCTTGTTCATCAGCGCCGTGCGGATGCGCATGGCTTCCTTCACCCCATGGGAGGCCAGGGTGAAGTACAGGTCGTTTTCCATCAGGGTGCGGAACTGAATCCCCAGCAGGCGGCCTTTGGCCAGCAGTCCGCCGTGCTGCTTGATCATGTACCGGAACCGGGGCTGCAAGGCCGGGTTCACCAGCACCACCGCTTCCCCGAAAAGGGCGCCGCACTTGGTACCGCCGATGGTAAAGGCGTCGCAGTTGGCTGCAATGTCCTCCGGCTGCAGGTCGTTCATCGGGGAGGCCAGGGCATAGCCCAGCCGGGCGCCGTCAACAAACAGGTACAGGCCCAGCTGCCGGCAGGTCTGGTACAGGTCGTGCAGCTGAGACAGGTTGTACAGCGTGCCCACTTCCGTGGAAAGGGAAATGTACACCATGCCGGGGCGCACGGTATGCTCGTCATCCCCCTGCAGGGCTGCCGCCACGCTGATCTGGGCGGAGGTGATCCGCCCCTCCCGGCCGGGCAGTGCCAGCACCTTGTGGCCGGAGGCCTCAATGGCGCCGGTTTCGTGCACGTTGATGTGGCCGGTATCCGCGCAAAGCACCCCTTCATAGGAGCGGAGGGCAGCGTCGATAACGGTGGCGTTGGCCTGGGTGCCGCCTACCAGGAAGTGCACAGCGGCACTTTCGCAATGAAAACGCTTGCGGATCATCTCCGCCGCCTGTTGGCATGCATCGTCTGTGCCGTAGCCCGGGGTTTGCTCCAGATTGGTTTCCGTCAGCCGCTGCAAAATGGCAGGATGGCATCCTTCCTGGTAATCGCTGCAAAATAAAATCATCTTTTTTCCTTTCCGCTCAATAGGTGCCCACGGCAAGAATGTCGGGAATGGCACGGTCGTTCACATCTACGCCCCTGTTGTTGGTCAGCTGCACGCTTTCCCCCATGAAGAGCATGGCGGCGGTGTTGCCGCCGTCCAGGTTGATGGCATCGGTGCAGCCTGCTTCATAGAGCAGCTCGGCGCAGGTGGTCAGGGTAGCGCCGTCGGCGTGATTCTTCCGCCCTTCCACCAGCAGCCCCACATAGTGGCCGGGTTCAATGATGCCGATGCAGCTGCGGGGCTCCTTGTGGTTGTATTCATCCTTGTCCACGTCCGCCATCTCGCCGTCCCGGATCAGGATGGGGCCGAAGGCCACCACGGTGGTTGCCCCCTTGGCTGCGTATTCCTTGGCGCTGACTTCCCCTGCCTCGTTCACCTCCGCCTTGCCGGAAGGGTAGAAGGCCATGGTGGCCAGGTTGGGAATGGCGTCGATCACCTTGGAATAGCTCTTGTTATACAGCACCTTGCCGTCCCGGACAATGTTGCCGGGGTACCGGTCGTTGGCCACCCGGTAGGAATAGAAGTCGCCGCTCTGGGCGTACACCACCCGGGAGGCGTTGGCCATGTCCTGGGGCAGGCCGTTGGTGCGGCCGGGACGCTCCGTGTTCCAGGTAACGGTGTACAGGCTGGTGCCGGAAGCGCACACAATGTCCGCCAGATAGTAGGTGGACAGGGGACTCTTGGTCTGGGTGCGGGTGATTTCGATGCGAACGGTCTGATCCACATAGTACCAGTATCCGTTGGCGTGATCCTTTACGTAATAGGCATCCGTGCCTTCCGGCAGGAAGCCTTCCTCGTTGGTCTCCGGGATTTCCGACACATCGGAAACCTGAATGGGTTCTGCCCATGCCGCCGGGCAGATCAGCATCAAACTCAGCAGCAGCAAAGCCAGTCGCTTCATGGAATTCCTCCTTTGTGCGCCATGCACTCAAGCATCATTATAGGAGTTTTCCCAGGGAACGTCAACCAAAAGGAAAATCCCCGGCTGTTCAACCAGTCGGGGAAAAATATACAAACCCAGGGGAAGGATGGGCTCACAAGGCCCTTCCGGGCGATCAAATGGGGCGATGCACCGTTTCACAGCCATTTTCTGAACCAGTCCGCCATTTCCTGATAGTACCGCTTCAGCAGGCGAGGGTCGGAGGGCTGATCGTGAGCCGTGTGGGGGAAGATCATCAGCTTCACCGGCAGATCGGGATGGGTGTCCTTCACGGCGATAAAGAACTGATGGGCGCCCTCTACCGGGCAGCGCAGGTCGTCCTCTCCGTGGAGGATCAGCAGAGGCGCATTCACCCGTTCGGCGTAGGCCACAGGGGACTGCTCCAATTCGTGCACCATGAATTCCTCAAAGGATTTGTAATCCATGCTCCGCCCCTGCATGTCCGAGGAGGCGTAGCCGATCAAATCGCTGCACACGCTGCGCTGGGTGATGTAGGCCTTGAACCGGCTGCAGTGGGTGGCCATGTAGTTGGTCATGTAGCCGCCGTAGCTGCCCCCGGTGACCCCCATGCGGCTGCCGTCGATCCAGTCAAACCGGCGAACAGCCTCGTCCACAAACTGGAGGCAGTCCGTGTAGGCAGACCCGTCAAAGGCACGGCGCATGTTCAGGTGCCGCACCCCGTAGCTGCTGGAACCCCGGGGATTGCAGCAGATGACGCCGAAGCCTGCCGCCGCAAAGCACTGGAATTCCATGGTCAACCCGTAGGTGTAGAAGGGATGGGGGCCGCCGTGCACGTACAGGATGGTGGGGTACTTCTTCCCGGGCTCTCGTTCCTGGGGAGGCATCACAAAGCCGTGAACCTTCCCCTCGCCGTCCAGGGTATCAAAGAAGAAATCCTCCACAGGGGAAAGGGTTACTTCCTCCATCAGGGCTTGGTTGCTCTGTACAGCCTTCTGCAGCTTTTCCCCGGTGTGGATGTCCACAACCCAGTAGGCTTCCGCTGTGGTGGGGGTCACCTCCGACACCAGCATGGTGCCCTGCTGAATGGGGGAAAGCCCGTGGCAGCAGTGCTTGCCGGTGAGCACCGGCTCTGCATGGGTGCTTCCCTTAGGCAGGCGGTACAGGTTGCCCTGTCCCATCCATCCGGCAACAAAGTACACGTCTCCCGTTTCCTTGTCCAGCTGCATCTTGTCCATGCCCATGCCGGCAAAGGCGTTGTAGGGGAACTGAACGCACTGGAAGCAACCTTCGTCCTGCCGGAAAATCTGCTCCTGGGCTGTGCCGTCAGCGGCAAAGCGGAACAGATAGGCTTCCGGGTAGCCCTGGTTCATGTCTGCTTCCGGATTCAGGGCGGCCATGATGACGCTCTTGCCGTCGGCGGTGAATACGGGGCGGACGGGGTTGGGATAGGAGACGATCATCAGGTCATGGGACACCTGCACCGCCTTCTCGACGCTTTCCGCCTGAATGTCCATGATGTACAGGTCAAAGCCGATGCTTTCCTCTGCGCCCCGGTGCTGATTGCCGCAGAAGGCAATGTGCCGGCTGTCCGGCGCCCAGCAGTGGTGCATGAAATTGTAGGGGCCTTCGGTCAGCTGCCGGGTTTCCCCGGTGGTAAGGTCGCAGACGAAAAGCTGCACATGGCCGTCCGGGGTGATGTAACCTGCCCCGTCAAACTTGTAATTGAAGTTTTCAATGACAATGGCTTCATCCGGCCGTCCGGTACTTTGCTTGCCCTGGGAACCCTGGGAGGAGGCAAAGAGGATCTTCCTGCCGTCCGGGCTCCACATGGGTTCCATGGCGGCGCCGTTGATGGCGGATACCTGCTGCACCTTGCCGGTGGCCAAGTCAGCCACGCACACCTGCCGTCCCTTCCTCGGCAGGGAGGAGCAGAACAGCACCTTGCTGCCGTCCGGGGAGAAGCGGGCATAGCCCTCGCCGCTTCCCCCGGCGGTAACCTTTTTCTCCGTGCCGTCCTTCAGGCTGCGGACAAGGATGCCCTGGGTCTTGTTGGAGGCATAGCATACCAGCTGTTTTTCGGCGCACCAGTCACCGCCGTTCAGCCGCTCCATGCTCCATGTGTCGGAAAATTGGGGGAGACGCTTACGCATGGTCGGCTTCCTCCTTCTTCAGGTACTTGACAAACCAATCCAACATTTCCTGCAGGTGCCGCACCTGGTGGTGCATCTTGCCTGTGCGGGTCAGGGCGTGGTTTTCCCCGGGGAAGCGCACCAGCCGGACAGGCACCTCCGGCCGCCTTTCCTTCATGGCGATGAACAGCTGCTCTGCCTGCTCAAAGGTGCAGCGGTAGTCATTGCTGGCATGGAGGATCAGGGTAGGCACCTTGATGTTGTCTACCCGGCGGATGTTGCTGTTCCGTGCCCGGTCGGACAGGTATTTCAGCATGGTGAAATCCTTGGGCACGCTGCCGTCCTCGCTGACAAAGCCCATGTCCCCCGTACCGTAGGAGGTGGCCAGGTTGATCAGGGCCCGCTGAGCCACGGCGCAGGCGAAGTAATCGTTGCTGCCGATCATCTTCACCACCATGTAGCCGCCGTAGCTGCCCCCGGTGATGCCGATGCGCTTGCCGTCCACCAGCCCGGATGCCACCGCATCGTCGCACATGGCCATCAGGTCGTCCATGGCTTCCTGCTTCCAGCATAGGCCTCCCTTCAGGAAGTCTCTGCCGTAGCCCACGCTGCCCCGGGGATCCCCGTAGATCACCGCAAACCCTGCGGCGGACAGGGCGTGGAACTCATGCCACCAGGTATCCCCATAGGTCACGGTAGGCCCGCCGTGAACGTCCAGCACCGCAGGATACCGCTTTCCCGGCACTTCCTCCGCCGGGTGCAGCAGCCAGTAGTGAAGCTGCGCCTTGCCGTCCCGGCTGGAGATCCACTTTTCCTCCAGCTTGCCCTGGGCATAGTCCTTCAGCCAGCCGTTTTCGTCCGTCAGGGGACGGTCATCGGCATACAGCTCGGCAGGCTGACGGGTGGTGCCCTGCATCACGGCCAGATCCCCGGCGGCGTTCATGCCGAAGGACTGCAGATCCGTCTGCCCTTCCTTCTCCAATCGAATATCCTTGGAATCGGTCAGGCTGACGCTGTACAGGTTGTTGCGTCCCTTGTATCCGCCCTGGAACCACAGTCGCTGCCCGATGACGAACAGGGTGTTGTCGTTCTCCCCGTTTTCTGCCCGACCCACTACCATTTCCCCGGCGCCTTCGCAAAGGGATTCATTCCCGGTGTCCAGCATGGGGGATGGGGAACTGCCGTCCAGGGGCACCCGATAGGGCATGGAGGTAAAGCCGCCCCCCTCGTTCACGTGATAGGCAAGGGCGATCACCGCCGTACCCTCCGGGGTGAACAGAGGCGTGCCGCTGCCGAAGAGCATCACGTCCTGAGTCAGCTGCTGCAGGTCGCTGCCGTCCGCCTTGTAGGTGAATAGCTCCTTATTGTATCCTTTGGCGCCCCGGTAGGGCATGCCGTAGAAGCACAGATGCTGCCCGTCCGGGCTGATGGCGGGGTAGATGCACTCCATGCCCTTCAGGGGCAGGATGCAGGCATTGCTGCCGTCCATGGCACACACGCCGATGCGGCTGATCTCCCCCTTCCGCATGCCGTACCACTCGTCCATTTTATCAATCAGGTCGGTGGCCACATAGGGGGTGTAATCCAGCTCCTCCAGCCAGGCCGCCTTTTCTTCGGCGGTCATTTCCCGGAAGATGTCGCCGCTCTCCGCTTCCCCCGGGTACACGGTGGCCTCAAACACTGCCTTGCCGGCAGCTGTCCGATAGCGCACCACCCCGTGGCGCAGGTGGGTCACCTGCCTGCCTTCTCCGGTGGGCAGATGACGAACCCACAGCTGATATTCGCCGCTTGCATGGCACAGAAGGGTCAGGGTGTCGTCCGTCAGGAACAGGGGCTGCTGCTCCTGCATGCCCTCAGGGGTCTGGTACACCTGCTTTCCCGTTGCCCTTTCCACCACCCGAACCACCGGGGGAAAGCTGCCGTCTTCTTCCCTGCCCAGCTTCTCCACAAAGGCGATCAGCTTCCCGTTGGGGGACAGGGCAGGCCAGGAAAGATACCGGATCCGCTTCAGATCATCCGGCGTGAAACACTGCTTCATTGCGCTCACCTCAATGTCCATTCGTAGGAGGTTACCGGCGTTCCTGTATCGGCCTCGGGCACGGTGACTTCCTTCAGGCGGAACTGCCGGTCGAAGGCATCCTCCAGGGGCACGATGTGCCCGCCGGTTCGCATGGTTTCCCAATCCTCCCGCACATCAATGCCGCCCAGTGCCTGCACCGTTGCAAGGAAGACCTCGTTGCCAAGGGTCACCCCTGCCCGATCCTTGTCTACAATGGCCAGCACCACATCATCCAGGCATACACGGCCGCTGGTGGCCTGCCGCAGCTTCACGTCCGTGTTGGCCAGGAAGAAAATGCCCCGGCCGTAGGGCAGCCGCTGAGCTCGGCGATCCTGCCAGCAGATTTTCGCCGCCGCCAGATTTTCCAGGTGCCGGGTGGGGTTGGTATAGTAGGCGGTGGTGCGCTTCTGAATTTCTCGCAGCAGGGCTTCCCGGTTAATGAGCCCGGCACGGAAGGGCAGCATGCAGCTGTAATATTCCGCCGTGCCCTCGGAGTACCAGGAGGCCGTGCCGTAAGGGTTGTCGTTAAGCTGGGGCCAGTTGTGCACCATTTCATGGGCGAGGATGTTCTGCTTCTCCCGCACGGACACGGGCTCGGTATCGTTCCAGCCGAACATGTAGCTGCGCATCAGCGCCGTGCCGCCGCTGTGGGGGAAGGGATCCTTCCGCATGAAAATGCGGTAGGCGTGCTGGTCGTCATGGAAGAAAGCCTGCATCTTGCCGAACAGGGTTTTCGTGTAATCCGCCAGCTCCTGCACGTCGAAGGTAGGGGCAGACAGCCAATAATAGCCGAAATCCCCTTCCGTGATCTTCTTCACGTCCCCGAAGGCAAAATAGCATTCCCGCAGCTTTTCCATGGGGCCTTCAAAGGAGCAGTCTCCCTCCCCCCAGGTGCATACGCCCAGGCTGCCGGCCGGCATGGCGGTCATGTCCCAGCGGAGGGAAATGGTACCCGCTAGCTCCTTCACCTCTGCCAGGAAGTGAATGCCGGCACCGTTGGCGCCTCCGTCCTCACTGCGCAGGTCAAAGTAGGGGCCGCAGGTGGTTTTCTCGTCGGCATACCGGGGGCGGACGGTGTAGCGGATGGTCAGCGCACCCTCCGTTGCTCTTCCTGCCTGCAAGTGCAGCCAGTGATAGGGGTAAGGGGTGCTTTCCGTCTTTGTAAAGGGCACGTCCCCCTTGGCGTCCCGGACAGAGACAGCCTCCGGGGCGCAGCCGGGAATGGACACGGTCTCCAGCTGGAAGCTGCACAGGTTTTCCCCTGCCGCCGCCTGCCAATTTTCCACGGCGTAGCAGACGTCCACCTTGTCGATGCCCCGTCCGGCAGGGTAGGGCTTCAGGGTCACAACGCACTTGCTCATGCGCCTGTCGCCTCCTTGTACACCATCACGGCGGCGGCAATGTCTTCCACCGCCAGACCCAGGGCGTCAAACAGGGTGATGTCCGTGTCGCTTTCCCGACCCTTGCACTTGCCCAGCAGCAATTCGCCGACGGAGCCGATGATGTGATCCTCTCCGATGAGCCCCTCCTGCAAGGGAATCAGGTACTCCCCGCTTTCCTTCACGGTGGAGGGGGTATAGTCGCTGTACAGCCGGGCGGCAGCCACCAGATCGGAGGCCACTTCCCGGGTGGTGGGGGTGAAGGTGCCCACGGCGTTGATGTGTACGCCGGGCTTCACCATGTCCCGGGTCAGGTAGGCTTCCTTGGCCGGGCACACGGTGCAGATGATGTCCGCATCCTTTACCGCTTGCGTCGGGCTTTCGCAGACCGTGACCGGCAGATGATACAGCGCCGTCATCTCCGCCGCATACTTCTTGGCGGCTTCCGGATTCCGGTCGTACACGGTCACGGCGGTCAGGTCCCGCACCAGCCGAATGGCCGCCAAATGGCTCCGTGCCTGGGCTCCTGCGCCGATAACCGCCAGGGTGTGGGCGTCCTTCCGTGCCAAAAGATCCGTGGCCACGGCAGAGACGCAGCCGGTGCGGATCTCCGTAATGCTGCCTGCCTCGATAAGCCCCACGGTGGTGCAGTGGGCGCTTTCAAACAGGATCACGTACCCAATGTGGGAAGGGTACTTCGTGCCCATGTTGGGGGCAAAGGCGTTGATCACCTTGGCGCCGAAATAATCCCCCACGTAGGCAGGCATAAAGCCGAAGGCCGCCGTGTTGGGCATGTGGGTAATCAGCCGGGGCGGCATGGCGCATTTGCCCTGCTCCAGATCCATCAAGGCCTGCCGCATGGCGGCGGTGCATTTTTCAGGGGTCAACAGCTTCCGTACCTGATTTTCTTCAACGACGATCATCCCGAATTCCTCCTTCATGCCATTTCCCGGGCAGCCTGCTTCAGCTGCGCCATGGTATCTTGTATTTCCCGATAAGGCAGGGCAAGGGAGTAGCGCATGGCAAGGGGCTTGCCGTCGTACTCTTCTCCCCAGTCCCCCAGGAAGCAGGCCTTGTCCAGCAGCTTTTCCAGCACCGGCTTGTCCAGGCCTGCACCTGTATAATCCACCCAGAGGACAAAGGTGCCCTCCGGTACTTCCGCATTCATACTCGGCCAGATCTCCTTCAGGGTGCGGCACACTTCCTCGGCGTTCCGGCGGATGTAGGCGTTCAGTTCCCTGACCCATGCTGCCCCTTCCTCCGTAAAGGCGGACAGCAGGCCTGCGTGCACCATGGGATCCAGGCTGCCGTAGTGATCCGCATTCCGCTGGGCAATGAACCGTTCCCGGAAGGCTGCATCCGGGATGAGCACGTTGGCGTGGTTCACCCCCGTCAGGCTGAACACCTTGCCCATGCCGGTAACCGTCACCACGAGGGGGCTTTGGGACACTTCGCACAGGGAGGGCACACGCTTCCCTTGCAGGGTGATTTCCCCAAAGATTTCATCGCAGTACACGGTCACATCGTACCGGTCTGCCAAGGCCATCACGGCCTTCAGGGTCTCCTCCGGGAAGATGGTGCCAGTGGGGTTGTTGGGGTTGGTCAGCACCAGGATGCGATTGTGATGGTCAGCCATGGCCTCCTCCAGCCCGGGCAGATCGATCTGATACCGCCCGTCCTGCATCTGAAGGGGCACAGCGGTGGTAGGTCTGCCCAGCCGGGTGGCCGCCTGCTCGTACCGGTTGTAGCAGGGGGGCATGACGATGATGCCTTCATCCTGCCGGGTCAGCATGCGGATCAGGGTGGCCAGGGTAAAGATGGTGCCATGGGTGGTGACGATCCAGTCCGGATCCATGGCGAAGCCCCGGACGTGTTCCATCCACCAGCATACATGCTGCCGATAGGCATCCCCTGGCAGGGTAAAGCCGAAGAGCCCGTTTTGTGCAGCTTCCGCCACCCCCCGTGAAAAGGCGGGGCAGGTGGGAAACTCAAACTCCGCCCCGGAAAAGCCCCGCTTGCCCGCATCCAGGATGCGCTTGGGGGTCAGGATGGTCTTCAGCCAGAACACGCCGCCCTCTCGGCTGGCATAGGTGTCAAAAAGTTCGTTCATGCATAAGCCTCTTTTGTGTCATGGGTGGAAGCAGGCGCACTGATGCCGGGGCGCAACCTCCGTCAGGGGCGGATCCTCTCGGCGGCACTGCTCCGTGGCTCTGGGGCACCGGTCTGCAAAGCGGCAGCCGGGCTTGGGGTTCACCGGGGTCTTGATTTCCCCGGTCATCACCTGATAGGTCTTTCCCTTTTCAAAGTCCGGGTCAGCCTCCGGCACCGCCTGCATCAGCCCGATGGTATAGGGATTCACGGGATGCTCGAACAGTTCCCGGGTTTCGGCGATCTCCACCATTTTGCCCATGTACATCACCGCCACCCGGTCGGAGATGCAGCGCACCACGCTCAGGTCGTGGGCAATAAACAGGTAGGTCAGCCCCATGGATTCCTGCAGGTCCATCAGCAGGTTGATGATCTGGGCCTGCACGGACACATCCAAGGCGGACACGGCCTCATCGCAGACCACAAACTCCGGGTTCACCGCCAGGGCACGGGCAATGCCGGCACGCTGCCGCTGTCCGCCGGAGAATTCGTGGGGGAAGCGATTGGCGTGCTCCCGGTTCAGCCCCACCCTTTCCAGCATGGCGTAGACCACCTCGTCCCGCTCCTTCCGGGTGGGGGCAAGGGATTTGGCGGTGCTCTTCTGAATGGTCAGGCCTTCGGACACGATCTCCCCAATGGTCATAAAGGGATTCAGGGAGGCGTAGGGATCCTGGTAGATCATCTGCATCCTGCTGTACATTTTCCGCTGTTCCCGGGCAGATAAACGGGTAATGTCCTGCCCCTGATAGAGGATTTTGCCGCCGTCCGGCTTGTACAGCTTCAGCAGGGTTCTGCCCAGGGTGGTTTTGCCGCAGCCGGATTCGCCCACCAGCCCCAGGGTTTCCCCCTTCTCCATGGTGAAGGATACATCGTCCACCGCATGGAGCACGGCCTTTCTGCCTACGGTAAAGTACTTCTGCAGATGCTCCACCTGCAAAATCGGCGCTTCAGCCATGGATCATTCACCATCCTTTCCGTCTGCCTGCTTGGGACAGCGAGGATCGTACAGCCAGCACCGCACCCGATGCCCCTGGGTTTCCGTTTCCGGCGGTGTGTGCTCCAGGCACACATGCATGCAGCGGCTGCACCGGGCGGCAAATCCGCAGCCCTTAGGGGGCGCAAACAGATCCGGCGGCGTGCCGGGAATGCTGATGAGCCGGTGAGGGATCTCCCCGTGCATCTTGGGCACGGAGCCGATGAGCCCCCAGGTGTAGGGGTGCTTGGGGTGATAGAAAATATCCTTGGCGGTGCCGCTTTCCACGATCTGCCCGGCGTACATCACGGCGATTCGATCCGCCATGCGTGCCACCACCCCCATGTTGTGGGTGATGAAGATAATGCCCATGTTCATCTCCCTTTGGGTGGAGCGCATGACTTCCAGTATCTGCGCCTGAATGGTCACGTCCAGGGCGGTGGTGGGCTCATCGGCAAACAGCAGGGCAGGCTTGCAGGCCAGGGCCATGGCGATCATGACCCGCTGCCGCTGTCCGCCGCTTAAGGTGTGGGGAAAACGGTTGTACAGGGTTTCCGGGCTGGGCAGCCCCACCAGGCGGAACATGTCCGCAATCCGCTTCCTGGCCTCTTCCTGGGACACGTTTTCGTGGGCACGGAGCATTTCCCGCATTTGCTTGCCGATCTTGGTGGTAGGGTTCAGGGAGGTCATGGCGTCCTGAAAGATCATGGAAAATTCCTTGCCCCGGTAGGCGCGCATATCCTTGTCGGTCTTGTTTACCAGCTCTTCCCCGTTGTAGCGGATGCTGCCCCCGGCGATCTTGGCGGGAGGTTCGTCGTTCAGGCGCATAATGGTTTGAATGGTCACGGACTTGCCGCAGCCGGATTCTCCCACAATGCCCAGGGTTTCCCCCCGATCCAGGAAAAAGTCCACGCCCCGGACGGCCTTTACTTCTCCGGCGGCGGTTTCGAAGGATACGCGGAGATCCTTCACTTCCAGCAGGTGACTCATGCCTGTGCCCTCCTTTCTGAACGGTGGCGCCGCTTTTCCCGGCGGAAGCGGCGGATCACGAAGTCCTCATTCCGCAGCCGGGGATCCAGAGCGTCCCGCAGGGCGTTGCCGAACATGTACAGGGCGAAGATGATCAGGAAAATCACCAGGGAGGGGAAGATGAACACATGGAACTGGGTCATGAAATACTTCATGCCGTCGGTGGCCAGCTGACCCAGGGAGGTGGCAGGGGGGTTGATGCCCAGGCCGATGTAGCTCATGCCTGCCTCGGCAAAGATAGCCCCGGGAATGGCGGAGCACAGCCCTACCGCCATGTTGCCCAGAATGTTGGGTAGGATGTAGTGGAAGATGATCCGCACCGGGGTCGCTCCTAAGGTGCGTGCCGCCAGCACGAATTCCCGGTTCTTGAATTGCAGGATCCGCCCCCGGAACGCCCGGGCGGAGCCCATCCACCCGGAAATGGCCAGCGCCACGATCAGGGAGAAGGCGTTGCCCCCCATGACGATCAGGATCAGGATCATGTAAATCATGGAAGGGATGCACAGCATAATATCCACGATGCGCATGATGATCATATCCACCCGTCCCCCGACCCAGCCGGAAACGGCGCCGATGATCATGCCCAGCATGTAGGGCAGCAAGGCACCCAGAAAGCCGATGACCAGGGACGTGCGAGTGCCCATCCACACCCGGGTGAAGATGTCCCGACCGGCGCTGTCCGTGCCGAACCAGTGGGCGGCGGACGGCCCCTGCTTCTTCTCCATGAGGGAGGTAGCGTCAAACTCGTAGGGGGAGAAAATGGGCACGAAGATGGCCAGCAGGATGATGATCAGCATCAGCACCATGCAGAACACCGCCATGGGGTTGCGGCGCAGCCGGTTCCACACCTCCGGCCAGTACCGGGTGGAGGGCCGCTGGGGCTGTTCGATCTTGCTTCGCTCCGCCTCCGTCAGGGGGGTGAAGTCAAGGACTTCCTCCCTTGCCGGGGAAACAGTGTTCGTTTCTGCAATCGTTGTTTTCATCTGCTTCCCTCCTTACTGAATGCGGACACGGGGATCCACCACGCCGTAGAGCAGATCCACCAGAAAATTGGCAAATACAACCAGCACCGACTGGAACACCACCAGCCCCAGGGTCATGGTATAGTCCAGCCCGGTAATGGAGGTAACGAAATAGCTGCCCAGGCCGGGGATGGAGAAGGCCTTCTCGATAATGTAGGAGCCCATGAGCGCCCCGGCGATCTCCATGCCCAGGTTGGTGATCATAGGTAGAATGGCGTTGCGGATCTGGTGGAAGAACACCACCCGGAACTTGCTGATGCCCTTGGCCTTGGCGGTTTTCAGGTAATCCTGCTTGCCTACCTCCAGCATCAGGGTGCGCATGGAGCGGCAGTGGCTGGAAATAATGCCAATGGACAGGATGAAGGTGGGC
>CAVKHY010000040.1:11989-19933 GCA_963656345.1 bacterium | reverse complement strand
CCTGATTTATCACTTTTCCTGCGGATAACGGCGCGACCCGTTGCAGCCTACTGTTTTC
This sequence comes from bacterium, assembly GCA_963656345.1. Lineage (GTDB taxonomy): Bacteria > Bacillota > Clostridia > Christensenellales > Aristaeellaceae > CAKUFA01. The sequence goes on along the minus strand of CAVKHY010000040.1, from coordinate 19,875 downwards.
AGCCTCAAAGCTCCGGAGCCATGTTCCCAAACACTCTGCGGCTGCTTTCCACCTGCTGCAGCTCTCTTGGCGCATCCTGCCCGGTACTCATTCCTTCATTGCCTGTACATGGCATTATACCTTGCTTTACCGGGTATTGTCAAGGTTTTCGAAAGCAGTCGAGTATTATCACAAGCCGCAGCCCTGTCAGCCGTTCCTGCCGTCAAAAAAACCGTGGCTGCAATCCACAGCCACGGCCGATATTGACTTGTGAGATAGGATACGGAGTCATTTACTCCTCGTCGTCCGCTTCGTCTTCTTCGTTGAGCTTGGTGGTGGCGACCTCAATCAGCTTGGCAGCCAGCGCCTCATCCTCGACGGGCAGGAACTCATCATACTCTTCGCCATTTTCATCCTTGGAAGTCACAACCTTGGCGATGTAGCAGTCAATGCCTTCCTGCTCTTCGTCGTCACATCCGCAGCCGCATGCACAACCATGCTCGTGTTCGTGCTCATCCTCACACTCGGCGCAGTCGCAATCATCTTCCATAACGTCCGTCAACACGGCATATTCTTCGCCATTGTAGAAGAAATAATCTAAAACCTGGAGTGCGACCTCATTACCGTCCTCATCAACGCCGGTGATCAGATCATCCTGCTCTTCATCTTCGTACAACGGAATCACCCTTTCTTTACGCGATCCATCCGGCAGACCTACTGGCACGGCGCAGACCTGAAAGCCGACGGTGCACTGGGGAGGGAATGATCCTACGATCCGAGAGGGGAGGATCCCGGTCTGGGTCGTGGCTGCCTTTGTCGCTTACTTCGTTTCTTCTTTTCCCTTTGCCCGTCTTTATTATACATAAAGATAGCCAATTTGGCAAGGTTTTTGGCCAAAGTTTTTTCTTTGACTTTCGCAGCAAAACAAGGTATACTATTAGTTAATGGGGTTTGTTTCGTTCTTCTTGTGCAGGGGTTCCAGCGTGCCGTCGGGGCGTTTTAGTTTTACACCCTGCAACATAGCTTCCATGCCCTTGCGGAAGTCCCGCAGATATTCCTGCCGAAGCTGTGCCTGTTCAGCCAGCTCTTCCGGGGTCAATCCTTCCGGGGTTTTCTTTTTTGCAGCAAGCTCATTGATACGCAAGATTTTTTCGTGTTCCATGGTAGTCTCCTTTACAGCGAGGTGTACGTAATGGTTGAAGGTAAGTGGTTTCCTCCGGGCCTTCCCTTTCCGGAGGCAGAAGCCATCCGCAAGGCGGTTTTTCACCGTGGCGCAGATGCCTTGGATGCAATCAGCTGGAATGTGCTGGTGTGGCACGAACAGCAACCGGCAGCCACCGGCCGGCTTTGGTGGCGGGACGGAGCTTTCTGGCTGGGGGATGTAGCGGTACTGCCTGCCTTTCGTGGAAAAGGGCTGGGAGATTTAACCCTGCGGCTGATCTTGTTCAAGGCAGAGACCCACGCCGCACGGTTTATCCGCACGGAAGCCCCCGATGAAACGGCCGGCTTCTTTATGCGCCTGGGCTTTCAGCAAGAAGGCACCAGCCCACAAGGCCTGCAGCAATTGCTGCTTAGAGGCGACGCTCTCCGCCTTGACCGCTGCCAAGGATGCGATGGCTGCTCCTCTCTTAAGCACGCTTAACAGCGTTTCCCCGCCATTGTTGGGATAGGCTGCGGAAATGGAAGGTCATGCCTGCAATCACTCCAAGGCATAGAAGCATGACCGTGTAATACAGCCACTTCAGTGTGCCCCGGTCTACCCGGAATTCCATAAAAGCGCAAACGCCGACACAGGCAACAGCAATCAGCCAGCACAAAACCTGCTGGTCTTTTTTCGTGCAGCCCTTCTGCACGGCACGGTGAAGGTACACGCCAAAGGCAATCAGCGCAAAAATCAGGAACAGGCATTGCTGAATGCGGACGAAGTGGACAACCATGTGGCCATCGTTCCTCAAGCTTTCCATCAGAGCCTGCGTGGTTCCGTACAAGGTCATGAAAACAAGGGCAAGATCCCCTTTGGGCAGCCGGTCACGGCGACGAAGAATCATCACCGTCAGCACCAGAAAGAGAACAGCCGCAAGGACAGCCTCATAGCGGTACACCGGGTGCACCAAATCCCCCATGCCGTCATCAATGCCAAGGAAATTCAGCCAATCATAGCTGATGGCACGCCCCAGTCCCATGCCGGTTCCGCTTTCGCTGAGCCGCTCAATAACAAGCCCCAGTGGCATGCCGTAGCTGATCGCATCCAGCATACTAGCCGTATCCACATGGGCCCATTTGGCAGCGATCACTGCCCCCAGCCACAAGCCCAGCATGGCGCCGGCAATGGAATAGCCGCCATCCCAGAAGCGGAGAGCAAGCGCAGGATTGGACAGGGTCGTCAGGTAATAGGTACAGTTGGCCAGCACGAACACAAGCCTGGAAACGAGCCACCCCATGGGGATGCACACCACCACCAGGCGAATGAACGCGCCGTAGCTCATGCGCCGCAGCCGGGCTATGGGAGCGGCGCACAGCAGCACTGCCAGCAAGGCAAGACCCATCATGCAGCCAAACCGGGTCAGCGGCACGGAGCCGAGTAGAATCAGCGTATCGCTCATGCTTACTCCTCCGCTCCGTCCAGGCCAAAGTCAATGGCCGTGGAGAAGTAGATAATATCGGATACGGAGCGTTCTGCCGCCACACTCTTGATGGAATAGTTTTCCCCGTTGAAGTACATCAGGGCGCTGTTGCCGCCATCCAGATTATAGGCCTGGGTGCAGCCCCGGTCATACATGAACTGTGCCAGTTCTGCGCAGGTGCAGCCCTTGGAACCGCCCTGATTCCGTCCGTCTACCACCACCAGCAGGTATTCCAGCTCACCAATCTGGCCGATGGCACAGCGAGGTTCACGGCCGGTAATGTTGTAATTGTACTTTTCCGGCATTTCCTGCAGTTCACCGTCAATAACCAAGGCAGGGCCAAAGTTGAAGACATTGACGATGCTGTCCTCCGCTTCGGTAAGCACCTTCAGTTCTTCAGCATTGGAGTTTTTCAGGATGTGAAAATTACCCTTGCTGTCCGTTACCAGCATATCCCGGCTCTTCAGAGGCTTCTTGCGGTAGACTTCGCCCATGCGCACCACATAGCCGCCTTCCTCGTTGGCGAAGTAATCGCCGCCGATGGCCACAACGGCATTGTTGTCTCTGGCAATGGTAGAGATTTTGTTCGTTTTCTTCTTTCCGAAGGGTGCAGCCAAGCCGATCCGCAGTTGGCTGGGGTCGGAGATTTTCACATGTGCCACGTTATACTGGGCATCCCCTACCCACACATGCTCCATGGTGACGCTCAGGGTTTCATCCTCGTAGCCGCTTTCCGTGTAGTTCGCCGGATCAGCCACGTGACCCGCAGAAAAATCCATGGGCAAGGCAGTCGTGGTTTCCGCTTCCTCTGCCAGGGCGGCAGGAACCATCATCATGGCGGCGCACAGCAGTGCAATCCACTTACGCATTGATTATTCCTCCTGTTTTTCAGTCGCCGAAGAGGAAGGCATATTCGTCTTCTTCGTTGGCGGGGGCTTCATTCAAATAGGCACGCTGCGCATCCTCCGTAAGGCTGCCCAAGGGCACCGCCAGGGTCATCGCCCCAAGCAGAATCAAGGCCAGCAGCGTCAGCAGAACATTTTTGACCGAACAGGTCATGCTTCTTCCTCCTTGAAAACCCAGCGATTCTGAATCTGATAATTTACAAAGTACAGCAGCGTGTCGCAGACCACCTTGGCAATGCCGGCGTTCCAGCCGATCTTTTCCAGCAGGATAACGCACAAGTTGCTGATGCAGATAACCGCCACACACAGCAGAGCATACCGCCACACGGCTGTTTTGGTGCTGCCCTTCAGCTTGAAAACAAAGGATCGGTTCAGGGAAAAATTCACCACCGAGGAAATCAGCCGAGCAATAAGCCCGCTCCCCCAGATAATGCCGTCATGGTCAATGCCGGCGATACCCTGCAGAATCACATCCCGGAACAGCCATGCCAGTCCCTGATCAATCAGCACGCACAGCAGGCTGGTGCCCATGAACTTGACAAAGCTGCCCAGAATCACCTTATAGATCCGATAGCTGTCCCGAATGGGATGAAAGTGGGAGCCGGCATTGTCGTTTTCATAAATGGTTTCAATGGTAATGGGAATCATGGGAATGCCTTCCCGAGCACAGGCAATGAGCACCTTCATTTCGTACTCATACCGTTCTCCTTCCACATTCAGCATGAAAGGAAGTTCTTCCCGAGGGAAGGCACGGAGCCCGGTTTGGGTATCCGGCAGCCACTGGCCATACAGCAAACGGAAAATCACGCTGGTGGTGCGGTTGCCATAGCGGGAACGAGGAGGCACATTAGGCAGGGAAAAGTCCCGGCTGCCCAGGTACAGTGCCCGACGATCTCCCTCGCACAGCTTTACGGCCAGTTTCCAGCAGTCTTCCACCGTATGTTGACCGTCCGAGTCGGCGGTAATGACGCCACAGCAGTCCGGACAATTGTCCTGAATCCAGCGATATCCTGTTTTCAGCGCCACACCCTTGCCGTGGTTCACATCGTGGTGAAGCACCTGACAGCCGGGTATGCCGGACAAATGATCGAAGATGGGCTGCGTTGCTTGAGAAGAGCCGTCATCTACCACCACCACTTGTCGAAACCCTTTTTCCAGCAGCTTGCTCACATAGGCAGGCAGGCGATCATCCGGTTCCAGCGATGGGATTAAAATCACAGCCTCTTCAGGGGTCAGGGTTGCCATCACATTCATCCTTTCCGTATATTACGGGAGTGTATCAATATGGGTATCCAGATAGTCTGCCATCAGTTCGCTTAAATCCATGCCCGCATGATTGCTGATGATTTCCGTCAGGTCATCACGAGAGGCAATCGCAAAGCGGTAGGTTTCAGCATAGTCACGAAGCAGATGATCCAATTCGTCGCGTCCGAAGTAGTTTTCCAGTGCCATCCACAGCGCTGCGCCTCGGCGGCAAACCACCTGGGTATATTCCGTTACATCATTAAAGTAGGTAATGGGACTGCCGGGGGTAATATCCCGGGAAATGGTGATGCGAAGCGCTGTTTCAATCTGCTGATAGATAGCGCTGTCCCGATCATCAGTGCTGTAATAGTCGCCGATGTAATCCATCAGGGCGTATTCGCACAAGCTTTCACCCTGCCACGGCTGATTGATGCTGTCCGAGCCCACCATGGCATACCACCACTGATGCGCCGCCGCATAAGCGATGGCAAACTCCAGTGATTGTCCGCCTGCTTCCACCTTGCTTTGACCAATCAAGGCCAGACGGGGATACTCCGCCGTATACAGGGCATAAGCGCTTTCCGTTACGGTGAAGGAAGGATAGACATAGTCTCCATATCGCTTTTCATAGCAGCGAAGTGCCTGCCTGGCGTACTTCAGCATTTCCCGTGCACGGGAACGATCCTTTGCGCAGGCAATGACCAAGGTATCGCCCTCCATGCCGGTGACGCATTGCAGCTCCTTTCCGAAAATAAGGGCGAAGTCACGCACGGCATGAGCAGTCAGCGTGTATTCCTTCTGCTGATTGGGAACAACGCCTTCAGCATAATCAGTGGCAGCCATCGTGTAGCCTTCCGGCAAAGTCAGGGTTACATTCCAATTGGCGCATTCGCTCAGGAAGGGATCGCCAATGGAGCAATAGCTGTCCGTCCGCCATGCGCCGTCTTCCCGCACAGCCAAGGTGGGAAACACATTGCCCAGCGACCAAATGCCGTCGTACACACCGAACCGACCTGCACATACCGGCACATTCACATGATATTGGAGCTCCACCGTGATGGTTTCTCCGGGCATCCACGCCGTGTCCAGCATGAGGGTCAGCACGGTTTTCGCATCATCGGACCAAATGTAGGTCAGATCTTCACCCTGCACATAGGTCTTTTCCATGATGAGTCCGCCGGTGGAAAAGCCGTCCGGATAGCAGGCGTCGTACAGCTCGTCCGTGGCGGCAGGAGACGTATCTTCCGTCAGGAATGCACCGGAATAGCTCCGCAGTACAACCCGATCCAGCTCCTCGCCCGTTCGATTGGTTAAGGTCATCACCTGCGAGGCGGAAAGCATTCGTTGCTCCTCGTTCAGTTTCGCACAGATGGATATACTGTCCATGCTTTGGGCAGCATCCAGCAGCGAAGCACTTTCCTCGGGCATGGAACCTTGATCTTCCCAGACTTCCCAGCCCGAAGCCCACCAAATCAAACCCGAGAGTGCCAGCATACCTGCCACAATCAGGATGGCGATCAGCAGGGCACGCCGTCTTTCTTCACGGGTTAGTTTTTCCTTCATGCATGCTCCTTTCTGCCACCGGAAAAACAATCCCGTTCATTATACATCATTTTCATGATTCTGCCAACACTTTACCCACGGCACAGATCCGCCACAGTTGCCTTGGTGCAGGCCAGCAACGCTTCCGTAGCCAGAATGACCTGACATCCTCTTACGCCGGCACTGACGCTGAGCTTGGGCTGGGTACGGCAGCTTTCGTCCACATAGGTAGGAAAAGCCTTCTTCATGCCGATGGGGCTGCATCCGCCCCGCAGGTAACCCGTCAGGGGCAGCAGTTCCTTTTGCGGCAACATGGACACGCTTTTGTTGCCGGAGGCACGAGCCACAGCCTTCAAATCCAGTTCCTTTTCCACCGGTAGCACGCAGACCAGATGGCTTTGCTTATCGCCGCAGAGCACAAGGGTCTTATAAAGCATTTGCGGATCCAGTCCTGTCTTTCCGGCAACCAGCTTGCCGTCAAAGTTCTCGTCATCCACAGGATATTCTTTCGTTTCATAAGGGATGTGCAGTGCATCCAAATGGCGCAGCACATTGGTTTTCATGGCCTTTGCCATAACCTTCGCCTCCCGGTTCGCCTTTGCTTGATGCTCTTGGCATCGCAGGCATGATACCACAGATGGAGCAGATGAGCAAGGGAACTGTGCGAAACGACACACCCATCTTGCACGCTATCTTTTACTTTTTATCCTCCGTATACAGCACCATCAGTGCTCCTTGCTCAAACTTCAGCTGTATCTGTGCCTGCAGTGCTTCGTTACTGACCCCGATGGGATCCCGCTGGGTCAAAGTAGCCTGATGCAGCTCCCATTCCGTGCCTGTCAGGTCAATCCCCGTCACTTCCGGGGTAAAGGCCAACAGGGACACATGCCTGCCCGGCATCGGGGTCAGGGTATATGTCCCGGGCAACAGGACCGTCACCCGGTTTTGACTGTCCGCCATCCACACGGTTTCTCCGCGAAGGGCACAATCGTACAGGCACTGCAGATTGCTGATGGTATGATCCAGCCTGCCTCCGATGCAGCCCAGCAGGTAAAATTCCCGGTAGCCCCGGCTTCTGCCTTCTGCCAGGCAAACCTCCATATCCGTGTCGTCCTTATGAACAGGCAAACGGCGAATCAGAACACCCTGCACATGCTCCATCGGCATGGAGTCAAAGTCTCCAATCACAAGGTCCGGGGTAATGCCGAAGCGTTTGGCAGCGTCATAGCCTCCATCAGCGCAGAGGATGCAGTCCCCATCCTGTTTTTTCGTCCACGCCGCCTCCTCCCCTGCGTACAGGGGCGCAATGATCACACACTTGCTCATAACAAAGTTTCCTCCGCTTTTCCCTAAAAGAATGGGCAAGGGGAACGTGTTTCATGCCCCTTGCCGAAAGATTAAGATTGCTGTGTTGGTTTCTTCCACGTAGGCGGGTACACCGGTGCATGGTAGGCGTCCTCTTTGTCCACCGCCGGCTTGGCAGGCTGATAGCGGAGCTGAAGCTCGTCATCGTCCTCGCTTTGCCAAATAGACCTGGGAATTTCCGCTACCCGGCGCAGTACCCGGCGGGAACGGCTTTCGCTGTCCTGCT
>CAVKHY010000040.1:0-11979 GCA_963656345.1 bacterium | reverse complement strand
GTCCTGCTGAGGCGTAACCGCCTCCCGGCTCACGGGCTCAGGAGGCACGGTTTCTTCTTGTACGGGTGTGGGATGAGGATAATCCTCCATGCCCGGAGGCACCTGATTGGCATAGGCATTCCGCCGATATTGGGTGTGGGACATGCTGGCCACCATAGGCGCCGGCTGATCATAGTCCTGGGCGAAATCCTCGTCCTCCGGCAAATCCTCCTGCCAATCCTGCTCCGGATTGGGTGCCGTGCTGCCGTCGGCATACACCCACTGCTGATGCCGTTTGCGACGGGGATGCTCTGTTTCCACTTCATCTTCATCCCTGCCGTGGCGGTGAATGCGGCGGAAAAAGCTCGCCCACACCGTCAGCGGCCGCCAGCGCAGCAAATGCACCACAATATCGATCGCCGTGCCTGCAACGCACAGGATCAACACCAAATGAATCCAGTGATTGCCAATCCATGTGAGGAGGCTGCTTCCGTCTGATGCCGTGAAAAGATCCCATATATCGGATACGGCAGTGCGCAGCCAACCCAGCATCATGCTGAAAACGGTATTGGCAAAGTTGCCCATGCCAAGCCTCCTTTCATGAAAATCGTGTTGCTTAAGTTTGCTTATTAGTAGTAAAATTCCTGCTTACCGCTGAGTCAGCGTCACCGTAATCGTTGCCGGGTCGGTTTCCACCGTGCATGCCCCATCAGTATCACCGGAAAGGGTATAGTTGACGGGCAGTTCATACACCCCGGCCGTCAGCCCGGACGCATCGCAGGTCAAAGTGACGCTGCTGTTCCACAAGTTTTCCACCACCAGCTGAGGGCCGGTAATGGTTACATTGACCTGTGCAGCAGAAAGCACGGCGTTCATTCCACTGCCTACGTTGGTCAAGGACACACGAATATTCTTCAGCGTCCGGCTGGTGATGGTGGGGCCGATTTCCACTTCCACCGTTACCGAGTCATTGCTGATGTAGGACATTTCGGAAGTCTTCCGCACCTTCACCTGCTGGATAAAGGAGGCCGAAGCACCTGCCACACTGACCGAGCCTTCCGGGTAGATGGTATCCACCAACTCCAAGCTGGCAGAAGACCCGGCTACCGTAATCACCGAAGGCGTAATGGTCACAGACTTCACTTCATACCCGTCCGCAGGGGTACCGGTGATGATCCCCGTGTCGGAAAGGCTTAGGGTACGCTTGGGATACAGCTGCTGCTCCACCACCACGGAGTCCAGCAGCACAGACTCGCTGGTCACCTCCAGCAAACTACTTTCCACCACATTGCCTTCGCTGTCCAGCAGGGTAAAGGGTACCGTGGTGCGGATCAGCCCTTCCCGAGCAGGCAGGGTAGAAAGGTCAAGCACTGCCTCTGCCCGAGCGATTTGATCCACCAGCGACTTGGGGCCGGAGACTGCCACCAGCGGCGGATCCAAATTAGGGGTGGCGGCATAGTAGCCTTCCGGGGCTTCGCCGATCACCTGCAACGCCACGGGAATACGGTACCTGGTCACGTATTCCTCCACCGTAACCTCCACACTTTCGGGCACGATTTCCGTTACCGTGCCATAGGTGCTGGAGTTGGTGGCCGTCAGTCGCAGCCGCTGGGTGCCGGTTTCCCGGATGCGGCTCAGGTCGATGCGCACATTATAGTTGGTGGCAGATGCGTCCTGATACTGCATCTGAGGCACGTCCGCCTTCATCTGCACGCCGGAGAGCACATCCTCCAGATCAGAAGTAACGATATAACCGTTCCGCTTCAGGGTATCTGCCCCAGACACGGTAACGGAGACGCCGGTGAAGATTTTTTCTCTTGTCAGCGTGGGGTCTTGGGTAATCAGTCCTGCCCACAGCACAATGGCAATCAGCAGTGCCAGCAGCTTAAAGCCCCAGTTCTTTTTTGTCACATGCCACAGGTGGTTCAGAATCTCCCCCACCGTAACCCGATCCTGCTTTTTTTCAGAAGGAGATTGCTGGCTCATTTTGCGCCCTCCTTTTTCTTGGCCTGCTTCAGGCGGCTCAGCATGCTGCGAAGGTCGTGTTTAGGCTGGGTATACATGCCCTCCAGAATATCCCGAAGGGAGTTGGCATCCAGATGTCTGGTCAGCTTGCCCCCTTTAGCCATGGAGATAATGCCCGTTTCCTCAGAAACGATGAGTACCGTGGCATCTGTGGTTTCGCTGATACCCAGTGCTGCCCGGTGCCGTGTGCCCAGATCTCGGCTGACACCTCGGCCTTCCGTCAGGGTCAGAATGCAGGCGGCCGCCATGACCCTGGTGCCGCGAATCACAACAGCCCCATCATGCAGGGGCGTGTTGGGCTCAAAGATATTTTCCAGCAGCGGTGCTGAAATTCTAGCATCCACGGCTGTGCCGGTTTCGCTGACGTCCTTCAGGCCTGTCTTCTGTTCGAAAACAATCAAAGCGCCCACCCGGCGGCGACTCAGATCCAGCATGCACTGAATAATTTCATCCACAATCCGCTGCCGATCATCCCCGTCATCGTCCCGATGTTCAATCAGGGCACCGCGGCCGATTTGCTCCAGCGCCTTCCGCAGCTCCGGCTGGAACAGAATCACCAGCACCAACGCCCCGTTATTGATGACGCTCATCAGCATCCAGTTCAGGGCGGTAAGCCCCAGCAACTGACTGCACCAGGTGGCAAGGAGAAGCAGCACCAAGCCCTTTAATACGGCGCTGCCCCGGGTCTGCCTGGTCAGCATCAGCAGCTCGTAAATAATGACGGCAACTACCAGAATGTCCACAATGTCCGTCAAACTGGGTCGGTGAAACACGTTCCACAGGGTGGTCTGGATCGTATTCCATAGTGATGTCACGGAGCCTCTCCCCACTTTCTAACTACGCACGCCCGGTGAACCGCTGTTGCCGGCGGAGATCAACGCCAGGGTTCGCCTCTATCATACCGCTATTTAACGGTCCTAAGGCAGAAAATATTTCAGGGTTACAAAAAATTCACACTTTACCGTTCAGACGCTCAGTTCCTGCTTTTCGCCTAAAACGTCCTTGTTGGCATCCAGAATGGGGCGAACCACTTCCTTCAGGAAGGCGTCCACCTGTTGACTGCTCCTGCCGGTAAATTCCTCCGGCTTCAGGATCGCCTGAATCTCCTCTTTGGTAATCATGAAGGCAGGGTCAGCGGCAATGCGATCCACCAAGTCATTCGCACCGCCTTCTTCCTTCACCACCCGAGCGGCGGCCTGCGAATGCACCCGCAGCTTCTCATGCAGCTCCTGCCGGTTGCCACCCTTCTTCACCGCATCCATCATGATGTTTTCCGTAGCCATGAAAGGCAGCTCATTCATCACCCGTGCACGGATCACCTTGTCATATACCACAAGGCCGTCGCACACGTTCATCATAATATTCAGGATCGCATCCACCCCCAGGAAGGCTTCCGCCACGGCGATCCGCTTATTGGCAGAGTCATCCAAAGTGCGTTCGAAGAACTGCACGCTGGTGGTAATGGCCGGGTTCAGCACATCCACCATAACGTACCGGGCAAGAGCATCAATCCGCTCGCACCGCATGGGGTTCCGCTTGTAGGGCATGGCAGAGGAACCGATTTGATGCTTCTCGAAGGGCTCCTCCATTTCCTTGAAGCTGGCCAGCAACCGCATATCGTAAGCAAACTTGCTGGCGGACTGAGCAATGCCGCTGAGTACGGACAGCACCTGATAGTCCACCTTCCGGGAATAGGTCTGGCCGGATACCGGCACAATTTTATCAAAACCCATGGCCTTGGCAATGTCCTGCTCCACCGCATCGATCTTTGCGGTATCTCCATTGAACAGCTCCATAAAGGAAGCCTGCGTGCCGGTAGTTCCCTTGCTGCCCAGCATGGCCAGGGTAGACAGGCGATGCTCCAGCTCCTGGTAATCCATGGTCAATTCATGCAGCCATAAAGAGGCACGCTTGCCCACAGTAGTCAGCTGAGCCGGCTGCAGATGGGTATAGGCCAGGCACGGCAGCGCCTGATATTTTTCCGCAAAGTCTGCCAGCAGGCTCATGACATTCAGCAGCTTCCGCCGCAGGATGTTCATGCCTTCCCGCATGATGATGATGTCCGTATTGTCTCCCACATAGCAGGAGGTTGCCCCCAGGTGGATAATGCCTGCCGCTCCGGGGCACTGAAGCCCGTAAGCATACACATGGCTCATCACGTCATGGCGGCATTCTTTCTCCCGGCGCTGGGCATCTTCATAGTTGATGTCCTCCCGGTGGGCTTCCAGCTCGGCGATCTGGTCATCTGTAATGTCCAGCCCCTGATTCTTCTCTGCACGAGCCAAGGCGATCCACAGTTTCCGCCAGGTGCGAAACTTATTATCTTCCGAGAAGACGTACTGCATTTCACGGCTTGCATAGCGGGTGGAAAAAGGGCTGATGTAGCTGTCATGAGGCATAAAGCGTTCCTCCGATTTATCTTGCGTAATCGGCGCAGGAGACCCGTCGCCGGAAGAGTCCTCTTCACTATCCATTATAGTGAAGGGAGAAGATAAAATCAATCGAATGGAGAAAAAAGCATAGATATCATGGATGAAAAACTTTCGAGAGCAAAAGAGCATCGTCCATCCGAATATAAAAAAAGTCCCGGAAAGGATTCTCCCTTCCGAGACTTCGATGCTTCAATTGAAATCGTGCCTGATCAGCGCTTGCTGAACTGCGGTGCGCGACGAGCGGCTTTGAGGCCGTACTTCTTACGTTCCTTCATACGAGGATCGCGAGTAAGGAAACCAGCCTTCTTCAGGGTGCCACGCAGCTCGGGATCGGCCTTGCACAGAGCACGGCTGACGCCATGACGGATTGCACCGGCCTGACCGGTCAAGCCACCGCCGTTCACATTCACCATCACGTCGAAATTGCCGACGTTGGTGAGGGTCAGAGGCTGACGAACGGTCATCTTCAGGGTCTCCAGACCGAAGTAAGCGTCAATGTCACGCTTATTGATGACGATCTTGCCGTCACCGGGAACCAGACGAACGCGGGCAACTGCCTTCTTCCGGCGGCCAACAGCGCTGTAATCTACCTTTGCCATGATTCAAACGTCTCCTTTCCGCCTTAGATCAGTTCGTACTTTTCGGGGTTCTGTGCGGCATGTTCGTGTTCAGCACCGCTGTACACCTTGAGCTTCTTAGCCATCTGACGGCCCAGAGGTCCCTTGGGCAGCATGCCGACAACCGCACGGCGGATAGCAAACTCGGGCTTTTCAGCCAGCAGCTTGCGGTACTTGGTCTCCTTCAGACCGCCGGTATAGCCGCTGTGATGATAATAGACCTTCTGATCCAGCTTCTTGCCGGTCATAACGATCTTATCTGCATTGATAATGATGACATAGTCACCGGTATCTACATTAGGGGTGTAGATGGGCTTATTCTTACCGCGCAGGATGGAAGCAACCTGGCTTGCCACGCGGCCAAACACCTGACCCTCAGCGTCAACAACATACCACTTACGGGTAATGTCCGCTGCTTTCGGCATAAACGTCTTCAAAGGTATTCCTCCTCGGATGGTGGTCAAAAAGAGAATGCGTACTGATGTGATGGTCGCACATTTTCCGCGAGTCAATAGTTTCCGGGGCTAGCGGAGCTATTGAAGCCATCTGCTAGTATACGAGAAAAAGAGGCCGTTGTCAAGCAGAAAGCGAGGTTTCATGCAGCCAAAAATAAATTTTTTACTGCTGCTTTTCCTCCCCCAGGTTGCGTTCTGCCGCTTTTTCCTCTATAATGTTGGCATGACAACAACCGAGGAGGAACGACCTATGTCTGCCGTCCATGAACATTTGCTGACCAACGGGATGAATGTCCTTTGCTGCCCCCAACCCCACCTGCATACCATGGAGTTCGGGCTGTACCTGCGGGGCGGCGCCTTGTATGAAAACAGGCAGAATCAGGGCATCAGCCACCTGTTGGAGCATTTGTGCTTTCGTTCTTTGGGCGGCATGGAGGCCTCTGCCATGAATAGCCTGTGGGATCGGATGGGCACGGAAATGGATGGCGCCACCTATCCGGAGGCAATCGTCTTTCGCATGAAAACCCTGCCCCGTTTCTTTGATGACGGGCTGGATATGTTCCTCCGTTTTTTTGCGGATGTGCCGTGGACCTTGGAGCAGATCAGCCGGGAAAAGCAAGTGGTCATTCGGCAGATCGAGCAGGAGGACTGTGACTTTGAAGAGGAGGTCAACCGCCGCTGGCGCAGAACCTCTTCCGGCGTTTATCCCCTGATGGGCACGGCTGAAGGCATTGCAGCCATGAGTGAAGCGACCATCCGCCGCTGGCAGCGGATGGTGTTTCAGCCCCAAAACGCATGTCTTTGCCTGACGGGCAATTTTTCCCCCGCCATGGAGGATGCAGTGGTTCAGTCCTTCGAGGAGCTAAAGAACCTGACGGCGGAGAGTCCCTTCTGCCAGCCTACGCCCGTGAACATGTGTATGCGGGATTCCACATCTGACTTGGTGATGGATGAAGTCGGCGGTCAGGCCAAGGTGCACCTGGCCTTTGACTTGGATGACGATCGTGTTTTCCCCTTAGCCGGTGAAGTCCTGAACGCCATCACTGGAGCGGACAATGATTCTCTTCTCTTCCAAACCTTGCGGGAAGAAGAAGCGCTGGTGGCAGAAATTGATTCTTCTATTGAAGAACTGGGCATGTTCCGACGGCTGGTGATTCGCTATGATGTGCGGCAGGAACTGCTGGCAGAAAGCCTTCGGAAGGTGTTTATCCTCTTAAAGCGGCTGCGCATGTACGTAAAACCTGCACGGCTGGATGAGACAAGGATGCAGTTTACCCAAAACCTCGTCTTCTATCAGGATGAAGTAGAAGGGATGAACGACCTGATGGGATGGAGCTGCCTGGCGGAAGATTTGTCCCGCTGTGATCTGGATGCATCCGCCAAAATGTATGATGATTTGACCTGTGAAGATTTGCTGGATGCGGCTCAGTCCGTGTTCCGGCCGGAAAACCTGGTGATCTCCATCCAGCGTGACCCGGAACTGACACCTCGAAACCTGAAGCCGCTGCTAGCAGAGCTTCGCGGCATGCTGGCGTAATATTTGAAAGGAACAGGAAATGCCCGAAGCATATTATGAAATCCTTGCCCTGGGCGCACGGTATTGGTTTGTGCTGCTGGGCGTGATGATTGTCCTGCGTGCTTTTCTTTGGCTGCGGAAGGACAGACGGGAGAAGCATCGGCGGCTCCGTCAATTGCCGGATGCAGGCACCATTGGTGAAATGGTGGTGCTGGAAGGCAGTGAAGAACTGCCGGAGGGAGCGGCCATTCCCGTGCCATGGGAAGGCGTCATGGGCTTCGTCCGCGGATGCGACTTGATTGTTCCGGTGAACGGGGTCGCCCCGAAGCATTGCGATGTGTCCTTTAAGAACGGCGTTGGCTTGATGGTGTTCCCCTATCGCGGATGTACAGCTGAGGTGGATGGGGAACTTGTGACAAACCGTCGAAGCGGCACAGAGCATCCCATGCACCACGGTTCCATCCTGAAAGTCGGAGAGGCAACCCTTCGGCTTCGAGTCTTTATGGGCTTGGAAACAGACCGCCCGGCTACCATGCAGGCGGATGATGATGAGGTGCCCCAGCAGACAAATACCCAGCCCACGAACGTGATTTATCATCAGGTGCCTGCCTCCTGGGAACAGGTCGATGACGGCATTGAAAGCCAGTCTATGATGCAGCAGCCGAATCCCCTTGAAGCTCCGTCGCCTGCCTATCCTCCCTATCCTTATCCCGAGGATGTGCAAATGCAGGAGCAGACAGTAGTTCCGGTGCAGGAAGAGACTGACACCGGCAAACGGCCCTGGATCAGAAGGAGGGATCGCCATGCGTAACCGGCTCTCTTCTCACCGTGACCCGGGGCAGCGGCTGGCGCAAGTGGTCATGCTTTTCTTTTTCAGTGCCTTTATCCTGCTGGGACTGAAAGACTTCGCCTGGCAAGCCTTTGCCCTTGCCCTCGGCGTACCGGCCATGATTTCCGTGGGCACGAACCTGCTGAGCCGCTTATTCCCGACGGATAAGCTGCTGCTTTCCCTGACGAATTTTCTTTGTGCATTGGGCGTGCTGGTGCTCTATGCCACCAATCCCAATTACGCTTATCAGCAAACCATGTACTACGGCGTAGGATTGGGTACGATGGTGGTCTGCATCTATCTGGTGCGAATCATCCGCAACTGGCACATTCCCGTATTGCTGATGATCCCCGTATCTCTGGCTATGCTGGCACTGCCCCTTGTCATCGGCAAGGAGACGAACGGTGCGAAGAACTGGTTCTACATCGGCAGCCTGTCCGTGCAGCCCAGCGAGATTGTAAAGCTGAGCCTGCTGGTGATTATCAGTTTCTACATGAGTCGGCATAAAATGATCCCATGGCTGTTTTTCGCCGTATGCTGTCTGGGTCTGCTGATGCTGCAGAAGGACTTGGGCACGGCGCTGATGTACTACGGCACCACCCTGATGCTGTTCTACGCATCTTCCGGCAATTTGGCTCTGACAGGCCTAGGCCTTGCCGGCGGCGGCGGTGCGGCAGTGATGGGCTACAAAATGTTTGCTCATGTGAAAAAGCGTGTGGCCATTTGGCTGAATCCCTGGAGTGACTACGAAAATGCCGGTTACCAAATTGTACAGGGCTTAATGGCCTTGGCCAGCGGCGGTATGCTCGGCTGTGGCCTTGGTCTGGGTACCCCCACCACCATTCCGGTCTATCATACGGACTTCATCTTTGCGGTAATCTGTGAACAGTTCGGCCTGATCTTCGGTCTGTGCGTGTTGGCTATGTATGTAGCGCTGATTTGGCGTGGAGCCACCATAGCCATGGCGGCTCGCCGGAGCTTTCACGGGCTGCTGGCCATGGGCTGCACCGTGCTGATTGCCCTGCAGACCTTCACCATTATTGGCGGTGTCATCAAGCTGATTCCCCTTACCGGCGTCACCATGCCTTTTGTCAGCTATGGCGGCACCTCCCTCGTATCCAGCATGTGCCTGATTGGGCTGCTGCAAGGTGTAGCCAGCCTAAACGATGATGACCTGGATGAAGATACGGAGCTGGCCATGATGGGCGACACGGAGGATATGCCATGAAGCAGCAGCGACACAGGTTCAAAATATTGGCCTTGATTCTCTTTGGCATGTTCTTCCTCCTGGCAGCCTACGGCGGTTACAGCGTGTTGACCTACGGCAACCGATGGTTTTCCTCCAAGTGGAATCCCCGGGTGCGGTCGCAAAAAGAGACGGTAATTGCAGGAGACATTCTGGATGTTAATGGCGTTACCCTAGCCACCACGGTGGATGGAAACCGTGTTTATCAGGAGGACGAGGCCATTCGCCGAGCAGTGGTACATCTGGTGGGAGACAATCAGGGGCAGGTCTCCAACGGTGTGGAAACCTTCCAGACCAGCTACCTGTATGGCTTCCAAACCTCCCTGCCGGAAATGATCGCCTCCCTGTTTAAGGGCGAAACAAGGCGTGGAGATAACGTAATCCTGACGGTCGACAGCAAGCTGTGTGCAGCTATTGTGGACTCCTTTAACAGCTACGAGAAGACAGCCGGCAAGAACGGCGCCGCCGTGGTAATGAACTACAAGACCGGTGCAGTGCTTGCCCTGACCAGCCTGCCCAGCTTTGATCCGCAAAACATTACGGAAGAAACCCTGAACGACGCTGGTCAGCCCTTCTGGAACCGGGTGACCCAATCCGTGTACGCACCAGGAAGTTCCTTCAAGGTAATTACCACGGAAGCGGCGCTGACAGGAATCGACGACATCCTGAACCTGGATATTCTCTGCACCGGCGGTCTGGATGTGGACGGTCATGCCATCCGGGACTGGGGCAACGCCATCCACGGCAATCTGACCCTGAAGCAGGCGTTCACCAAATCCTGCAACAATGCTTTCGCCCTGATGGCGCTGGACATGGGTGATGAAAAGCTGCGGCAGACGGCGGAAAACTTCGGCTTCAACGACAATTTTCTTTTCCGTGACCTGGTGGTGGAAAACAGCGTGTATCCCACCACCAACCGAAGCAATTTTGAAATTGCCTGGTCCGGTGCAGGGCAATCCGCCATTGTGGCATCGCCCATGCACATGTGCATGGTGGCGGCCTCCATTGCCAACGGAGGCGTGATGATGGAGCCTCGGCTTCTGCAATCCGTGGACAGCTACGGCGGCATCAATCGCACGAAGTTTTCTTCCAAGGTGTACCGCAATGCGCTGAGCAGTGAGGATGCGGATATCATCAAGGGCTTTATGCGTGCCGTGGTCACTTCCGGCACAGGCAGCAGGGCAGCGGTGGAAGGGCTGACCATCTGCGGCAAAACCGGCTCAGCAGAATCTTCCATGAACGGAGAAAGCGTCACCCACGGCTGGTTCATCGGCTTTATTGACAACGAGGATATGCCCTATGCGGTGGCTGTTTTGGTGGAGTCCGTCAACGACGGCGACGGCGGTGGCAGCACGGCGGCGCCCATCGCAGGGGATATTTTCCGCTACATTAAGAACATGCAGACAGCAAACACCGCAACAGTAACGGATTTGCCCTGACAGGGCAAGGAGGCAAAGGAGGAGAGGTTGACCATGAAAGCTTGGTGGATGGTACCGGCAGCAATCCTTTCGCTGGGATTGTGTCTGCCCATGTTTATGCGCTGCAAGGCGAGGAAACTGTCTGTGCAGAGTCAGTGTTGGAAAGCCATGGGCACCCTTTGCGCCTTGGTACTAGCCTTAGGTGGTGCAATACCATTTGGCGGCAGTCGATGGCTGGGAGCAGGCGCCTTGCTGCTGTGTGCTATTGCTGATGTGATGCTGGAACGAAAATTCTATGTGGGCATGGGCTTCTTCATGGGAGGGCATCTGTGCTACATTGCCTGGTTCCTGCAGCGGCAGCCATTGGGTCGTTTGCAAGTCATCGTCTTTGCGGTGCTGCTGGTGGCGGCGGTTTGTTTAATCCTTAAACTATGTTCCCTGCTGAAAGAAAAATTGGTGCCCTATTCTGCCTATGCAGCCGTGCTGATCACC
Source organism: bacterium (assembly GCA_963656345.1). Taxonomy (GTDB): domain Bacteria; phylum Bacillota; class Clostridia; order Christensenellales; family Aristaeellaceae; genus CAKUFA01. The sequence continues at coordinate 970 of CAVKHY010000040.1, read as the reverse complement.
ATGTGCGCCTGCGGCGTGGGCTGCACAGCCGGAGGCACTGCAGGCATTCTTACGGCCATAGGCGCCGTGCTGTTTGTCGTCAGTGACATGATGGTCTGCTGGGGAACGTTGAAATCCACATCAGTACCCTTTGACTGGACGACCATGGCGATCTATTACACAGCCCAGCTTTGCCTGGGCGCCGGTGTGTTGCTGGCCGTATAACGCATGAGAAAAGAACAGGGGGGAGCATTCCTGTCGGTCACTTTTTTGCCTCTTCCGTATGTACTAAAAAGCACCCTTGCTCATGGGCATCAATCACTCCCACTGCCTGCAAATAGGCATAGATGATCATCGTTCCTACAAACTTCATACCTTGCTTCTTCAAATCTTTGGATATTCTATCAGACAATGCTGAACTTGTTTGCCCGGTTTCATCGATCACCTTGCCGTCTGTCCAATGCCAGAGATAATCTGCGAAGCTGCCGCATTTCTGCTGAATTTCACGAAATACCTGTGCATTGGTAACAGCAGCCTGTATTTTCAGCCGATTCCGGATGATGCTAGGATTGTTCCACAGTGCCGCCAGCTTGTTTTCATCATAGGTACAGACCTTCTCCAAATCGAAGCCATCAAAGGCATAACGAAATGCATCACGCTTGTTGAGGATACACTCCCAAGACAGCCCTGCCTGAAAGCATTCCAATATCAACATCTCAAAAAGTTTTTGGTCATCATGTACCGGAACGCCCCATTCCTCATCATGATAACGGATGTACCGTTCATTCTTCAGATTTACCAAACGGCAGCGAGTTTTCCTGTCTGTCCATTCCATCCGCATCCAACCTTTCATCGTTGTTGTTTGGGGGACAAGTCAAAAGATACAACGATTTTACCAGTTCATCAAGACGAAAAAGTTCGGAAACGATCAGCGGCAATCGAGTAGGAGGGAGTGACTAACTCCCGACCTCTCACCGCACCGTGCGTACCG
>CAVKHY010000039.1:909-20081 GCA_963656345.1 bacterium | reverse complement strand
TCTTGACTTTCTGCAAAGACGATTGTATAATGAGTGTATTGCGTGTTTCGTTCGGAGTTTCATGGTGTTTACAAGGCGTTCATATTCTGCATCGTTCGGAAATCACGGAATCTCTTTGATTTTCCGCACGTCATTCTCTTCCACCGTCATATATACCGTATGCTGATTGGTGTAAATCACAAACCCAGGTGCTGCCCCGCCGGGCTTTTTCACGTACCGGCGCAGGGTATAGTCCACCGGCACAGAGCTGGAGTGCTGCCCCTTGCTGTACCAGGCCGCCAGGGTGGCCGCCTCCTTCAGTGTCTGCAGCGGCACTTCTTCTTCCGTGCGGATAATCACGTGGCTACCCGGCATGTCCTTGGCATGGAGCCAGGTTTCATTAGGCCGGGCTGTTGCAGTCAGTCGATCATTCTGGGCGGAGTTCTTCCCCACATCAATAGCAATACCGTCCGAAGAGATATAATGGTAGGGTTTGCTCTGGGGCAATGCCCGCTGCTGGCGGCGGTTGGTGTTCTTCTTCATGTAGCCCATCCGCACCAGATCCTGCCGAATTTCCTCCAGTTCACTTTCTTCCACGCACTTGCCCACATCCAGCAAGGTGCTTTCAAGGTAGTTTAATTCCTGCAGCGTCTTCTCTTTTTGCTCTGCCGCCGTCTGCCGTGCCGACCGTGCCTTCTGGTACTTCTTAAAATATCGCTGGGCATTCTGTGCCGGGGTCAGCTGAATATCCAGAGGGACTGTCAAGGTCCCTCCTTTTTCATCGTAGAAGTTGGACAATTCCGCCTGTTTTTGTCCTTTTTTGATCTGCCACAGATTGGCATTGATGAGGTCGCCCATGATTCGGTATTCTTCCATCCTTTGAGCAGACGCCAATTCCTCTTCCTGCAAGGCCAACTTTTTCTCACACCGTTCAATGTGCCCCTTCAGCAGACGAACCATGGAGGCACTCTTTTGGCTCAGGCGATCCTGCCGATCCCGAGCGCCGAAGTAACGTTCCAGCGCCGCACTGACGGACGGTTCAGAAACTTGATGAGTAATGTCCCGGCTGAGGTAAGGGAAGGGAAACACATCCTCCGGGTCGCCCTGCTCGTTCAACAGCACTCGCGGGTCTGCATGATCGGCCATTCGATGAAGAAAATCCGTCAGCCGCTTGGCCGCATCACGCACATCTTCCGCCCGGTCTTCTCCCGGTGAAAGCACCCGATAAGCAAGCTCCTTGGCCGCAGGGTTCGACAGGCCTGCAACACACCCGCCAAGCGCCTTGGCAAGGGGAACGTCTCCCGCCTCCAGCAGACGTTTTTCCAACGCTTCCGGCTCCAGGGTCAGCGGATCCAGCTTGTTTTGCTCAGGTGGCGGCGCATAGCTCAGCCCCGGCTGAATCAGGCGCACCCGGCTCATTTCCTGATTTACATGCCGTGCCGCCTCCAGAATTTTGCCTTCGCCATCCACCAGAATCAGGTTGCTGTGGCGTCCCATCACTTCCAGAATCAATCGGCGCAGCACATGATCCCCCAGCTCATCCACGGTATCAATGTCCATGTGCAGCACACGGTCGCCGCCAATCTGCTTCATGCCCAGCACATGACCGCCCATCAGCTGCTTGCGGAGCAGCATGCAGAACATGGGCGGCTCCAGCGGATTCGGAAAGGTGCTTGTGGTCAGGTGGCACCGTGCATTATTGGGCGAAGCGCACAGCAGCAGCCGGCAGTTTTCATTGCCGGAGCGAATCAGCAGAATCAGCGTATCTTTTTCCGGCTGGGTAATTTTATCGATCCTGCCCCCTGCTAAGCGGTTGTTCAGCTCCCGTGCCACAAAACCCAATGTCAATCCGTCCATGGGCATAAGGATCACCTCAATCATCGAATGTCATCAGGGGAAATTATAGCGAGATTTTTCCCGTTTGCCAAGGGCAGCTTTGCGCATCTTCCCTTTTTTGTCTCCTTGCAACCTTTTGTTCCTGCTGTTACAATAAAGATACCACGTGGGAAGGAGGCGCTCTTATGTCGCAAGTTACCAAGCGGGCACTGGAAGCATCCCTGAAGCATTTGCTGCTGCAGAAGCCCTTGAATAAGATTACCATCAATGACATTGCCGAGGACTGCGGTATCAACCGCATGACGTTCTACTATCATTTCAAGGACATTTACGATCTGGTGGAATGGTGCTGCGAGGAGGACGCCAGCCGTGCCCTGGCAGGCAAGAAAACCTACGAAACCTGGCAGCAGGGCTTTCTGCAGATTTTTGAAGCCGTGCTGGAAAACAAGCCCTTCATTATGAATGTGTATCACTCCGTCAGCCGGGAACAGGTGGAAAACTACCTATATAAGCTGACCTACGACCTGCTGGAAGGCGTTGTGGAAGAAAAGGCACAGGGCATGAGTGTGCGGGATGAAGACAAGAAATTCATTGCCACGGTCTACAAGTATGCCTTTGTGGGGCTCATGTTGGACTGGATCAAGGGCAACATGAAGGATGATCCTGCCCTGCTGGTGGAACGCTTGGATCAGGTGATTCACGGGGGCATCAACGCTGCCCTTCAGCGGCTGCGCACGGACAAGGATACGTCAAATCCCCCGGAATGATAAAAATCTGAACACATCCCCCCTCCGTGATAATTCCTTTATCACGGAGGATTTTTTGTTGATTGTTGTTTTCTGCAAAGTGCGGTATCCTTGCATCGTCGGATGAAACCAACGACTTCACATAGATGGAAAGGAGCTTGAACCATGTATTATTCCAGCGGTAACTACGAAGCATTTGCCCGCCCTAAGAAGCCCGAGGGCGTTGATCAGAAGTCTGCCTACATTGTTGGCAGCGGCTTGGCAGCCTTGACGGCCGCCTGCTATCTGGTTCGTGACGGCCAGATGAAGGGCGAACATGTGCACATTCTGGAGAAGGGCAATCTGCCCGGCGGCGCCTGCGACGGCTACAAGTACGAGAATCTTGGCTACGTCATGCGGGGCGGCCGTGAAATGGACAACCATTTCGAGGTGATGTGGGATCTTTTCCGCTCCATTCCTTCCATTGAAACAGAAGGGGTCAGCGTACTGGATGAGTACTACTGGCTGAATAAGGAAGACCCCAACTACTCCCTGTGCCGTGCCACGGTGAACCGGGGCGAGGACGCCCATACCGACGGCAAGTTCAGCATCTCCGATAAGGGTGCCATGGAAATCATGCACCTGTTCTTCACCCCCAATGAGGAGTTGCAGGATAAGAAAATCACCGATTTCTTCGATGATGAGGTGCTGAACTCCAACTTCTGGCTGTACTGGCGCACCATGTTCGCCTTCGAGAACTGGCACAGTGCGCTGGAGATGAAGCTGTACATTCAGCGGTACATCCACCACATCGGCGGACTGCCTGACTTCTCTGCCCTGCGGTTCACCAAGTACAATCAGTACGAATCCATGATCCTGCCCATGATCAAGTACCTGGAGGGCTTCAACGTCCAGTTCCACTACGGCGTGCAGGTCACCAACGTGGTTTTCGACTGTTCCAACCCGGAACACAAGTTGGCCAAGCGCATCGAAATTCTGACCGATGGCAAGAAAGACGGCATTGACCTGACGGAAAATGATCTGGTGTTCATCACCAACGGCGGCTGCGTGGAGAACTCCTCCACTGGCAGTCAGAACACCCCTGCCCCCTACAACACCGAGCTTAAGGAAGGCGGCGGCTGGGATATGTGGCGGAAGATCGCCGCACAGGATCCTTCCTTCGGCCATCCCGACAAGTTCTGCTACGATCCCGAGCAGACCAATTGGATGAGCGCTACCGTGGAAACCCTGGATCAGCGCATCATCCCCTACATCAAGAAGATCTGCAAGCGTGATCCCTTCACCGGTCACGTGGTGACCGGCGGCATCGTTTCCGTGAAGGATTCCAACTGGCTCATGAGCTGGACGATCAACCGTCAGCCCCAGTTCCGCGCTCAACCCAAGGATCATTGCCTGGTGTGGGTGTACTCCCTGTTCACCGACAAGCCCGGCGATTACATCAAGAAGCCCATGCGGGAATGCACCGGCAAGGAAATCTGCATGGAGTGGCTGTATCACCTGGGCGTGCCGGAAAATGAAATCGAGGACATGGCAACCAACAGCGCCAACACTGTGCCTGTGATGATGCCTTACATCGACGCCTTCTTCATGCCCCGTGCTTACGGCGACCGTCCCGATGTGGTACCGAAGGGCTCCAAGAACTTCGCCTTCCTGGGTCAGTTCGCCGAAACTCCCCGGGACACCATCTTCACCACCGAGTATTCCATGCGTACCGGCATGGAAAGCGTGTACACCCTGCTGAACATTGACCGTGGTGTGCCGGAGGTGTGGGGCAGCGTCTATGATGTTCGCGACCTGCTGAATGCCACCACCAAGCTGCGTGACGGCAAAAAGGCCACTGACATGGAGCTGAGTCTTGTGGAGAAGCTTGCCCTGAAGAAGGTCCTCGGCAAGATTCAGAACACGGACATTGAAAAACTGCTGAAGCAGTATGGCGTTATCTAATCATCGCATCCTTTTCCCTGAGGCTGTCTCGTGAAGGCGGGACAGCCTTTTTGTATACAAGCGAATAGGCAAACGCCCGAAGCCTTCAAGGCCTCGAGCGTTTTTGCACTATCATTCACTTTTTCCAACAAGCAGGGTATTTATTCCTGATAATCCTGCAGGCTGACCGACACCATCTTGCTGACGCCTTGTTCCTCCATGGCCACGCCGTACAGAGAATTGCACCGCTCCATGGTGCCTTTACGGTGGGTCACCACCACGAACTGGGTGCTCTTGCTGTACTCTGCCAGGTAGTCCGCAAAGTAGCCAATGTTCGCATCATCCAGGGCAGCTTCAATCTCGTCCAGAATGCAGAAGGGAGTAGGCTTCAGCTTCAGCATGGCAAAGAGGATGGCGATAGCCGTCAGTGCCCGTTCGCCGCCGGAAAGCAGGGACAGCAGCTGCAGTTTCTTTCCCGGGGGCTGGGCGTTGACCTCAATGCCGCAGTTCAGGGGATCGTCAGGATCCATCAAGGACAGCGCCGCATGGCCGCCGCCGAACAACCGGGTAAAGGTCTCCGAAAAATATCCCTGTAGCTTGGTGAAGTTATCCACAAAGGTGGTCTTCATCTGTTCAATCAGCCGCTCAATCAGTTCCCGCAGATCCTTCTCGGCCTGCTTCAGATCCTGCTGCTGGGTGGTCAGGTCATCAAAGCGAGCCTTGGAATCCGCATATTCCTCCACAGCATTCACATTCACCGGCCCCAGTGCCCGAATCTGGCTGGACAATTGTGCCGCCCGGCGATCCGCGCTAACCGGATCGAAGCCGTCCGTCTGCCGGAATTCCTCCGCTCCGGCGTAGGTGATTTCGTAGGTGTTCCAGATGCGATCCTGCAATTGCTTCAGGTCGCTTTCTACTTTGGCTCTAGCCAGCTCCGTGCGGTGGACACGGTCGCTGTCCCGGGAGAAGGACTGATGCAGGTTTTCCATGTCCGTCAGGGCTTCCTTCAGCTGGCTCTGCTCCCCATTCCGTTTTTCTTCCAGGGCGGCAATAATCTGCTCCTGTCGCTTCTGATCCAGCTTCCGCAGTTCCACCCGGGCGGAAGCGTCTGCCGCACCGGCAGCGTCCCGGCGATCCTGCTCTTCCATATCCCGCAGCTGCTGGGCACGCTTTTCCTGATCCTGCATGGCCTGGGCGTAATCCTGCTCAAAGCGGCTGGTATCCTTCTGCAGGGTATCCAGCTCGTGCTTCAGGTCGGAAAGCTGCAAGGTGCGCACCATGAAATTATCGTTGGCGGCAGCGGCGTCTTCCCGTGCCTGGCTCAGTGCCTGCTGAAGCGTCAGGGTCTTCTGCTCCATGGCCGCCTGATCCGTTTCCACATCGCCGCTTTGCCGGGTAATATCCTGCAGCTGCTGGGTAATCTGCTCAATGGACTCCCGCAGCTGCACACCTGCTTGCTCTGTTTCCTCCATGCGCAGGCGATGGGACGCCAGTTCTGAAGCGGCGTTGTCCGCCCGTTCATGCTCACGGGCTACGGCAATCTCCTGCTGATGCAGCTGACTCAAAGCTTCCTCGCCCTCCCGGCGAAGGGTTTCCTTCTGTGCCTGTGCCTGCTGCAATTCCTGCCGCATCCGCTCCAGGCGGGTTTTGCCCAGATTCATGGTCTCCGTCAGTTCCTTCAGTTCCCGTTCCCGTCCCAGCAGGTTCACCGCCCGGGACTGGGTAGAGCCGCCGGTCATGGAACCGCCGGAGTGCATCACATCGCCCACCAGCGTCACCAGGCGGAAGGAATGGCCGCCGGCACGCATAATGGCAATGCCCTTGTCCAAATCCTCCGCAATCACCGTGCGCCCCAGCAAGTTTTCTACAATGCCCCGATACTCCGGCGCGCACTGCACCAGTTCGCTGGCTACGCCCAGGCATCCAGGGAGCCGCAGTGCCTGCCGTTCCCGATCCGTCAGCAACTTGGAACGAACGGCGGACATGGGCAGGAAGGTAGCACGACCGAAGCGATTCTGCCGTAGGAAATCAATGAGCTGCTTGGCCGTTTCCTCATTGTCCGTCACAATGTTCTGCTGCGCTGCGCCCAGTGCCATGTCGATGGCGGTTTCGTACTTCTGAGGCACGGAAATCAGTTGGGTCAGCACACCCTTGACCCCGGTCATCTGCCGTTGAGCAGCATACTGCACCGCCCGGCGGACAGACTGGTTATAACCTTCCATCTCCCGGGTCATTTCGCTGAGCAGCTTATGCCGGCTCTGGGCATTCTGCAAGGCAGAGGATTGCTGATCCACCCGGGTACGCATGTCAATGACCACGGCATCCTGCTTATTGAAGGCCGCCTGCTTTTCCCGCAGGGCATCCGCCAGCTGCTTCTGCGCCGCTTCCTCTTGCTGCACCCGAGCTTCTGCCTTGTCGTTTTCCTCCGCCAATTGTTTTTCCTTGGCAGATAGTTCGTCCCCGGAAGCGTTGATTTCTTCCAAGCGCTGCTCCATTTGGGTGCGCATGGTTTTCAGTCGGGTCTGATCGTTCTGCACGGCAGACAGGCGGTTCATGGCCTGCATCAATGCCTGCTTATGTTCCTCCAGCGCCTTTTCTGCCTGGGCAGAGGCGGCGTCGGCTTGCTCGGCACGGGCTTTGGCTTCTTCCAGCACCTTTTCTGCCGCAGCCACCATGCCGTCCTGGGTGGATGTTTCGTCCTGGCTCTTATGCAGCAGCTTTTCCAGCTCAATCAGCCGGTCTTCGCCTTCCTGCTGCTCCCGGGTCATCCGCTCCCGATTTTCCTGCCGGGCTTCCCGGGCGGCAGTCAGGGCAGTCAGGGTGCTTTGCGCCTCGTGCACCTGATCGGCGCAGTCCATCAGGGCATCCCGTGCCCCAGTCAGCTTTTCCTCCAGCTGGGCAATGTCTGCCTGAATGGTATCCCGGCGTGCCGTCTTTTCCGCAAGGGCGGCCTCCGTATCCTGCAGCACGGTGCGGATGTTCATCAGTTCCCCATCCAGCTCCGCCAACCGTTCCTGCGCCTTATCGGAGCGAATCAGGAACAGGTTCATGTCCAGCACCTTCAGTTCCCCGGAAAGCTCGATGTACTCTCGCGCCGCCTTGGCCTGCTCCTCCAAAGGCCCCAGCTGCCGGGTCAGCTCCTCCAGAATATCGTCGATCCGGTCAGCATTCTCCAGCGTCCGTTGAAGCTTCTTATCCGCTTCTTCCTTTCGCGCCTTGAACTTCACGATGCCGGCGGCTTCTTCAAACACCTGGCGGCGATCCTCTCCCCGGCGGGAAAGGATTTCATCAATACGCCCCTGGCCGATGATGGAATAGCCTTCCTTGCCGATACCCGTATCCCGGAAAAGGTCAATCACGTCCTTCAGCCGGCAGGCGGCGCGGTTGAGATAATATTCACTTTCCCCATTACGATACACCCGGCGGGTGACCATGACTTCCGCAAAGTCCATGGGCAAAGCCCGATCCTCATTTTCAAACACCAGGGAGACTTCGCAGTAGCTCAGGGGCTTGCGTTTCTGGGTACCGTTGAAGATAACATCCGACATGCTGGCGCCCCGGAGGGTCTTCGCACTCTGCTCCCCCAAGACCCACCGCACCGCATCGCCGATGTTGCTCTTACCGGAACCGTTCGGTCCCACAATGCCCGTGATTCCCTCATTAAAAACGATTTCCGTCCTTTGGGCAAAGGACTTGAAGCCGTATAATTCCAGCTTTTTTAACCGCATACTTCCTCCTGCGCTGCCCTATGCTTAACCGATTTATTATAACACAGACCGGGAAGAATCGTCCAGAAGAATGTGGCAAAAGAATTTGTATAAATATTTATTTTAATCCTTGACAAACGAATATTTATGCAGTATAATGCCTCTCGTAACGAAGGAAAGGATGGTGCTTCTCATGTTTCACTTCTCCGGCAAAAAGGTATTGGCAACAGCACTGGCATCGCTGATGTGCATGGCTTCCGTAGGTGCATCTGCCTGCACGGCGGTTTACGTAGGCGCTGACTTAACGGCAGACGGAACCACCATGTTCGCCCGCTCCGAGGACATTGCCAACAGCTACAACAAAATGTATTTTGCCATTCCTGCCGGTGTGCATAAAGCCGGTGAGGTGTACAATGGCTGCTACGGTTTCTCCTATACCTTCACCAAGGACAGCTACAGCTACACTGCCTTCCAGGATGACAACGGTGCAGGCGTAGATAATGTTTGCCCGGACTGCGGCGGCACCCACGCCCACACCCCTTATCAGGCAGCCGGCACCAATGAAATGGGGCTGACCGTCACCGCTACGGAAACCATCGGCTGCTCCGATGCCATTGCCGAAGCAGACCCTTATCAGGATGCAGGCATTGAGGAAGCGGAAATCCCCACTGTGCTGCTGAGTGAAGCCGCTACCGCCAAGGAAGCTGTGGAGCTGCTGCTGAGCATTTATGACAACGCCGGCTGTGCAGGCGGTTCCGGCATCTTCATTGCAGACAACAAGGAAACCTGGTACGTGGAAAACGCCAGCGGCACGCAATACGTAGCAGTGAAGCTGAACGGCTCCCTGGTCTTCGCCCAGCCTAATATGTCCGTCATCGGCCTCATTGATATGGACGACACGGACAACGTGATCGTATCCAAGGATCTGGTCACCGTGGCAGAAAAGGCCGGCACTTATGTGGGCGACAAGGAAGCCAACACCATTGACTATGTAGCCTCCTACAACAGCACCCAAACTGCCGGTTCCCGTATGGTGAATGCCCTGGCCTACTTTGGCGAAGCCAATGCCAAGGAAGAGCCTGCCGCACAGGATTACACCATCTCCAATGTAAACGAAGCAGGAGAGATTGTTCCCTTCTACTCCAACATCACTCTGGATCACGCCTGGACCGTAGCGGACGTGGTGGGTTACTACCACATTGCAGGCATCGGCTCTACCCGGAACCTGGAAACCCACATCTTCCAGATCTCCGCTGAGGACAGCGTGACGGACACCGTGGAATGGGTCTCCCTGGACGATGCCGCCATCAACGTATTCGTGCCCTACTACCCCATGCTGACCACGGATACTTATGCAGCCTATCAGCTGAGCACCGCCGAAGCATCCTTCGTCACGGAAGCTCCCGAAGCAGGTCTGTACTATGCCACCACCACCTACAAGCGGAATGAAGCTGGTGAGCGGGTGCCGGTGGAAGGCTTCAAGGTATTGCCTGACAACTGGGCAGACTCCTACTACTGGACCTTCGACGCCCTGTCCAACCTGTACGAATACGGCACCCTGACCGATGCACAGAAGGCAGACGTGGACACCCAGCTGGCACAGCTGCAGGACGAATGCTATACCGTGTTTGAGCAGATGAAGACGGAAGTCGCCGCCGCAGACTCTACCGAGGCTGCCGCAGCCGCCGCCACCAAGCTGAGCATGGACGCTGCTCAGAAGGTACACGAAGCCGCCGTTCAGCTGGTGAACAGCGTAAAGTAAATGAAGCGAACCAAAGAGGCGCATCCTGTCACGGCTAAGCCGAAGGATGCGCCTCTTTCTTGTCACTGTTTGATACCGTATTTCTTCATTCTCCTGTACAGGGTGGCTCGGCTGATGCCAAGCTGCGCCATCACTGCTTCCCGATCGTAGTGGTGCTGACTCAGTGCCATGCGAAGTTCTCTTTCTTCATCGCTGCTGACCACCAGCACCTGTTCCTTCTCGCCGGCTTTTTCCGGCGCATCCAGCTGCAGCAGGCGGGAGACAAAATCTACATCCATCCGATTGGTCAGCGTCAGCAAAAACGCCTTCTTCAGGAAGACCTGCAGTTCCCGGTGATTTCCCGGCCAGGAATACCCCAGCAGCAGCTTCGTAGCTTCCGGGGTAAAGACAGCCGGCTTGCCAGTCTGAATCCGTGCCTCGGTAATGGCCTCGTCAATCAATCGTGGCAGATCCTCCGGACATTCCCGCAAGGAAGGCGTACGGAGGTGATAGTCCATCAGCCGAGCCAGCAGTACCGGCGAGAAAGTGCCCTGCCGCACACGCTGTTCCAGGTCTTCATCCACCGAGGCAATCAATCGTACCGATGCCCAGGTGGGTTTGGATTGCTTGGGCGGATAGTATTGTTCGTTCAGGATCACATTCAGCAGCTGATGCTGACTTTCCTGGTTCAGCAGTTCGATGTGCTGGATATACAAGGTGCCCTTGTGGGCGTTGTACATCAGGCCGTTATTGGTTGCCCGGCCGAACAGCAGCTCCGTCTGACTTTCCACCGGCATAACGCTCAGATCAGCCCGGATAAATTGCTTATCCCGCCGCAGGCTTTCATTATGAATGGACTCCGCCAGCCGAAGCCGCTGGGTGCCTGGCTCGCCGATGATCAAAATGGGCAGATCGAAGGGCGCATACCGGCTTGCAGCCTCCAGCATCTGCCGCACCTTGGGTGACTTGGTCTGATACTTGCTGAACTGCCCCTTGGCCTGATCTCCCTGCTGTACATGCTCCTGCCGAATGGTTTCCTGCATGGTGTCCACCGTACCGAAGGCGTACAGGGTCAGGATATAGCCAAAGTTCTGCCCCTGCACGTCAATGCAGGCGATGTTCAGCAGATACCGTTCGTTGCGGATGAGCACCACGCTGGCATACAGGTTTTCCTGTTGGGTCATGGTTTTTGTCACCATGTCGGAAAGCTTCATATCCGGCAGCTCGGTAAACTTTTTGCCGATGAGCTGTTCCTGGGGGCAATGGAACACGTTTTCCGCCACGGTGTTCACAATCTCAATGCGTCCCTTGGCGTCCAGCTTCAGGATGGCATCAAAGGAATAATTCAGCAGAGAGGTAAACTCCACCGTCCGCCGCTGCTCCACTCGGATGGCATCCATGGCCAGCAGGGCACGGCGAAGGGCATCCCGGAGACAATCCACCGATTCATCCACGAATACGGTGGGAATTCCCTTGGCGGCAGCGTACTCGCAGGCGTTTTCGCTGCCGATAATGACCTCCGCCCCGTTCCGAATGGCGTTTTCCGTAACAGGCGCCACCATTTCCGAATTGCCGGCATAGTGGATATGAATATCCGCCTGGGCCAGCTCTCCAATGTTCTCCACATCGGAATACATATGATGGAAGCCAATGAAGGCAATCTTCGGGTGAGAATGATGCACCAGATCGCAGGCACGCTTGACAAAGCCTGCCATTTCCTGCCCGGAGAAAATAATTTCTGCCACAGGAAACTCCACATTGCGTTTCAGCAGCTGTGCCTGATTGCCCCGAGCCACCACAATGCCGGTGCAGCCCTTCATGCTCTTGGTCACAGCCTCCACAACCTCCTTGGATGTGGTCTGAATCACTTCCACATCCGGCAGGGCGGCCTTGGTCAGGCGCACGGCGGCATTGTACACAATGGCGTTGGGGGTAACCATCAGCAGTTTAATCATGTTTCGCTACTCCTGCATGCTTAGTGCCCTTATTGTATCACTGCATGAGACAGCGGGTCAACCTTTGCGACAAACTGAGGCAATAGGATGGCAGAAAGGCTCTTTTGCACCAAAAACCTCCGCCGTCTAAATCATCGCAAGCTTCGCTTGCTTATTTCGGTTGATCTTTTATCCAACAGGACCCGCCGAAAACCAATTTTGCTTGCAAAAAAAGAGCGCCTTTCGACGCTCCATCTTACCCATTGGCATTTTGCCGGGCTTCTTCTGTTTGAGGGGTACGCTCCTTGGGCGGGCGGTGGCGGACAATGAGAATCCCTGCCACGCCGCAGGCCATGAGATGAATGGGGATCACCGGGTACATGAGAAAACTGCCAAGCGACATGGCGGAACTTGTCACCACCATGAGCATGCTGTGATTGTGAATAAAGGGCAGGCACACCAGAATGATCACCGCCCACAGGGGCGCCAGCAGAATCTCCGGCAGGAGGCCAATGAGCACCCCAAAGCTTGTGGCAATGGCCTTGCCTCCCCGGCCGTTAAACAGCACAGGCCAGCCGTGTCCGGCAACAGGCGCCAGCACCACCGGCACCATGTACCACAGGGGCAGCTTGGCCACATGCATGGCCAGGTATACGGGAACGGCTCCCTTCAATATATCCAGCACGGCGCAGGCAATGCCCATGGGCAGACCGCAGGCCACCGTGGCGTTGGCAGAACCCGGGTTTCGGTCTGCACCGAAGTCCCGTACATCCACCCCACGAATCCACTTGGGCAGCCAGTAGGCGTACATGATGTTTCCTGACAGATAACCGCCTATCGTGTACACCAGGCACAGGAATAAATCATGCATGTCATGTCACCCCTTTGGGGCTCTCTCCCATTCTTCCGTCTTCCGAATCAGGCAGGAAGCAATCTTCCGGGCACAGTCCGGGTCAATCTCCCGGTGCTGAGCCGCCACCATGGCCTTTCTCGCCGTCTCATCGTTCAGCAGCATATGGGTTAATTCCGTAATATCGCCATTGTTGTGGGCATAGGCAGCCATGCCCCGGGCAGCAAAGAAGTCCGCATTGGCGGTTTCGCATCCGCTGATGGGATTCACCACCAGCATGGGTACGCCGATGGTCATGGTCTCCGTGGAAGTCAGCCCACCGGACTTGGTGGCTACCAAATCCGCTGCCGCCAAAAGGGGATACAGGGGCGTTACCTTGCCCAGCACGGTGACGCGTTCATCCCCACGGCACTGGGTTTCACATTCCGCCCGAACTTCCTCATTGGTGCCGCAGACCACCAGCAGCCTGTCCTCCTGCTCCATGCCGGCCAGCACGGCAGTCAGGGTTTCCGGCAGACTGCCTGCTCCCATGGAGCCTCCTGCCAGGAGCACATACTTCCTGTCAGGATCCAGCCCGGCTGCTTCTTTTGCCTGCCGCTTATCCGTGCAGGGGCGGCACTTCAGGCTCACCGGAATGCCCAAGGGCACCATGGTTTCCCTAGGGATATGCTTATCGATGCATTCCTGCATGACCCCGGGATGGCTGACAATCAGCACATCCGCCTGAATGTCCTCCATGAAGGGGCTCAGGGTATAATCAGTCATAATCATGGCCAGCAATCCCTTGTAAGCGCCGTGACGCTTCAGGTGGGTCATGCTTTGCCCGCCGAACATATGGGTACAGACCACCAGATCTGCCCCGTAGTCCTCCAATTCCCTGGCCATTTTCTTGGTATAAGTGCTGTTGACCAGATAAACGGGGGATTTCCATTTGGGGGTGCTGAGCATGGCGCCCAGCCGGTACACCTTCCCGAAGCCTTCCGGGGAACGCTGCACGGCACGGACGTAAGCCTTGGATACCGCCCGGCTGAACCACTCGCCCCCAAAGGCAACGCAGTCCATTACCTTGCAGGTCACGCCGGCTTCCGTCAGGGCTTCCTCCATGGCATGGGCGGCAGCGTCATGACCGCCGCCGGTGTGGGTGGAAAGAATCACGGCCTTCATGATGCATGGCCTCCTTCCGCCAGGTGTTCATCAATGATCTCACAGGCAATTCGGATAATGTTGGCACAAGGGCGGGAGGCGTAATAGGCCTTCGTCCGGGGATCCGGCACGGGCGGTTCCGCTCCCTCTGGCTTGCCCAGCAATTTGGCACAATTCACCGTGCCCAGCCTGGCAACAAAGTCTCCGTACAGCCGCTGTACCCGAGTATACAACCGTGCCCTGTTTTCAGGAGCTTCGCTTGCCCCTTCCTCCATGGCGCACACCAGCATCACGGCGGCAGTGTACGCCCCGCAGTCCCGGCGCAGCCTGCCCATGCCTCCGCCGAACCCGGCAGCAAGGCGTAATGCCTGCTCCCGGGTCAGGTTCATCACATCCGCATAGGCGGCAAGCACCGACTGAGCACAGTTGCACCCATCGGCAAAGTTTTGCAGGGCACACCTGCTTCTCTCTGTCATCACTGGGTAATCTTAATGGTGGAGCGCATCTTGCTGTACACCTTATCCACATAGGTATCCTTGTAGCCCTGGGGATAGGTGATGTGCACGGTATACAGCACCTTGTTCAGGCAGGTAGCCTGCACACGGCCTGCAATCTTGGTGCCGTCGCTGAGGGTGCCGGTATAGTTGGCATACACGCCGGCCTTGTCCAGCAAGGTGCGGGATGCGGTGTTGGAAGGGCTGAAGGAGGAGAAATCCATGGAGGATCTCACGTTGCTCAGCATGTTCTTCACTTCGCTGGTCAGCTGGCTGGTGGAATAGTCGCTGGTGACAGAAGCAATATGAATGGTCATGCTGGCCTGATAGTCCGCATTGGAGCTGGTATTGGTGATGATGTAGGTGTCGCTGCTGGTATCATCCACCGTCCAGCCCACAGGGCCTTCGAAGCTCAGGTGCAGCTTGGTGGCATCGTAGGTGGTGTATTCAAAGCTCAGGGCAGGCAGCGGCGTGGCGGTAGGCTTATCAATAGGATCAATCACCACAGGGGTAGCGCCTGCATACTCGCTGCGAATGGTGGGCACAGGAGTCACTTCATCCGTATCCGTGAAAGGAATGTCGACAACGCCGTCATCCCCCACGCCGGAACCTTCCTCAGAGCTGGGGTCGTAATCACCGGTGTCGTAGTCCGTTTCATCCGTATCATCCACCGTCAGGCTGATGGGTGTTGCCGTAGGGGCTTCCGTGGCCTGATTGGCGTACAGATTTTGGGAGGAGTTCGCAGTGGTAATGACCGAATAGGGGCTGTTCGAAGTATTCGAGCTTCCGCAGGCGCTCAGCGCCAGCACGCATACGCACATCAGTGCAAACAGACGGAACTTTTTCATCCTGTTTCCCTCCATTTCGTGAAAACAATTGTTACCAAGGCAGTTCCTCATCCGAGAATTCTTCTGCTTTCTCTGCCTCTGCCGCCACAGTTTCTTGCTCCGGCGTCTTTTCATCGGCGGGCAAAGCTTCCTCATACCGGGGATGATACAGCCGCCGATCCAGGCTCCACACCTTTTCGGAGAAAGCCCCTTCCGGCAGCCGATCCATAATGCCCTTCATTTCATTCATCCGGGCATCCAGCAGGTCAATCCAGTGCAGCACCTCTGCCTCCGGGAACATGGGCTTTCTGGGACTGCCGAATTCGGCTTCCCCATGGTGGCTGATGATCATATGCTCCAGCAGAAGCACCAGTTCACCCTCCACTCCCACGTTCTTGGCAGCCTCCTGCAGGGTAGCGACCCCGCGCACCAGGTGCCCCAGCAGCAGCCCGTCCGCCGTGTAGTCTCTCACGCTGCCGGACGCATCGCTGTCCATTTCCTGAATCTTGCCCAGGTCATGCATAATGACCCCGGCACGGAGCAGATCCCCGTTCAGGAAGGGATAGGCCTTAATCATATGCTCTGCCGTGCGGAGCATGCCGGTGGTGTGGTGGAGCAAACCGCCGTATTCGGCGTGGTGCAGCCGCTGAGCCGCTGGGAAGTACATCAGCCGATCCCCTGCCAAGCGAAGCATTTCCTTCGTCAGCTTCTTCAGGTCGCTGTTCTCGAAAGCTTCCACCGCGCGGTTGATTTCCTCCATCATCACCTTCGGCTCTTCCGGTGCGCAGGGAATCAGCTGCCGCCGATCCACCGCATCCTCTTCCGCCGCTGGGCGGATCCGCTCAATTTTCAGCTGAATCCGTCCGTTAAACTCGGTGATGGAACCCCGTACCTT
Organism: bacterium; assembly: GCA_963656345.1. Taxonomy (GTDB): domain Bacteria; phylum Bacillota; class Clostridia; order Christensenellales; family Aristaeellaceae; genus CAKUFA01. The sequence goes on along the minus strand of CAVKHY010000039.1, from coordinate 4,006 downwards.
GATGATGGTGCCGGATGCGAAGGGCTCTGCATTTCTGTCCCACAGCTTGCATTCCATTTCTCCGCTCTGGTCACTCAGCTTCATGTCCAGGTAGTTGTTGCCATTTTTATCCTTGCGCTGCTCGCAGGAACGCACCAGCAGAAAGCCTTCGTACCGCATTCCCGTTTGCAGCTGCGCCAGGGGCAGCTGCTCCATAGATGATTCTCCTTTATCCCTTCATCGCTTAGAAGGGAGCGCTTTCTGCGCCGAGGGATCCCCCCGGCAGGTCGGTATAGGTGGTATACTCGCTAAGCCAAGCCACCTTCACCGTACCCAAGGGACCGTTTCTCTGCTTGGATACGATGATTTCGCCGATATTCTTATCCTCGGTGTTGGGATCATAATAACCTTCCCGGTGGATGAACATCACCACGTCGGCATCCTGCTCGATGGAGCCGGAGTCACGCAGGTCGGAAAGAGCGGGACGCTTGTCCGTACGGGTGGTTGCCGCACGTGAAAGCTGAGCGCAGGCGATCAGCGGCACCTTCAGCTCCAGGGCGATAGCCTTCAGGGAGCGGCTGATTTCGCTGACCTCCAGCTGCCGGTTTTCCGCCCGGGTATCCGAATGCATCAGCCCCAGGTAGTCCAGCACAATCAGATCCAGTCCCTTGTCCATCATCAGCCGCCTGCAGCGGCTGCGCAGCTGGGAAGGGGAAATGCCTGCCGTATCGTCAATGTACAAGGGGGCATTGGACATGGGGCCAATGGAACGTGCCAGTTTCATCCAGTCATCGGTGGTCAGGGTACCTTGACGAACCTTCTGCATATCCACCCGGGCATCGGAACAGAGCATACGCAGGGCGATCTGCTCCCGGGGCATTTCCAGGCTGAACACGGCCACGGATTTGTTGGCCTGCAGCGCCGCATGGGAGGCGATGTTCATGGCCAGAGAGGTTTTACCCATGGAAGGCCGGGCACCTAAGATAATCAGCTCGCCCTCATGAAGGCCGGTCAGCATATTATCCAGTCCCGTGAACCCGGTAGGCACGCCGGAAACCTTGCCATGAAGCTTGCTCAGCTCCTCAATCTTGCCATAAGTGCCGTAGAGCACTTCCTTCACATGTACCAGGGAATCGCCGCTGGCTCGGTTCATCACGATATCGAAGATGGACTTCTCCGCATGATTCATGATCTCCTGCAGCGGATTCTGCTGACTGTAGCACTCCTGGGCAATGCTTTGTCCGGCCTGAATCAGCTTCCGCAGGGTGCTTTTCTCCGCCACCAGATTGATATAAGCTTTCACGTTGGCGGTGGTAGGCACATACTGGCTCAGCTCAATCAAGTACGCCGTACCGCCGATGCCCTCCAGCGTGCCCCGACGGCTCAATTCGCTGTCGGTGGTCACCAGATCCACCGGGCTTTGCTCCCGGTACAGGCTGATCATGCAGTCGAACAGTTCCCGGTGGGCAGGCTGATAGAAATCATCGGGCTGAAGACGTTCCGCCGCTTGCATAACGGCATTCCCGTCCTGCAGCATGGCGCCCAGTACGGAACGTTCTGCCTCCACGCTGTTTGGCGGCGTAACGCCGCGCAATTCGCTCACCTGCTCACCTCCCCTGCCAAAGCTCTGGTTTTACTTGGTCACCGGCACCACATGCAGGGTCATGGGGGTGGTGACGCCGCTGTAGAGCCACACGGTCATCTGCACATCCCCCACCTGACGCACAGCCTCAGGCAGGTCGATCTTCCGTTTATCCACCTTCACACCATGCTGCTGCTCCAGCGCTTCCGCAATTTCAGCGGAGGTTACGGAACCATACAGACGGCCTTTGTCGCCGCACTTCACCGTCAGGGTCACGGTTTTGCCCTTCAGCTGCTTTGCCTTTTCCTCAGCCGCCGCACGGCGCTCCGCTTCCCGGGCTGCCTCGGCTGCCCGCTTCCGCTCCACTTCCTTAGTGGCACCGGCAGTGGCTTCCACTGCCCACTTCTTGGGGAACAGGAAATTACGGGCATAGCCGTCGGATACATTCAGAATTTCGTCTTTCTTGCCAACACCCTTTACATCAGCCAACAGAATCACTTTCATGGCGATGCCTCCTTGCTTGTATCAAAGGTCTTGATCCGCTTTCTTCCTGCCGAACAAGGCCACAAATAGTCAACTTATTATATGCGATTGAGCTGGAAAAAGCAAGGGTGAGTCAATTTGCCACGATGCGGTTCCAACGTCGCATCGCAAAATAATTACCAAAAAAAGGATTAGCTGCCTATTTTGTCGAAACTCTTATCGAGGTAACCAACATTCGGGCGTTTTTACGCGAATGTGCGTATTTGCACATTGTTCACGTGGCTTTCGCCCTTCTGCACGTGTATGTTGTTGAGAGGAAGAGAGCTGAAAAAGGAGGTGGTTGATTTGATTGTTCCATAAAAGATTTCATAGGAACTTCTACCAGGGACTGCTTCATGCAAAAGCAAGTCCGATGGAAAAAACGAGAGGCATGACAGTGTGTTTGTACAGCTTGCTAAGCAAGGATGCAAACAGTACGTATGCCAGAAAATGAGGAGGATAGGATCATCGTGAAAACATTACGAAACAACAAAAAGCTGCTTGCTGCAGTGATCATTGCAATATTGGCTCAAGTTATTCCATTTGCATACGTGAGCTACTCTTACAGGTACTTCGCATCAGGAATCGCCTACCAGATATGCAGGTTCATTGCTCTTTTGCTTGTGACAGGTAGTTTTGTTCTCATCCTCAACAAAAAGTCAACGCTTGCAATTGTTTGTACTGCGGCTTCTGCATCTGCTGAGATTATTGGCTACTTGTCTTGTTATGGCTTTTCTTGGTTTATACTTTTGTATATTTTACCACAGATCATGCTGTTTGTGTTCTTGCTAAGGAAACCAAAGAATGTACGCCCATGGGCATGGGTTGCTGCACTTCTTCCTCTTCTTCCTCTTCTTCGCTCATTGATAAACCTGCTGTTAATTTGGGAATACTATTATTGGGGGTACATTTTATTTTATCTACTCACACTTTGTTCCGATATTTCCCTTGCGCTCTTATATTACTTCGGCTATACCAGCATCGATACCACGCAACAAGCAGGTAAGAAGGTAA